>CAYUPG010000147.1:7223-7492 GCA_964446515.1 uncultured Treponema sp.
CACCATTCTGGTGGAGGGCCACACCGCTGCGGTGGGCAGGCCCGCGGGGGAGCTTGAGCTCTCCGTGGCCCGGGCCAAGCGCATCGTGGAGGAGCTCTCCGTCCGGGGCATCCCTGCGGACCGCTTCCTCTACGTAGGCTGGGGCGGCACCAAGCCCGCGGCGGACAACGCAACGGAGGAGGGCCGCGCCCGCAACCGCCGGGTGGAGATCACTATCCTGGAGTGACTGCGGCCTTGCAGCGCGGCCTTGCACTGCGCCCCTGCCTGCG
>CAYUPG010000148.1:0-7465 GCA_964446515.1 uncultured Treponema sp.
GGGCTACGCGCCGAAGGCGCCCGGGGCCGTCTACTTCTACGGCAGACCCGCGCAGGGCTGGAAGGACGCAAAAACGGACCCCTTCCTGTTCAGCATCCCCGGTGCTCCCGGAGCCGGATTCGGCTCGGCCCTGGCCCTGTCGGGCGCTTCGGGGACCACCGTGGTTGTGGGGGCCCCTTCGGAAGGAATCGGAGGGCAGGCGGTGTGCTTCTTCCGGCCGCCGAAGGGTTGGGCGGAGCCTAAGAGCGGACTCCAGGCGAAAACCCTGGGCATCGGAAATCCCCGCCCGGGCGACCGTTTCGGCGTGAGCGTCGCCATAAGCAGGGACGACGGCATCATCGTCGTCGGGGCTCCGGGCAGGGACGGCGGCAAGGGAGCGGTCTACGTATTCCGCAAGCCCAAGGCCGGGTGGATGGAGGTCACAGACCTAATTCCCATCCAATTGCCAGAGGGCGCCGCCGGAGACCGGTTCGGAGAGGCGGTGGCGATATCGGACAACGGAAAGCTCATAGTCGTCGGGGCTCCCGGCGCCGACGGAGGCGTAGGATCGGTCCGCGTCATCCGCACGGATTCCCTGGACGGCGGGAAAGTGACCCTGGAGCGCCTTGCGGTCAACACCGAGCACCGGGGCTTCGGCATCGCCGTGGACGTCTCGACGGATGGAAGCATCATCGCCGTCGGCTCCCTCGGAACGGAGCTCCGCGGCGCGGTGCGGGCCTACAGGAGCGAATCCAGGACCTGGAGCGACGGAATCCTCTTGGGAGAATGGATACAGCGGGTGGATCTGCCGGCGGCCGAACGGTCCCTCTTCGGCTTCTCCCTGGACTTGAGCGACGCGGGGGACCTGCTGCTCATCGGCAAGCCCGGCTTCGACAAGGGCCGCGGAGGCCACGAGCTCCTGGATTTGACCAGATAGTTCCCTACTGGGGCAGGATGATGGCGTTGACCTTGAGATTCCGCTCGGCCGCCGCCTCGTCCACCATGCGCTTGGTGATGTTCCCCCGCTGCCGCGGGTGGGGGGGAGCGTCGCCGATCAGGATGATGATGCGCTCCTCCGCCTCCCAGGGGAAGCGGACTGCGGCCTCGTGGAGCGCCTCGTACACAGCCTCGGGTATATCCCGGCCTCCGGAAACGCGGATTGCGTTGAGCGACGCCTGGAAGGTTCCGAAGCTGTCGGTGAAGGGTATGGCCTTGTTCAGGTACTCCTCGAAATAATCCTTGTAGAGCACCATGCCGATGCGGAAGGTCTTGAACTCGGCTATGATGTCCCGCAGCATGGGGATGAGCATGCGCCGGACCGAATCTATGTCGTCCTTCATGCTGCTGGTGGTGTCCAGGGCCAGGACGATATCCACGGACTTTCCCTTCGCATCCTCTAGGATCTTCTTAATCTTAGGCACCACGTCGTCCGCGCCGGTGGACCAGATGAGCTCCCCCTTCCCCGCCACGGCTATCTCCGTAAAGGCGTCCACCGTATCCTTCATGAAATTCCCTTCGGGCGGCCCCTCCAGGGGTTTCTGGGTCACCCGGAGGACGAAGGGATTGTCCTTGAAGGGTCCGCGGTAGTCCGCATAGGGCAGGCGGAAGGCGCGGATATTCAGGTAGGTACCGTCCACCACGTAGACCTCCCCGCTGCGGGTCCACGCGTAGCCGTAGTTCAGGATGTAGGGGATATAGATATGGAAAGCTTCGCCGAAGACGTCGTCGCTCCCGGGGGTGGAATCCACCAGAGACCATATTTTGCTCTCCTTGGGAATGGGAACGCCGTCCAATAGGCGGATCTCGTCGCCGTTGACGGGGTTGTAGTCCGGGGCTCGGTAGGCGTAGTTGTCCGCCCGCAGGGCGGGGTCGCGGGTCGACTCGGTGAGCAGCACGGAGGCGATTTCCGGCTTCTTCCGTATGAACAGGTGGTAACCCCCGTCGACCCGCTGCTCGATGCGCAGGTCCTCGGGTCCCAAGATCAGGTCCTGGGCGGCGGCGTCCCTGACCGGCGCGGAGAGGAGGAGGACCGCGGCCAAGAAAAGGCCGACGCACGGAACGGACTTTCTATCCATAGTTACTCTATCGGCGCGGATGCGGAGGGGAATAAGCATTCCTGCGGCCCACGGATGGACTACGGAGCACTTGCCTAAAATCTATTTCCGATATAAAATCGAAAGCGTATCGAAGGTATTTCGAAAGGAGTTGCCATGACCTCCGATTTGTCGGAACGAGAACGGCTCATCCTGGAACGGCTCTCGGAGCAGGGTTCCGTGTCCGTGGGCGCCCTCGCCCAGGAGCTGGGGCTTTCGGAAGTGACGATACGGGGGGACCTCAAGGAGCTTGAGGAGAAGGGCTGGATCAACCGCACCCGGGGAGGGGCCGCCCCCGCCATGCACCGGGATATCCTGGAACGTCAACGGGAAAACCTCGACCAGAAAAACGCCATCGCCCGGCGGGCGGCGGAACTGGTACGGGACGGGGACGTCGTCATGATAGAGGCCGGCACCACCACCGCCCTGGTGGCGAAATACCTTACGGGCAAGAGGGACGTGCACATCGTCACGAACTCCACCCTGGTGTTCTCCTACGCCCGCATGAACCCCTCCCTGCAGATCACCATGACCGGCGGCGAGTTCCGCCGGCCCACCGAATCACTTGTGGGCCCCATAGCCCTGCAGACCATAGACCGGCTCAACGTCCGCCTGGCCTTCGTGGGCACCGACGGCTTCAGCCTCGAGCGGGGCATGACCACCCATCTGGTGGAGGGGGCCGAGATCGTCAAGGCCATGAAGGCCCACTCGCAGACCACCGTCCTGGTGGCGGATTCCAGCAAGTACGGAAAGGTCGGCTTCGCGGGGGTGCTGCCCCTCACGGGAGTGGACCTGATCATCACCGACCGAGGCTTGAACGCCGCCGCGCGAGCGGAACTGGCGGAAGCGAATATACGCGTAGAAACGGTAGAATAGGAGGCCCCATGGCTCATGTGCTGATAATGCCCCGACAGGGCAACACGGTCGAATCCTGCGTCATCGTGGACTGGAAGGTGAAGGAAGGGGATACGGTCTCCGCCGACACGCCGGCCTGCGAGGTCGAAACCGATAAGGCGACCTTCGAGGTGCCCGCCGGCGAGGCGGGCACGGTGCTTAAGATTCTGCGCTCCGCGGGAGACGACGTGCCGGTCCTTGAGGCCATAGCGGTGATAGGCGCGGCGGGCGAGGACTGGCAGTCCGCCGTCGGCGGCGCTGCCGCACCCGCGACAGCAGCCGCACCCGCGCAAAGCCCGGCTCCTGCGGCCGCCCAGGCACCCGCCGCTGCCGCCCCGGCCGCCGCAACGGTCGCCCCTGCCGCCTCCGCAGGAGGCGCCGCGTCCGCAGGAGGCGCCGCGTCCCCCAGGGCCCGGAACCTCGCCGCCAAGGAGGCGGTGGACGTATCCGTCCTGGCGGGCAGCGGCCCCGGCGGCCGGGTCATCGAGCGGGACGTGCAGGCCGCTCTGGCGGGCCGCCCCGCCCTGACCGCCGCCGCCAAGGCCGCCCTCGCCTCGGGCGCCGGAACCGTCCCCGCAACAGGCAGCGGCCTCGCGGGGCGGGCCGGCGTCGCCGACCTGGCGGGCGCCGTTCCCGCCGCCGCACCCGCCGCGTCGGCGGCCGTCGTCGGAACGGGCTACGAGGACACGCGGACCGAGACGCCCCTCAAGGGCATCCGCAAGCTCATCTCGGACCGCATGCTCGCGTCCCTTGCGACCACCGCCCAGTTCACCCTGAACGCCTCTGCGAGCGCGGTGCGCATGCAGGAGCTCCGCGCCCGCATGAAATCGGGCTCCGAGGAGCTGGGCCTGTCCAAGGTGACCATCAACGACCTGATCCTCTTCGCGGTTTCCCGCGTCCTCCCCCTCTACCCCTTCATGAACGCCCACAAGGCGAACGACACCCTCGTCACCTTCGACCGGGTGCACCTGGGCCTTGCGGTGGACACGCCCCGGGGCCTCATGGTGCCGGTGATCCGCAACGCCGACAAGCTTTCCCTGGCCCAAATATCCGCGGAGGCCAAGCGCCTTGCCGCGGCCTGCCAGGGCGGCACAGTGAAGCCTGAGGAGCTCTCGGGCTCCACCTTCACGGTCACGAACCTGGGTTCCCTGGGGATCGAGAGCTTCACCCCGGTGATCAACGTGCCGGAAGTGGCGATCCTGGGGGTCTGCGGCATAGACCTGAAGCCCGTGCAGCGGGACTGCGGCGAGGAGGACTGCTGCGGCGTGAGCTTCGAGCCCCACATCGGCTTCAGCCTGACCATCAACCACCAGGTGGTGGACGGGGCCCCCGCGGCCCGCTTCCTGGCGGCCCTGCGGGCGGCCATTGCGGACATCGACCTTTGGCTCGCGAAGTGAGGATCAACTGATGTACGATGTAGCGATAATCGGCGGCGGCCCCGCGGGCTACCTGGCCGCGGAACGGCTGGGGCACCACGGAAAGAAGGTCCTGCTCATAGAGAAGGCCTATCTCGGGGGCACCTGCCTCAACGTGGGCTGCGTGCCCACCAAGACCCTGCTCAACTCGGCGAAGCAGTACGTCCACGCCCTGGAGGCCCACAAGTTCGGCGTCCAGGTCCAGGGCGTCTCCTACGACTGGCCGGCCATCCTCAAGTGGAAGGCCGAGGTGGTGGAGAAGCTCAGGGGCGGCATCGCCGGCATGATGAAGAAATACGCCGTGGACGTGGTCGACGGCACCGGGGAAATCGTCGCCCCCCGCCGGGGAGACGCGGCCGCGCTGGTACGCGCGACGCCGAGCGGCGGCGGAGCTCCGACGGAGCACCAGTGCAAAGCCATCCTCGTCTGCACGGGCTCGACCCCCGCCATGCCCCCCATCCCCGGGTCCAAGGACAATCAGGCGGTGGTGGACTCCACGGGCCTCCTCTCCATCCCCTCGGTGCCCAAGCGCCTGGCGGTGATAGGCGGCGGGGTCATCGGCGTGGAGTTCGCCTCCCTCTTCTCTTCCCTGGGCTCGGAAGTTTCGGTCATCGAGATGATGGACGAGATCGTGCCCTTCATGGACAAGGAGCAGGCTCCCCTCCTCCGCCGGGCCATGAAGGCGGTGGACTTCAAGCTGGGCTGCAAGGTCGAGCGGCTTGAGGGCGCCACGGTTCACTACACCACCAAGGCCGGCGCGGCGGAGAAGGTCGAGGCCGACCTGGTGCTCATGGCCGTAGGACGCCGCCCCGTGCTCGCGCTCTGGGGATCCGAGGCCGCGGGCCTCGACGTCTCGCCCAAGGGCGTGGCCGTGGACGACCGCATGCGGACCAACATCAGCGGCATCTGGGCCGCGGGGGACGTGACCGGGAAGAGCCTCCTGGCCCACTCGGCCTACCGCATGGGCGAGGTCGCCGTGGCGGACATCCTCTCCTACCTGGACGGGACGGCGGGACCGCAGAACGGTCCGGCGGCGAACCGCATGCGCTACGACGCGGTGCCCTGGGCGGTCTACGGGCTCCCGGAGGCCGCGGGGGTCGGCATGACCGAGCAGGAGGCGGCGGCCAAGGGCATCGCCGTCCTCAAGGGCAGCCTTCCCATGAAGGTGTCCGGACGCTTCGCCGCGGAGAACACCTTCGCCGGTCAGGGGGCCGTCAAGGTCCTCGCGGACGCCGAAAACGGCCGCATCCTGGGCATCCACGCCGTGGGCGCCTACGCCTCGGAGTTCATCTGGGGCGGCGCGGCCCTCATAGAACAGGAGCTCCGCGTCGAGGACGTGAAGCAGCTCATATTCCCTCACCCCACGGTCTGCGAACTCATCCGCGACGTGATTTGGACTTTGTAAGGAGACACACATGCCTAAGTCGATAGTTGTTAACCCCGCGGACGTGCGGAAGAGCCAGGTCCTGAAGATCAAGGACATCCCCGTCAACCAGTACAAGGGCGACTTCAAGAAGGAGCTCGCCGCCTACGGAAAGGAACGCCTGGTGCGGGTCTGGTACGACATGGCCACCATCCGGGAATTCGAGACCATGCTGAACACCTTCAAGACCATGGGCTCCTGGAACGGCATCGAGTACAACCACAAGGGCCCCGCCCACCTGTCCATAGGCCAGGAGGCCGCAGCGGTAGGCCAGAGCATGAACCTGACCGTGGAGGACTACATCTTCGGCAGCCACCGCAGCCACGGCGAGATCCTGGCCAAGTGCTATTCCGCGGTGCAGAAGCTGGACAAGAAGAAGCTCGAGGAGATAATGAAGGGCTTCCTGGGGGGCGAGACCCTGGCCATAGCCGAAAAGATACCCTACAAGGGCGTGCGCGACCTGGCGGAGAATTTCGTCCTCTACGGCACCCTGGCGGAGATCTTCGCCCGCAAGGCGGGCTTCAACCGGGGCCTCGGGGGCTCCATGCACGCCTTCTTCACCCCCTTCGGCTCCATGCCCAACAACGCCATAGTCGGCGGCTCCGCGGACATCGCCACGGGTTCGGCCCTCTACAAGCGCATCAACCGGAAGCCGGGCATCGTCGTCTCCAACATAGGCGACGCCTCCATGGGCTGCGGTCCCGTCTGGGAAGCCATGATGATGGCCTCCATGGACCAGTACCGCACCCTCTGGCCCGAGGACGTGGGCGGCGCGCCCCCCATCCTCTTCAACTTCTTCAACAACTTCTACGGCATGGGCGGCCAGACCCACGGCGAGACCATGCCCTACCAGATCCTGGCCCGGGTAGGCGCCGGCGTCAACCCCGAGAACATGCACAGCGAGCGGGTTGACGGCTACAACCCCCTGGCGGTGGCGGACGCGGTGGCCCGGAAGAAGGAGCTCCTCCTGGCGGGCAAGGGCCCGGTCCTGATGGACACCCTGACCTACCGCATCTCCGGCCACTCCCCCTCGGACGCCTCCAGCTACCGCACCCCCGAGGAGATCAAGCTCTGGCAGGAGCAGGATTCCATCGAGGCCTACGGGGACTACCTGGTTAAGAACGGCGCGGTTACTCAGGCCGAGCTGGACGCCATGCGCGCGGCCATCGGCGCCAAGCTCCTGGAGGTGGTCAAGCTCTCCGTTGACGACAAAATCTCCGAGCGCCTGGGCGGCGCCTTCATCGAGTCGGTCATGTTCTCCAACGGCAAGGTAGAAAAGCTCGAGGACCGGCAGCCGGAGCTCTCCCAGCCCCTGGCCGAGAACGCCCGGGTCAAGGCCCTCGCGGGCAAGATCCGCTACGGCTTCGACGCCGAAGGAAAGCCCGTCTCCAAGAACAAGGCCTTCCAGTACCGTGACGCCCTCTTCGAGGCCATGGCCCACCGCTACGCGATCGACCCCACCATGGCGGCCTGGGGCGAGGAGAACCGGGACTGGGGCGGCGCCTTCGCCGTGTACCGGGGACTCACGGAACTCCTGCCCTACCACCGGCTCTTCAACAGCCCCATCTCCGAGGGGGCCATCGTGGGCTCCGGCGTGGGCTATGCCCTCTCGGGCGGCCGCGCCGTGGTGGAGCTGATGTACTGCGACTTCATGGGCCGGG
>CAYUPG010000149.1:0-7136 GCA_964446515.1 uncultured Treponema sp.
GACCCTGGCGGAACACCTGGCGGGCCTCCACAATGCCATACTGCGCTGCTCCGTGTGCGGCTCCTACACAGAATCGGACCCCTGTCCCATCTGCTCCGACCCGACCAGGGACGGGACCGTCATCTGCGTGGTGGAGCGGGCGCCGGACGTGCGGGTAATAGAGGAGGCTCGGGAATTCCGCGGCCGCTTCCACGTACTGGGGGGCCTCATCGCGCCTCTGGAAGGGGTGGGTCCCGACAACCTGTCCATCGGGCCGCTGCTTGCCCGCATCCGCCGGGAGGGCACCCAGGAGGTGATCCTGGCGATGAACCCCACGGTGGAGGGGGACACCACCGCACTCTACCTGCAGCGCCTGCTCAAGGACTCGCCGGTCGCGGTTTCCCGCCTGGCCTCCGGTCTCCCCGTGGGGGGCGACCTGGAGTACGCCGACCGGCTCACCCTCTCGCGGAGCTTCCGCGGCAGGGTGCGGATGTGAGGCCGGCGCGCCCTACCGAGCCATGCCCCTATAGCATTCCTCGATGACCGGGTCCACGGATTCCAGGGCATAGCCCTGGGCGGCGAGGCGCGAGCGGGCTTCGCTGCCGGCCCAATCCATGTAGGGATCGGCGTAGTGGTCCCGCAAGAATTCGTAGACCAGGTTTTCCGCCTCCACGGGGACCGTGTGGAACAGGCCCTTGTCCCGGCCCAGGACCTTCCGCACCGCGGGCCGCACCTTTGCCAGGAAGAGGTCCCGGTACACGTCGTAGGACCTGCCGGAGAGGCGCCGCAGGCGATCGGAAACCGAGCCCCCCGCCGCCGGCCCTGCGCTCCGGGGAGAGCGGGAGGCCGTTGTTCCGCCGACCCTGCGGCCGCGCCGGGTCGCCCGAGGCGCGTCCTCGGCCCCTTCTTGCACGGCGGCCGCGCTCCGCCGCGGCACGGCAGACGCGGCGGCCGCGGGTTGCCGGTTCGTTGCGGCCGCGGGCGCCGGTTCCGCCGCCGGAACCCTCGGGTCGGCGGTATCCCCCGCAAGTGCGACGCCCCCCCGCGCCGGAACGCCCCGGGCCTGCATAGCGGGCCTACGCCGCAGCGGAGGGCGTCCGGACGGGGCGCCGGGAACATCCGACGGGACCGCGGGCTTTTCCAGCTTTCCCTTCAGGCGCGACCAGTTCCGCTGGAGATAGATGTCCCCCTGGATCGAGTAGTAATACCCCGTGATCAGCAGGGCCATCACGGCGGAGAGTATCTCGTCGTCCCGAGCCGCGGCCATGCGCCCCCGGCGTATGGCGGAGTACACCTCGTAGTGAACGGTGCGGTGTTTCCGGGAATAGAGGAAGAGCACCCGCTCGAAGGCCGCGTCGGCGACCAGGTTCCAATACTTGAAGCAGTAAGCCAGGGTCTTGTCCTCCACCTTCGTCAGGGTGGGGGGTATCTGTATGCGGGCCAGATCGGCGGCGGAAAAGCGTATGGAAGACAGGTCGATGACCGGCGCGGGGGTCGGGCGCCGCTGCGGGGCCGGGCGTCGGGGAAGCGGCGACGCCGCGGCCGCGGACCGACGTTTCCTGCGCCCCTCCTCCAGATCCGACTTGTCCCGCTCCACGAGACGACGCCGCTCCTCATCCCGTGCAAGGCGCTTGCGCTCCTCCCTGCGCCGACGTTCATCCTCAAGCACCGACAGGGATTCGGTCACGTAAGCTCTCACTAGGGCTTCCGCGGCGGAAAGGGCCTCCACGCAGTAGTCCAGGCGTCGGGAGTACCGGGAGTAGCGCTCCAGGGCCGCGACCGCCTCGAAGCGGTCCCTGGGCAGCATGGCCAGAATGGACTCCGCCGCCTTTATGGTGGAATAGACGTCGGCGGGGTCGTAGCTCTCCGCCCGGAGGGCGATGTACTTGATGATCCGCTTGGTCCGTTCCAGAAGGCGGTTGCCCAGGATCGCGTAGGCGCGCTCCAGAAGGATGGGGTATTCGGGAGTCCGAAGACGGTAGGCCCTGAGGACGAGGGTCCGGAACGCCTCGTCGGGATACCGGGGTATCAGGCGCGACCTATAGAGGGCCAGGGCATCGACGGGGCGGCCTGCGGCGCGGAATTCGAAATACCGCTCGATATCCGGATCGTGGTCGGGCCTGAGAAAGGGGTACTCGCCGCGCAGCAGTTCGGCCTGGATATCCGGGATGCTCATCGTCGGGATTATACGCCGCGAATTTATTTTTCCGCAATCGGGGATTGATGGTATACTTGCTTCCGGAGGAGTTCCCATGTCCGAATCCCAGCGATACATCCTAGCCTTGGATCAAGGGACCACCACGTCCCGGGCCATCGTATTCAACCGCGCGGGGGCGGTCATCGCCCTCTCCCAGAAGCCTTTCACCCAGCGCTACCCCAAGCCGGGCTGGGTTGAGCACGACGCCGAGGAGATATGGGACACCCAGCTGTCCGCCGCCCGGGAGGCCCTGGCCCAGGCCCAGGTCACCGCCGATCAGATAGCGGCCCTGGGCATCACGAACCAGCGGGAAACCGCGGTGGTGTGGGACAAGGCGACCGGGAAGCCCGTCCATCCCGCGGTAGTCTGGCAGTGCAGGCGATCCTCCGACCTCTGCAGGGAGCTCCAGGCCCTGGGCCACGGCGACCTGGTCCGCGAAAAAACCGGCCTGCTGCTCGATCCCTACTTTTCCGCCACCAAGCTCATGTGGCTCTTTCAGGAGATACCCGGCCTCAAGACCCGCGCCGAGCGGGGCGAGCTCCTTTTCGGCACCATCGATTCCTGGCTCATCTATAAGCTCACGGGCCGCCACCTGACGGACGCCTCCAACGCGTCGCGAACCTTGCTGTACAACATCAAGACCGGGGATTGGGACGAGGATCTCCTTAAGATATTCGGCGTCCCCCGGGAAATGCTGCCGGAAGTACGGCCCTCCTCGGGCTTCTTCGCCGATACCCGCAGCGAACTGTTCGGTAGGCCCATCCCGGTCTCCGGCTGCGCGGGGGACCAGCAGGCGGCCCTCTTCGGCCATGCCTGCTTCGAGCCCGGCTCGGTGAAGAACACCTACGGCACCGGCTGCTTCGCCCTCCTCAATACGGGGCACGAGGCCGTGGCGTCCAAGAACAACCTGCTGACCACCGTCGCCTGGAGCATCGGAGGCAAAACCACCTACGCCCTGGAGGGCTCGGTGTTCATAGCCGGCGCCGTGGTCCAGTGGCTTCGGGACGAGCTCGGTTTGGTCAAGGATTCCGCGGAGACCGAAGCACTCGCCCGCTCCGTCGCCGATTCAGGCGGCGCCATGCTGGTCCCCGCCTTCGTGGGCCTGGGGGCCCCCTATTGGGATCCCGAAGTTCGGGGAACCATCGTGGGGCTCACCCGGGGCACGAGCAAGGCACAACTGGTCAGGGCGGCCCTGGAGAGCATCGCCTACCAGTCCCGGGATCTTATGGACGCCATGGAGGCGGACTACGGGGCCTCCATCCCCGAAATGAAGGCTGACGGCGGCGCGGCGGCCAACTCCTTCCTGATGCAGTACCAGGCGGACATCCTGGGAAAACCCGTCGTGCTGCCGGAAGTCATGGAGATCACCGCCCTGGGCGCCGCCTATCTGGCGGGCCTCGAAGCTGGCTACTGGGACGGCCTTGAGGACATAGCCCTAAACTGGCGCAGGCGGCGCCGCTTCGAGGCGGAGCTCTGCGAAGCCGAGCGGGAGCGGCGCATCGGGCGCTGGAGACGGGCGGTCGAGACCGCCCGGTCTTTCAGGGACGCTTGATTTTGAGCTCCCATACCGCCTAGTCTATAGCATGGACAATATCCCCCTCATCAGGGCACTGCTGGTCTTTCCCTCGGAACAGGAGCTCGCGGCCGTACGCCGCGGCTTGTCCAAATCCGAGTGCGCGGTCAATGCGGGGCAGGCCGGCAGCGTCGCCGACGCCCTCTCCGCCCTGGTCACCGCGCCCTTCGACTTCGTGGTTGCATCCTGCACCCTGAGCGACGGGGGGGCGGGGGACATAGCCCTCAGATACCCCATAGTGCCCTGCATCGCCGCCGGGCCGGCCAAGGCGGAAGCCGCGTTGGCCGCCGCCTTGGACAACGGCGCCGTGGACTATCTCGCTACCGACGAGGCGGACTGGGCCGATCGGCTCGGGGATTACCTCCACAGGCTCTGGCGCATCAGGCGGCGCCTGGCGACGGAGCTCGGGCACGTTTCCAAGCGCTACGAGGACCTGGTGGAAGCCCTGCCGGACGTCATCTACGAACTGGACGTGGACGGCAACTTCACCTTCGTGAACCAGGCGGTCAAGATGCTCGGCTATTCGCCCGGAGAGCTCATAGGCCGCCACTTCAGCTCCATACTCTTCGCCGAGGACGTGCCCCACGTCAGCAGGGAGCAGGTGCTTCCCCTCTACCTCAAGGGCCGAACGGGATCGCGCAACGCGCCTAAGCTCTTCGACGAGCGACGGGGGGTGGACCGCAAGACCGAGAACCTGGAACTCCGGATCAAGCGTAAATCCGGGGCTCCGGCCGGCAACGAGCTGATCGCCTCGGTCATCTCCTACGGAGAGATCGCCTCTGCGGGTGCCTACCGCACCCTGGGGGACGTCAAAGAAAAGGTATTCGTCGGCACCGTGGGGATCATCCGGGATATAACCCTCAGGCGCAAATCCGAGGATATGCTCAGAAAGATGTACCAGGCGGTAGACCAGAGCCCCGTGGCGGTGGCCATTCTGGATAGGGATCTGGTGATAGAATACGTGAACCCCTCCTTCTTCGGCATGACCGGCTCCGGACCCGACCAGGCCATAGGGCGCAGGATGGCGGACTACCTGGGCGAAGTATCCGACCCTGCCTCCTACGAGGACCTGATCAACTCCATCCGGTCGGGCATAGACTGGAAGGGAGAGCTGCTCTGCCCGCGATCCGGGGCCGATCCCTTCTGGAGTTCCGTCATGGTCTCCGCCATCAGATCCCCCTCCGGAGTGGTCTCCCACTATCTCTGCCTCCTGGAGGACGTTACCCGCAAGCGCACCTTGGACGATCTTCTGCGCCATGCGAAGGATGCGGCGGAGGACGCCAGCAGGGCCAAGAGCGAGTTCCTGGCCAACATGAGCCACGAGCTGCGCACGCCCCTTGCGGGCATCATTTCCTTGGCGGAGGTGCTCATTTCCGACGAGCCCAAGGCGGGCCATGCGGACCGACTGAACGCCATCCGCAGCTCCGGCAAGAACCTCCTGGCCATACTGAACGACCTTCTGGATCTCTCCAAGATCGAGGCCCGGTCGGTGGAAGTGGAGTTGGAGGACTTCGACCTCGAGGAGTGCATCAAGGGCGCCCTGATCCCCTTCAGGGCCCTGGCGGAAGAGAAGGGCCTGCAGTTCCGCTGCGACGTGGACGACGGCGGCCTGCCCCGCATCAGAACGGACCGGGGGAAGGTCTGCCAGATACTGTCCAATCTAGCATCCAACGCGATCAAGTTCACGGAATCCGGATCCGTGGACATCCGGGTGGCCGTTCGGGCCAAGGACGAGCTGCCCGCCCTCTTCGTGTCCGTTCGGGATACGGGCATAGGCATCTCCGGCGTGGACCAGCAGAAGCTCTTCAAGCACTTCAGCCAGGTGGACCATACCCTCAGCAAAAAGTACGGGGGCACCGGGCTGGGCCTGGCCATCTCAAAGGAACTCGCCCTGAAGCTGGGGGGAGACATCTCCGTGGAGAGCGCCGCGGGCGCGGGCAGCACCTTCTCCTTCTTCGTGCCCCTCATGGAATGCGAAGGCCTTCTGGACGCGGCGTGCGAGGATATCCCGACCGCCCGCAGGCGGCTCAACCTCCTGGTGGCCGAGGACAATGCGGTCAATCGGGATTACCTGCGGTACTTCCTCGAGAAGGCGGGCCACCGGGTCGAGCTGGTGGGGGACGGGCTCCAGGCCATACGGGCCCTGGAAAAGGGCGACTTCGACGCGGTCCTCATGGACATCCAGATGCCCGGCATGGACGGCATCTCCAGCGCCGCCACCATACGGTCCTACACGGGCGTCGGATTCGATCCCCGCATCCCCGTGGTGGCCCTGACGGCATACGGCGAGGGCGAACTGGGAGCGGAATTCAGGCAGGCCGATTTCGACGCCCACGTCACCAAACCGGTCAACGCCCGCTCGCTGATCTTCCTTCTGGACGAGCTGGCGCGGAAGAAGGAATACTTCGACATCTCCCGCATCAAGAAGCAGTACGCGGGCTCGGAGGACGAGCTGCGCAGGCTCCTCCTCATCCTTTCCCAGGACCTCCCCAAGCGCATGGCGGACTTCGAGCGGGCCCACGGAGAGGAGGACTACGGCAAGGGGGCCGAGGCCCTGCACGGGATGGTGAGCATTTTTTCCGCCGTCGGGGCCATACGGGCCCAGCAGCTCGTCAAGCGCTACCGCAAGGCCGCTGAAGAGCGCAAGACCGCGGAAGCCGCCCTGGCCGCGGAGGAGCTGGCCCACGAAATTTCGGGCATCAAGCGGCAGGTCAAGCGCACCCTGGGCGAGTTGTAGGCCCCGGCCGGGCTATGGTATTCTTAGCCTCCATGAACAAGCAATTCACAGCCCCCATAGTCGCCTTTCTTCTAGTCCTCCTGGCCGGCGCGGTCTCCTGCGCCCCCAACGACGCGGCCCTGGGCGACGGCCTCTTCGCGCGGATCGCCACCGCCCGGGGCGACATCGTCCTGCAGCTCGAGTACCGCAGGGCCCCCCTCACGGTCACTAATTTCGTGGCCCTCGCGGAGGGCAGGATGAACGCCGCCGGGGGCAAGCCCTTCTACGACGGCCTCACCTTCCACCGGGTCATAGCGGACTTTATGATCCAGGGAGGCGACCCCCTGGGGAACGGTTCCGGAGGCCCGGGATACCGCTTCCCGGACGAGATCGATCCCGAGCTGAAGCACGACGGCCCCGGCGTCCTTTCCATGGCGAACGCGGGGCCAGGCACCAACGGAAGCCAATTCTTCATCACCCACGCCGCCGCGCCCTGGCTGGACGGAAAGCATACGGTCTTCGGCAGGGTCGTGGAGGGCCAGAAGGTGGTAGACTCCGTCAAGCAGGGGGACCGCATCGAGAAGGTCTCCATCATCCGCAACGGCGCGGATGCCCGGGCCTTCGCTGCCGACCAGGGGCGCTTCGACGCCCTGCTGAAGAATGCCGCCGCG
>CAYUPG010000149.1:7146-7434 GCA_964446515.1 uncultured Treponema sp.
GCCAAGCGGGAGGCCGATCTGGCGGCCGTAGCGGCCAAGTATCCCAACGCCCGGCTCAGCGCTTCCGGAATACGCTACCTGGTGATCAAGGAGGGAACCGGAGCAAAGCCCGCGCCCGGGAAAACCGTGGCCGTGAACTATAAGGGCATGTTCCTCTCCGGAGAGGTGTTCGACGCATCGGACTTCCACGGCGGGCCCATCGAGTTCCAGGCAGGGGCCGGGCGCATCATACCCGGCTGGGAAGAGACCGTCCTGGACATGCGCCCCGGGGAGAAGCGCCTGGCGGTG
>CAYUPG010000150.1:0-7414 GCA_964446515.1 uncultured Treponema sp.
CCCGCAGCCTGATGAGGGCCTCCGCGCCCACCAAACCCCGGGAAGAACCGATGAGGGCGCTGCCCGAGGATACCTGGGGCTGGAAGTGCAGCACGAAATCCTCGTCCCGCAGGGCCCGGCGGAGCTTGGTTTCCATTTCCACCCGGTGCCGGCTCGATCGTCCCGCGGCGCCGGAGGCGAAGCGGTATTGGCCGCGTCCCGCGGCCTTGGCCTCGTACATGGCCGCGTCCGCCCGCTTCACCAGCTCCGCGGAGCTGCTGCCGTCGAAGGGGTAGAGGGCTATGCCTATGCTGGCGCCGGAGTATATCTCGTGGTCCTCCAGGTTGAAGGGCCGACGCAGGGCATCCACGACCTTCTTGGCCACCAGGGCCGCGTCGTCGCTCCGCCGTATGGTTTCCAGTATCACCGTGAACTCGTCGCCCCCAAGGCGGCAGACCGTATCCGCGTCCCGGACCTGCCGGCCTATGCGCGCCGCCGCATCCTTGAGGAGCTGATCTCCCACCTGGTGACCGTACCCGTCGTTCACGTCCTTGAAGTGGTCCAAGTCCAGGTAGAGCAGGGCGATACGGGTCTTGCTCCGCTGGGCGCGCCCCAGGGCGACGTTAATCCGGTCCTGGAAGAGCGACCTGTTCGGCAAGCCCGTCAACGGATCGTAAAAGGCGAGACGGTTGAGGGTGCTCTCGGCCTCCTTCATACGGCTGATGTCCGTCATGATGCCGAGGTACCGTTCCGGCCTCTCGCCCTCGTCCTTGATGGTGTCGATGCTGAGCCAGACGGGATAGATGGTCCCGTCCTTCCGGCGGTTCCACAGTTCCCCTTCCCAGCGGCCTTCGCTCAGGATTGCGCGCCACATATCCGCATAGAATTGCACGTCGTGTTTTCCGGATTTGATGAGCCGCGTGTTCTTCCCGATGAGCTCCGATCGGAGGTAGCCCGTCATGACCGAGAATGCCGGATTGGCTTCCAGGATGAGGCCGTCCAGGTGATGACGATGCCCTCGCCGGTCTGCTGCAGAATACGTTTATAGAGGGTGAGCTCCCGCGTCCGGCCACGTATCTCTTCCTCCAGGCGCAGGGCGATGGAGCGGTCCGCAAGGATGACCTTGCGCATCGCCAAGGCGAAGGCGGCGCTGATGACCGCGACGATGAGCACGGCGATGAGGACGAAGTAGGTCAAGAGCTGGTGGCCCCGGCGGAACAGGGTCCGCTCCAGCCGCAGCTCCATGAGGACTGTCTCCCGGCCGTCCACGTCCGAGAGTGATGCCCTGCGGATAACGGGGGCCCTCAGTCGCCCCCGTTCGTATTCCGGCGCCCCGTCCTGCGCTGTTCCCGGCATGCGGGGAATGAACCGAACGTCCACCCCGGAAAAACTTCCCAACTCCCGCTCCAGGTCACCGTCCAGACTTCTGGCGAAGATGATTCTCCCCACGGCGGGGCCGGAGGCGTCGGATTTGTAGACCCGCCGGGAGGAGACAAGGTAGGGCCGGGAATCCAGTAGCGCCAATCCTTGGACCGCTTGGCCCTGGGGATCAAAAATGGGGGACGAAGAATTGAGCCGATCCGGAAAGGACGCCCCGGTGGTTTCGTTCCCGGGAGCCGACAGGAAGCGCCTGGTTCCCTGGGCATCGTAGAGGGCAACGATGTCGAGATGGAGGTTGGCGAGGGAGGCGGGGGTGAAATTGCGGGCCGGGTAGTCTCCGTCCAGGCCGTTGAGGAAGCGCCAGGTATCGTCCCATTGGGCGTAGTCCGCCGCCGCGGCGTCCACCATAGACACCTGATATTCCAAGAGGCTTTTGATCTGTCTTACGGCGGAATCCGCGGCGTGCCGCTCTACCTCCAGGAACCCGTTGGTAGTCAAGGCAACGAAGGCCCCCATAAGGAGCAGCACCGCAATCAAGCCCGCACCGAACACGACCGCCGCCATGCGGGCGGGCATCTGCCCACTTTTATTCATATCCCCTTAAGTTTCGGTCGGGCGCCTAAGTATTTCAAATCAAATCCGCACGGCGGAACCGGAACCCGTTTTTACGACGTCGATACGGCTGGGAATTCGGCTCTTCATGTCGGCCACGTGGGAGATGAGCCCGACCATGCGGTGATCCCTGATCTCGTCAAGGATGGTGAGGGCCCGGTCGAGGCTCGCTTCGTCCAGGCTTCCGAAGCCCTCGTCGATGAACACCGCATCCAGCCGCACGCCTCCGGAGCGGGCCTGGATCGAATCCGCCAGGCCCAGGGCCAGGCTTATGGAGGCCATGAAGCTTTCTCCCCCCGAGAGGGTGGCGCAGGGCCGGGCCTTGCCGGTGTAGGCGTCGAATACCGCCAGGTCCAAGCCGGCCTTGCCGCGTCCGCCGTCTCCCTCGGCGTCCAGCATGAGGGAATACCGCCCTTCGCTCATCCGCTCCAGGCGCCTGCCGGCGTAGGCTGCGACTTCCTGCAGGTACAGGCCCAGCAGCCAGGCATCGAAGGAGCGCTTCTTGGGATTGTTGCCCGCCAGGTCGTCGGCCAGCGCCTTGAGCCGTCCCGCTTCCTCCGCGAGGCTGCGTCGGCGTTCGGCCGCTTCCCGGTAGATTTCCCGGTCCCGCTCCAGGGCTGCCAGGGCCGCTCCCGCCCGGTCCCGCTCTTCCTCCGCTTCCCGGCGTGCCCGTTCCAGGTCGGAAAGCCGTGTCCTAAGCTCCTCGGCCGTACCCGATGCTCCCGAAGCGGACCGCTCCGCCCGCAGGGCCTCAAGCGCGGATTCCGCCTCGGCGCGGACCGTACCCAGCCTGCTCCGCGCCTCCTTCCATGCGGCCAGCTCTTCTTCCAAGGATTCCTCTCGCTCCGGGGGAAGGAGGGCGGCCCGCAGGGCCGCTTCGTCGGCGAAGGGCGATGCGGCGAGGGCTGCGGAAAGCGCCTCCTCGGCCTCCTGCCGCGACACCCCTGCGGCCTCTCGGGCTTCCTGGGCTGCATGCCGGCGGGCCGCCGCCGCCGCCAGCTCTTTGCCTGCCGTCTCCGCAGCCGTCCGGTGCGCCGCGATGGTCCGTTCCAGCTCTTCTAAGCGGGCATCCAGGCGGTTAAGGGCGAAGGCCACGGTCTCGGTGCGCCACTCGGCCCTGAGGGCGGCGAGCTTTTCCCTCCTTCCTTCCAAGGCCGCTTCTCGGCTTCCCTGCCGTTCCGTCAGCCCCGAGAGCTCCGCCTCCGCCGCCGCGCGGCGCTTGGACAGGCCGTCCAATTCTCGGTACAGGACCGCCGCACGGTCTCGACCGCGGAGGGCGGCGGTGCGAAGCCCGTTCGCCTCCGTGGCTTCGGCGGAGCAGACCTGCAGGGCGGCAGCCAATTCCGCCGCGGGGGGAAGATCCGGGGGAAGGTTGAAGGCCGCCGCTTCGCCCGCGTCGGATCGGGGCGTTCCCGGGCCCTGCAGCTGGGCACGTTCGGTCCGGTATAGGGCCCGTCCGGCTTCAAGCTCCCGCTCCAGGCGCTCCAGTTCGCGTCTCCGGGCCTTGATCTCTTCTCTTTTCGATGTCAGGTCCCGGACGGCGTCGGCGACGGATTTCTCCAGGGCTTCCAGCTGCTCCGCGAGTCCGAATACCGGGGCCTCGGCGGCGGCGGGCAGGGGGTGCTCGGTGGACCCGCAGACCGGGCAGGGTTTGCCGGGTAGGAGCGCGGCCGCCAGGAGCACCGCCGCGCGGCCCGATTCTTGGGCGTCCCGTTGGTCCGAGATCTCCCGGACCTTGGATTCCAGGACGGGTATGCGCCGCTCCAGGTCCGCGCAGCCGGCTTCGAGCTCCCCGAGCCTCAGGCGCACCGCCGCTTCCTCAACCCGCAGGGGCTCTATGCGGTCGGCCGCAAGCTTCATGGTTCGAAGCCGCTCCAGATTCGTCCGCGCCGCCTCCCAGCGCCGGTCCAGGGCTTCCGTGTCCGCCGCCTGTTCCTGCAGCCGTTCAAGCTCCTCTTCCCGTTTCCCGATTTCCGCGGCCGCCCCCTCCAGCTCCTTCTTGAGCGAGTCTCTTCGCTCATTCAGGGTTGAAAGTTCGGCTTCCTCCGCTGCGCTGCGCGCTTCCTCCGCCGCCGCTTCCGCTAGGGGAAAGCGACGTTCCCGCAGGGTCCGTTCCTCCTGCTCCAAGGCTCGAATCTCTCCGCTCCGCTCTTCCAGGGCAGCTGCGGTGCGGCCGGCCCGCAGCGCCTCCTGCTCGGCCGCGGCCGCCCCGTTTTCTGCCGCGGACGCAGCCGTCCTGGCTGCTTCCGCCCGCCGCAGATACTGGGCCGGCCCTCCGGCGCGGCGCGAGGCGTTCAGGGCGCGGGCCAGCTCCTCCATCTCCGAGCTTCGCACCGCCTGCTCCTCTTCCGCTCTCCGCGCTTCCGACGCCCTCCGCGCGGCCTCTTCCTCCGCCTCTGCGGCGCGCAGGGCTTCCGCCGTCTTTCCGAGCTCCGCGGCGGCGGCGGCGGTGCGGCCCTTAGCCGCCTCCATGGCCGCGGCCGCTGCGGCCAGCCGGCTCTCCGCCTCCTCGGCCGGGAACTTCGCCGCCGCCTCCGCCAGGGCCCGCTCGGCTTCCGATAGGCGGGACTTCGCCTCGTTGGCCCGGGCCTTGGCCAGCTCCCGCACCCGCACCGCCAGATCAACGGGAAAGAGCTTGCGGAGCACTTCTCCCCGCTCGGTGGTGTTCTGCCTGAGGAACTCGGCGAATTCACCCTGGGGCAGGAGTACGATCTTGGAGAATTCTTCCGCCGAAAGGCCGATGAGCTCCCGGATCCTGTCGTCCGCCTCGGTTTTCCGGTCGCTGCGGCTTTCCCAGCGCCCCTCCCTCCATTCGTAGAGCACCGCGGTCTCGTCCACCGTGGTGGTGCCGCTGCCTCGTTTTTTGCGCTTTTCCTGCTTGGGGCTGCGGTCCACCCGGTAGCGGCCGGGGCCCAGGGAAAATTCGAGGGATACGGAGCACTCGTCCTCCTCCGCGGCGAAGTCGGAGCGCAGGCGGCCCACCGTGGCCTTTCGGCTGCCGGGCAGGGTGCCGTAGAGGACGAAGCAGAGGGCGTCGAAAATGGTGGTCTTTCCTGCGCCGGTCTTGCCGGTGATGAGGAAGATGTCGTCCAGGGCGTCGAAGTCTATGACCGTCCTGCCCACGAAGGGGCCGACGTTCTCCATGATGAGTTTATTGGGCCGCATCTTCCGCCTCCCGGGCCAGCTCCCTGAAGAGCTCCATCTTGCCTCCCTCCGCGGTCCCGTAGAGGTCCGTCAGGAAGGCTTCGAAATCCTCCGCCGCGCCCCTCCGCTCCCCTTCCGAGGCCGTTGCGGGGCCGCCGGCCGCAGCGGCCGTTCCTGCGAGGGTCGCGAAGGCGCCGTCCTGGCGCACGGAAAGGAGGTTTGGAAAGCGTCGGCGCAGGAGGGCCAGGGGATTCTCCACCAGGTGAGCGTCCGTAAGAACGAGCTCAAGGTAGGCTTCCCGGAAATCCTTTCCCCCGGCGTCGACGGTCGGTCCTTCCAAGAAACCGTCGAAGTTCCCCGAAAGGCGCCTGAGGGGGCGCGCGGGAAGGAGGGGTACGGAGGTGACCGCTGCGCCCCCCGGGGCGGAAAGGTCCACGGAGAGGACGCCCTTCTCCTGGCCCTCCTCGTCGAAGGAGTAGGCCAGGGGGCTGCCCGAGTACCAGGCGTTCGGCGCCGCTTTTTGGCGGCGGTGCAGATGGCCCAGGGCCACGTAGTCGAAACCGCCGAACAGGGAGGCATCAACCCGCTCGGCGGTTCCCAGGAAGGTCCGCTCGGACTCCGATTCCGCTCCCCCCTGGGCAAAGAGGTGGGCCGCCAGGACGGTCCAGCGCACGCCGCTCCGCAGGGCCTCCCGCCGGGCCTCCTCGAGCCGCCGGGCCGCCTCCGCCGCCAGGTCCCTCTGGGACCGCAGGGGAAGCTCCCCGTTCTCGGACGGGACTTGGAGGCAGCCGGGGGCCAGGAAGGGCAGGAGGAAGAAGGCGCAGCGCTCGCCCCCGCGCTCGAGGACCACCGGCGCCGCAGCGCCCTCCGCGGAGGATCCTATGTGTATGCCCAGCTCGCCGAAAAGCTCCCTGCCGTAGCCCAAACGTTCCGCCGAATCGTGGTTCCCCGGGATGATGAGGACCGCCAGGTCCGGAAAAGCGGCGCGTATCTTTGCCAGGAAAGAGCCCAGCAGGGTGACCGCCTCCGGGGCGGGGATGGACCGGTCGTAGACGTCCCCCGCCATGACGAGGGCCGCGTAGGGCTCCGAGCCCAGGATGCGGAACAGCCCGTCCAGCATGATGCGCTGGTCTTCAAGGAGCGGCCGCTCGTGGAGGAGGCGGCCCAGGTGCAGGTCCGCGGTGTGCAGGAACTTCATGGCCCCAATCTAGGCGCCCCGGGGCCCGGGGTCAAGGGGCAGGAGGAACCTGCGCAGCTCTTCTCGCCTCGGGGGACAGCCTCGGTTCGGCGCCTTGACCTGCAGGCGATAATCCCGTAGCTTTATGCTGCGCTTGGATCCTCGAGGACCGAGACGCGGAGAGCCATGGATACCGACACCGAAAAAGCGGGCGCCGGGGGGAACGGCAGCATCCGTATCCTCCTGAGGGGCCTTTCCTACGCATATCCGGACGCGGGCGCCCCAGCCTTGTCCGGCATCGACCTGACCGTCCGCTCGGGGGAGTACCTCGCCGTACTCGGGGCCAACGGATCCGGAAAAAGCACCCTTCTGAAATGCCTCAACGGGCTCTGCGCGCCCGAGCCGGGGCATGCACGCGTATACGGCGACGACGGCCGCGCCCTCGACCCAGCCGATCCTGCGACCCTCCGTCCTCTCCGCGCCCTCCTCGGCACGGTGCTCCAGAATCCCGACGATCAGATCGTGGGCACCGTGGTGGAGGAGGACTGCGCCTTCGGGCCGGAGAATCTGGGGCTGTCCGGGGCCGAGGCGGCCCGGCGCGTCGACCGGGCCTTGTCTGCAGCCGGCCTTTCGGAACTTCGGACCCGACCGCCCCAATTCCTGTCCGGTGGAGAGCGCCGGCGCCTGTCCCTGGCGGGCATCCTGGCCATGGAACCCCGCATCCTTGCCTTGGACGAGGCTACCTCGATGATGGATCCCTCGGGTCGAGCCGCTTTCCTGGATCTTCTGGACCGCCTCGTCGCGGAGGGGCGGACCGTGCTTACGGTGACCCATTCCCTGGAGGAGGCCGCCCGGGCGCGGCGCTGCCTGGTCCTGCACCGTGGCGCCGCGGTCTTCGACGGCACTCCCTGGGAGCTCTTCGAACACGGCGGCCTTGAAGCCTGGGGCTTCCATCTGCCCGATTCCCTGCGGGCCCTGGGGCGCTTCTCCAAGCGCTTCCCGGGGTTCTCGCCCGGGACCCTCGAGCCCCGGGGCGTGGCGGCGGCCCTGCTGGCCCTCATCGGCGGACCTTGCGGGCGGCCGGACGGTGCGGATGCGGGGCCTGAGCCGAGGACCGAGCCG
>CAYUPG010000151.1:0-3968 GCA_964446515.1 uncultured Treponema sp.
ATATCGACCATCTAACCCGTACAGTGTTCTTTGATCAATTTATGTTGGATGCGCTTAGGCAGGAGAATATTCAGAAGGGATCGTTGCCAGATGAGCTACAGCGGACTATCCAGATGAATCTCACTAATATTGTGAACTTGAAGCATTCGATAAGCTCAATTACTATAATCACTGCAAACGGGACCATCATTGACTCTTATGAGGCAATCGATTTCGATCCAGAATCCGTCGGCGCTGCGTCTCTGATGGCAGCAGCGACAGCAGGGCGGGGGCGCTTCCTATGGTTTGGTTTCGGGAAGACCAGGATTGGTACTCAAGTTGTGCTTTTGGGGCGAGCCCTTTTGGATCCTTCCGATCTGCTGCCCCTCGGTACGATGGTTGTCGGAATGCGAATCGAACTCTTGGAATCGATTTATAGAGTGAAAGACGGGCAGGCGCCATCTAATCCTTACATCTTTCTTGTAGACCAGGGAACGGTATTTCCTGTTTCCGCACAGGCGCCTGATCTGATCGAGCCCTTCGATCGCTGGCTTTCTGAAACCCCGAGAAGGGGTGATCCCGCGGTTGGAAACATTTCTATCGGCAGGAAGGGCTATATCGTTCTTGTCGGCAAGTCAAAGGGGACGGGTGTTTCGGTCTACTCCCTCATTCCCAACGAATCAGTCCGCCTGGACATCGATCGCATCTCAAGCCTCATCTTAATAGTCCTAGCTGCCTGTGGTTTAATCGTACTCGGATTTGCCGCCTTGATTTCCGCGGGGGTCACTAAGCCCCTCGACAGGCTCCTGGCATTGATGTCCAATGTGCAAATCCCGGACGGCATAGGGGCGAGGGCCGCCTCCGAATTTGCGGACTCCGACGAATTCGGACGGCTGTTCCGCCGATACGATGTGATGGTGATGGAAATCAGGGCTCTTATCGATCGCATCAAGACAGAACAGGAAGAGCATAGGCGCGCTGAACTTAGGGCGCTTCAGGCGCAAATTCATCCGCATTTTCTCTACAATACCCTGGCCTCCATCCATTGGGCGTGCAGAATGGGCAAGAACAGAGAGGCTGCGACCATGGCTTCCTCCCTATCTTCTTTCTTCGACTTGGGCCTGAATAAAGGCAGGGACACAACTACAGTGGCTCGCGAACTAGAGCATGCACGCAGCTACATCTGTATTCAATCTTTCCGCTACCCCGATATCTTCGATTTCACCCTCAGTGCTGATCCAGCTCTGTCTGGGCTTCCCGTGCTTAAGCTCATCCTGCAGCCTCTTGTGGAGAACGCCATCATACATGGCTTAGCCGAAGCAAGAAGGCGCGGTCAGCTCCGGATCGAGAACTTCGGGCGGGATGGACAGATAATCTTTAAGGTCATGGATGACGGTATCGGCATTGCAGGGTTCCCGGGACCCAGCGGGGACGGATACGGACTGCGCAATATCGCCGATCGCCTGCGGGTGTTCTATGGGGACTGCGGCTCTACCGTGATGGGGACTGGACGGTTTCGGAAGTGTCCATACCCACAACCGTACCAGAAGGAACACACCAATGATCCTAAACGTGCTGGTGGTAGATGATGAACCGATGATCCGAGAAGGACTTGTAGCCTGCATCCCCTGGGGGGATATCGGATTGGCGGTGGCTGGTGCTGCCTCCAGCGCGAAGGAAGCGCTGGAGCGCCTCGCGATCGGCGATATAGATATTGTCCTTACGGACATATGCATGCCTGAATCGGACGGATTAGAGCTTATTGGCAGCATAGTCCAGAAGTATCCGGAGATTACCTGCGCAATATTGACGGCCCATGGCGAATTCGAATACGCCCGGAGGGCGATGCGGCTCGGGGTTGAAGATTTCGTCATGAAGATCGGCGGTGAGGCCGAAGTTGTGGCTAGTCTGAAGCGGATAGGGGAGAAGGCCCGTAGACGGAAAGAACGGGGAGTGGAGATCGACAAGCTGCGCTCAGAGAGTGAACTCGGCCGGATAGCCAGACGCTTAGATGCTCTCCGAACGCTTACGGATTTAGGCGGCGAAGAGGCTCGCTGCGGCGCTTTGAGGATTTTAGAGGAATCCGGGCAAAGCATCCTCGCGGGGGTGCCCGTCCTCGTCTTCTTCGCTAAGTACTCAACTCATCAGGAAAATGCGAGTATCTACCCGATAGAAGATGTTACGCTCCCGGACGTCCGCATAATCGTGTTCCAGCATACTAAGCAGCTCAGAGCGGCGATCGCGTTCGGTGGAATAGATGAAGCCAGCATAGATTCTATCGTCGCGAGGCTGGATTCCCCGGAGCTGTTGGGTATAGGGATCGGTAGCAGGAAGCCCACCATCGAAGGTGTGCACACGTCTGCTACGGAAGCCTTGGCCGCCCTTGAGTCCTGCCTTTTCGAGGTTTCTGATAAGGTGCGCCGCTTCGATCGCCTGCAGCGCTTGCCCGACGATCAGACCTCAACCCTTTGGCCCTCCGGCATTGCGGTAGAGGCTGTGCTCGGACATGTGGATCGGGCGCTCGCGGCTGTGGAGTCAGCAGTTATTGAGTGGTGCGGAAAGATAGAACCCAAACGGATGCGGCAAGCCGGAATGGAGTTCCTATCGGAGCTGTACAGGCTTGTGCGCGCTTTCCCATCCGTCTCAATGGCGGAGGTCGAAGCGGCTTTGGCCTCCGCCCGAAAGAATGCCTCCGAAGCCCAGAACGTCTCCCTGCTGATTGCGGCGCTGAAGCGTGCGATTGAGGAGGTGTCATCACGCTCCGCCACGGCTTACGCCAATCCTGCTGAACGGGCTGTCGCCGCGGTCAAGCTCATCGTTGCGGAACGCTTTTCCGAGGATTTGAGCGTCGAAGGCCTTGCCCATGCGACCGGCATCAGCCCAAACTACTTATCCTCCCTGTTCAAGAAGATGGAAGGAATGGCGCTGACGGAATTCATCCAACATGTACGTATAGGGGAATCAAAATCACTTCTCGGGGATTCGCCCCGGTTCAAAGTGTATGAAGTGGCGGAGATCGTTGGATTCAAGGATCCCCTCTACTTCAGCAAGGTATTCCGGAGGATAGTCGGCGTGAATCCCCAAGCCTACAGGGATGCACTCAATCCCAACCGGTCATCGTAGATTTTTCCATAACGCTGTTAGTTTGCTCCATGTACGGCCCGCAGGATCGGCCTCAGAATGAGCCCATTCGAATCACAGGAGGTTTCCATGAACGTGCGCAGGACAGCGGCCGTCCTTTCGGCCATCGTCGCGGTCTCAGCCCTTTGGGCGGAAGGGAAGAAGGAAGCGGCCGCTCCAAAAAAGGTCAAGCTGAGCGTAGCCTACAATTGGATGGGGCAAGATTCCAAGGCCTTGGGGTGGGAAGGCCGCCTCAAGGAATTCCAGGAAAAGTATAAGGACCAGGTGGAGCTGGAGATGATCCCCGTGGCAGGAGGGGGCACGGGGATACGGACGAAGATACAGACCGATTTCGCCGCTAACAACGCGGCAGACTTCTTCATCTTCTACGACGGCAAGGAAGTGCTTCCCTACATCCGGGCAGGGTATATCGCCGACATCACCGACCTGATCACCAAGGACCCGGTCATGAAGGACCGCTTCATCGCCGGAACCCTGGACACTACGACCTTCGACGGGAAGGTCTACGGCGTCCCCATGTCACAGTGTACGGTAGGGCTCTTCGCCAACCGTGAGCTGTTCAAGAAGTACGGCCTCAAGTATCCGGTTACTGTGGAGGACTTCGAAGCTGTGTCCAAGGTGTTCCGCGCGAACGGGATCGCTCCGATAGCCCTGGGTAACAAGTCCAACGGTTACGCCCATCTCCTCTTCTCCGCCTTCGCCGACCGGTTCCTTTCCAACGAAGAGTTCGCCGCCGCGGGAAACCGGACCGATGGCAAGTCCTTCCTAGATCCCGGTTGGGTGAAGACGGGGAACTTGATTATGGATTTCTCTCGGAAAAAAGTATTCATTGAGGGCGTCAATTCTAT
>CAYUPG010000151.1:3978-7379 GCA_964446515.1 uncultured Treponema sp.
GACGCATTTCAGGCTGTGGCACTCTATTCCGAAGGTAAGGCCGCGATGTTGTTCGCCGGTAGCTGGAATATCGGAAATATGTCCAAGGAAGTCATCGATACCACCGATCCGATCTTGCTTCCGGTCATCCCCGGCGATACCCAGTATCCGGGAAGCATTTGCGGATTCACGGAAATGAGCCTCTATGCCAATAAGAACATCCAGAATGATCCCCAACGCAGTGCCTGGATCAAGACTTTTATAGAGTTCGTGACCGATCCATCGTTCGTGAAGAGCTTCGCTGAAACGTCTAATGCCCTCATACCCTCGGTGAATGGCATTGAGCTGGATCCTGCGGTCGCCAATTCTCTTCTGGTTAAGTCCGCCAAGCTCTACAATGGGGCTCCCAAACGTGCTGCACGCATAACTTCTTATCTTACCCCATCTCAGACCGCGGTGCTTCGGGATGCCGTTGCCCGTATGCTCATGCTGGTGGACGACTCGCCGATCCCGGCGCTCAAGATGTTAGAAGATAAAATGGCTTCCGACGCCGCAAAGTAAGTTTCTGAAGCATCCGGCCGGGGCCGTTTGGGTCCCGGCCTTTCTTAATGGGGAATAATATGATTAACCGTCGCGACCATGTTTCGACAGCCATTTTCCTCCTTCCTGGGCTTGCTCTTGTCTCGGTGTTCCTATTCGTTCCGGTCTTGCAGACCTTGTTTTACAGTCTCCACGACTGGAATGCCATAGAAGCGAAGGTTTTCATCGGCGGCAGGAATTTTCTACAGCTTTTCTCCGACCGCATCTTCGCGAAGGCGGCTCTTCATGTTGGCTACCTTATCGCTGGATCTCTCTTTGTGCAGATAC
The DNA here is from genome assembly GCA_964446515.1 of uncultured Treponema sp. Classification (GTDB taxonomy): domain Bacteria; phylum Spirochaetota; class Spirochaetia; order Treponematales; family Breznakiellaceae; genus CAYUPG01. The sequence goes on from CAYUPG010000151.1 coordinate 4,825, forward strand.
CGATAGGATTTCTTCTTGCCTACGCGCTCTACTCTCGCATCAGAGGCGCCAAGGTACTCCAGACGCTTTTCTTTTTGCCAGTGGTCATCTCCAACGTCTCTATCGCCCTTGTCTTCTCGTTGGCCTACGAACCGAACTTCGGCTTGGCTAACACCCTGCTGTCTGCGTTTTCGGGCAGGGTGATTCGTATTGAATGGCTGGGTAACCCATCCATCGTTCCTTTCGCGGCAATCCTTCCGCAGATTTGGCAGTATGTCGGTTTCATGACAGTCATACTTTTCGCGGGACTGCAGCAAATACCCGATTCTATCTTGGAGGCCGCGGAATTGGACGGTGTCACTGGTATTAGGAAGGTATTGCGGATACTGATTCCTCTCACCTGGGATGTAATCCAGGTCTGCATTATCATCGCCGTCGTCGGGCCGCTAAAATCTTTCGAGCACGTTTGGGTCTTGACCGAAGGCGGACCGGATCACAGTTCTGATCTTTTGGGCACCTTCATGTACGACCGGCTCTTCATGAGTATGGAATACGGCTACGGAAGCGCGATCGCCTCCATCATCCTCCTAACGGCCTTCGCTTTCACAATTATCTTCAAGAAGTACTTCTCCAGAGAATCGATTGAACTATGAGGAACACGATTATGATGAACCGCCGCCACTATATGCTTCAGGCAATCTGTATCCTCTGGGCCGCACTCAATGTACTGCCCTTCTTTTGGACGCTCAACAATTCATTCAAGCAAAACAACGAAATAGCCAGCGCGCCCTTAGCGCTTCCACGCGCTTTCTCTTTCGATAACTACCGGGAAGCATGGAAGACCGCGAGTCTCGGCAGGATATTTCTGAATAGTGCAGTCATCTCTACTACAGCAGTCCTACTCTCAATAATGGTCTCCTCCATGGCGGCATTCGTGTTTACACGAATGCGTTCGGGCCTAGGGACATTTCTTTATTCCCTTTTCGCCTTGGGCTACATGGTGCCTGGACAGGCGGTGCTTCTTCCGGTGTTCATCACCATCAAGAAGTTGGGGCTCCTCAATAGCTACGCCGGCCTTGTCATTCCCTATGTCTCCTTCAATATGGCCTTTAACGTCATGTTGATCACTGCCTTCATGCGGTCCATTCCGCAGTCTCTCTCTGAATCCGCGGAGATCGACGGCTGTACTATGCCGGTAATATTTTTAAGGATCATCCTACCCCTATCCCGTTCCGTGCTCGCAACTGCGGCGGTCCTGAACGCGTTATGGACCTGGAACGATTACGTATACGCTCTAGTGCTCATGTCGAAACCGGCCATGATGACAGTATCCCTGGGCTTGGCTTTTTTCCGTACGGCCACGACCACCTACTATGGACATCTATCGGCTGTGGTGGTGATGTCAATCGCGCCTATCCTCGCGCTCTACGTCGCCCTCAAGCAGTACGTTATCAGCGGCCTTACGGCAGGAGCGGTGAAGGGATGAAAGCCGAGCTGACTTCATACGACTTGTTAGTCGCAGGCGGGGGCCCTGCAGGGACCTGTGCTGCGATAGCCGCCGCCAGGCAGGGCCTTGCAACAATCCTTGTGGACGAGAATGGATTCTTCGGAGGCATGGCTACGGCAGCCCTGGTCAATCCCTTCACGCCCTATTGGCAATGGCGCTCTGACGGTAGCCTTGACAAAGGAGCCCCGTCCAATGCGGGCATATTCGCAGAAATTCTATCGCATCTTGAAGCTCATGGGGCATTGGCCGAAGATGGCGTCACCTTCAACGAAGAAGTGCTCAAACTGGTCCTGGATCGGCTTGTGACAGGTGCGGGTGTGACGCCCTTGCTGCATTCGCGTGTGCTCGGAGCTTATGTTGACCCTCCCGGAGCTGGGAAGATGGTCATGGCTAAGATAGCGACCAAGTCGGGAATCTATAGGATCCGAGCCCGATACTTCATTGACGCAACGGGGGATGGAGATCTCGCCTACGCCGCCGGTCTCCCCTTCGCCTTAGGGCGGGACGGCGACGGAAAGGCGCAACCTATGACGCTATCCTTTCGTCTGGGGGGAGTCGATGCTGCGGCCTTTCCTTCGCATATTGATCACGGTAAATTCCAGAATAATTACGCCATCGGCGAGATGGACGCTCGGTACCTGGCCATGAAAAAAATTGGGAGGATTGTTCGCAACCCCCGGGATGATCTTGTTGCACTTGGGCACATGCTTGACGGGGTAATGCACTTCAACTCGACACGCGTACAGAACCGGAGCGGAGTAGATGCGGAGGACATTACTGCAGCAGAGATGGAGGGACGGGAACAGGTACATGAGCTCCATCGATTCCTCAAGGAAGCGATGTCAGGCTTTGCTGGATCGACGTTGCTCATGACCGGCTCCAGAATCGGCGTCCGGGAAACCCGGCGTCTGAGAGGCGCTTACGAGTTGTGTGAGGACGATGTGCTTGGTGCGAGGAAATTCCCAGACGGAATTGCAAGGGGAACATGGCATGTGGAGCTGCACGAGATGGACGGGCCGGGGACACGGGTGGAGAGGATCCCAGCCGACGACTACTACACTATTCCCTA
>CAYUPG010000152.1:0-7324 GCA_964446515.1 uncultured Treponema sp.
AGTCCGTTCCGGCTGTCGTAGATAATCAACCAGATGATCGAGACGACCACCGGGGATACGATGACGGGGAAAAATATCAGAGATCTATGCAGGCCGCTGAACTCGACATAGAGATTCGCCAACAATATGGCCACCAATAGGCCGATGCCCACCTGGCCTACGACATTCAGACCGGTTATCACCAAGGTATTCCTAAAGGCGTTGAAGAAATCTTGATCCCTGATGAACCGCGCAAAGTTCGCCGCCCCGATGAAAGAAAAAGATCTGCCCCCGGTCCAATTGGTAAAGGAATAGAAGACGGAGAACAGGAGCGGAAAAAAGAACACAAAGGAAAACACTATCAAGGCAGGAGCTATGGCAAAAAAAAGGACGAGGGGCTTAGGACGTATTATCGAAGCACTCACAAACCGCTCCAAAGCAATAATTACCGGCAGGACCCGCGGTCCTGCCGGCGGCATGCACTATCTGTTGACGGCCTCTACCCTGCGAGCGTATTCTTCCGGAGAAATCAGCCCCTGCAGAAGCTCCTGCATATCGTTGTAGAAGACATCGACAATTTTCGAGGGGAGCTGCACATCGAATATGGGGGCGAACTTCAAGGGAAGCTTGCCGTAGGCGACCTGCAGCGGATCAAGCGACGCTTCGTTGATGTTCGGCACGATGGCCGGGAATCCGCCGTTGGCGGCGGCAGTATCGGCGTAGAACTGGCCGTACATCTGCTTCACGAAGGCGAACACGGCGGCCTTCCGCTCGTCCGTGAGATTTTTGGGGTTGATGCAGATGGCCCAGCCGGCGCCCCCCGCAACGGTATTTCCGAAGCTCTCTTTCCCGGCAACCGGAGGAAGCACGGCCACCCCGAGATTGGGCTTAAGCGCGGAAGAAGCGTTCTCTATCACCGCCGCGAGAGCCCAGGAACCTTCAATGAACATGGCGGCTTCCCCGCTGTAGAAGAGCACGCGCTGCTGATTATTGTCGATGCTGTTCATGTCCTTGTTGAAGGCGCCGGAGGCCACCAGGCGGGCAGTCAGTTTCGCGGCTTCGACGAAAGGAGCATCCGTGAATTTTGCGCCGCTCTTATTGTAAAGGGACGCAAACCATGCCGCATCGGTATAGCGGTAGACCATCGTATTGAATATGCACGAAGGCATCAGCCACTTGCCCTTGTTGCCCATCGCGATGGGCACGAAGCCGGCGGCCCGTATTTTCTTGACCGCCTCTTCAAAACCTTCCATCGTCTTCGGAAACTCCGCGACTCCGGCCTTCCGGAAGATCTCCTTGTTGTAGTAAACCACGTGGTTCGACTGCAGCTGGAAAGGGAATCCCCAGGTCTTGCCTTCGACGGTGAAGTCATTGAAGGCACCGTCCTTGAACGTCTTAGCGAAGGCGGGATCGGCAGACAGGAGCTCATCCACCGACATGATGAGCCCATTTTCCCGGAGCACGGGGAAGAGGTCCGGCTTGCTGTAGTACACATCGGGCAGATCTTTAGCCGCGATCATGGTCTTGATCTTGACTTCGTAGTTGTCGTGCTGGATGAATTCGTCTTCCACGGCAAAGTCGGGATTCTCCGACCTGAATTTCGCCAGCGACGCCGCAAAGGCCTTGTCGTTCGCATCCGCTTGAGTCGGCGACATGAAATGCATGATCCGAACTTTTTTTTGAGCCTTAGCGGCACCTGCATCCTTGCTTCCCGCTGCGAACAGCGCAGCGGCGCAGAGCGCCAGACCGGCCACAAATACCGTCTTCCTGCAGAAACCCTTCATACTCCCTCCTTCAGACTAGGAAACATACTCTTCAATCCGAATCTTCGGACCGACACCGCAAAACAAGCCTACAGCTTGAGCAATGATTTGGTGGCCGCGGACCGGTACGCGCTGTTGATAATGGACAGCGTCGTCTCCGCATCCGCAAGATCGGACAAGGCTGCGCCTTTTCCCCGAACTGCTTGAACAAAGGCATGCAAGGTATGATAGAACGACGACTGGTAGGAAAAATCGTCCTCGATCTTCTCGCCGTTCAGATATAGGCCGTCGGAGACCAGCAGAACGCCCGTATTCCCTTGTATGCGTATCTCGCCTGAGGAGTCGTCGGATGAACACCAGGATTGGTATATCTGCGCAATGACCCCGTCGGAGTACTGCGCCGAGATCAGGCACGCATCCTCCCCTTCCATTTCCAGGTAATGGTTTTTTGCCATGAAGCAGGAAAGGTATTCCGGCTTGCCGAGGAGGAAAAGGGATTGATATACCAGATGCGTCCCGCTGTCCATCATGGCCCCCCCGCCTGAATGGACGAACGACCTTCGCCAGCCCTTCGCATGGTCGGCCGGAATGAAATGCGCAGCCCTGAAGCTGCCGTAGGAAATCTTTCCCAGCTTTCCGGACTCGATGATCTCCTTCGCCTTCCTGATGACGGGCCGATACACGAAATTGTGTCCTGGGAACAACAGCCGGTCTGCCGAAGACGCCGCTTTGCGCAGCCTTGCATAGTCATCCGCCTTAAGGGCCACAGGCTTCTCCACCAATACATGCTTGCCCGCCTCAAGGGCCGCGCAAACCTGATCGGCGTGATAGTCCGTAGGTGAAAGGATGAGCACCGCTTCCACCTCAGGATCTTTCAGTGCCTCGGCGTAGGAGGCGTACGCTCGTACGCCCCACGCGTCGCACTTGGCCTTCAGCCTCGCCCGGCCTTCCGCCGATGGGTTTCCGCAGCAGCCGGCAAGCTCCACCTGACCCGAAAGACGCGCCTGCGCTTCCTTGTAGAAATCAGCTATCCATCCCGCTCCGACGAACGCAATCTTAGTTGCCATGGTGTTTCTCCCTATTCCTTTCCCGTCCAGTCAAAGACGACGCCGAGGTACGTATCCTTATCATCCTTCAGTCCGGAGTAGATGCGCGGTGCGTGCTCGGGGGCCACATGGTGGGTGATAAGCGGTTCCACGATAAGCTTCTTCTCGATCATCGCCTTGAAAATGATCTCTATATTCCTTTCGATCGAGTGCTTTCCGAAGACCGCATCGCGCTTCAGCACCGGGTACCGCCACTCGTGGGCACCCTTGAGCGTCACCACGTCGGGACAAAGGTGCGTCCTATTGAGGAAAGGCGTGACGTCCGCAGCGTATGCGCCCCGGGGGCTTCCCAACAGGATCAGTTCGCCCTGGCGCCCCACGAACTTCGCGGCTTCCATAATGACCGAGGGAACACCCGTTGCGTCGATCACCGTGGTGCAGCGTCCGCCTGGAACAAATGCATTCAGATCGTCTGCGAGGCCCTCTCCCGGAGCCGCGGTAAAGTCCGCGCCGCAGGTTTCGGCGATATTGCGCCGCTTCGGGCTCGGATCGATCACGCAGACCCGGGCCCCCGCCAAGCGGGCGAACTGGGCCGCAAAATTACCGACGGGCCCCGCGCCGAAGACCGCTACGTGATCCCCCACTTCTATTTCGGAGCAGCGCAGCGCGGTGATCGATACTGCGGCTATTCTGGCGAAGGCCGCCTTCTCAGGCGGCAAGCCCTCGGGCACCGCCACGCAGACCGTATCGGCATAGGTTGCGCCCGCATGCTTTCCGTACGTGAATACCCTATCTCCTTCCCTCAGCCCCTCTTCTCCGCACTCCGACCCAGCCTTTTCGATTTTGCCGACGGATCCATAGCCGGGAATATAGGGCAAAGGCGCCCATGACTCATTGCCCGAAAGTATCGCCAGCTCCGTTCCCGGACTTACGATGCTGATTTCATTCCTGATGATGGTCTTTTCGTTCCGCTGCAGATCCTCGCCCGTAGAAAGAACTACCTCTCCGGGAGACATGAACATGATGCTCCGCATACTGCGCTCCTTATGGGCTCAATGATCAGGGCGTTGCGTATTAGCGTCAATCAGGTTATTCTTACGATGATTTAACCAAAACTATTGCATGCAAGGAAAATGTTTGACGTATTTATAAAAATATATCCAAATACTACTCATGGATAAGGAAACCGGCATGGACATACGTACAAGGGAAATTCGCTTGGACAGGGACCGCTCTACCCACGGGTCCTTCATAGATGCCGAATTCGTGATGCATATCGTCTTCTCAGGATCCTTCATGTTCCAGTGCGAGAACGAGGTCTATTCGGTCAGGGGACACGACGTGATCCTCATGCGGCCGAACACCCTGCATGCGCTCCTGGATATTACGGGCATCGACATGCTGGTGATCCATTTCTTTGAGCGGTCGCAGTACTTGGACGGATTGGATTTTCCCTTTCTGCTCCATCTGTCCATGGACAAGATGCAGCCCATTTCGGAGCTGGCGATGAAGCTGCTCTCCTATTGGGACTCCCCTTCGCCGGAACTTAAAATCGCCTGCGATGGGATAGTGCAGGCCATCGTAGGTCTGTATCTGCATCATGGCCATGGGAGCGCGCCGCAAAACGTCGCGCGGGATTCGATCAAGAATTGGGAGTCCGTCAAGGCGGCGGTGCAATTCATCCAGGAGTCCTATGCGGACGAAGACCTCAACGTAACCGTCGTCGCCGATAGGGTCGGTCTTTCCTACAATTACTTCTGCTCCCTCTTCCACAGATTCACCAATGAAACCCCGCTGGACTACATCTCCCGCATACGCCTGGAGAACGCGAAAAGGAAGCTCTTCAACGACCGGCTCAACATTTCCGAAACGGCCATAGCCTGCGGATTCCGGAGCATCCAGAACTTCAGCAAAACCTTCAAGCGGTATGAAGGCCGGTCTCCCTCCCAGTGGATGAAGGCCCAGCAGAGCTGATTGTCATCGGCAAAGCCGCTTGGCGGCGAACGGCTTGACAAGACCGCGGCAGAGGCCGACCTTTAAGGTATGATCGATGTCGCGGACTTCTACCGCTATTCCCTCTTCGGCGGCTTCCGCCCCGAGGACGGCCTGCGCATAGCGCCCCTGTTCCGCCTGGCAAGCTACGCCGCGGGGGAGACCATCATCCGGGAGGGACAGGCCAACAACGACATCTACTTTCTGACGGGCGGCACCGTGAAGGTCCTGCGGGGAGAGCGGCTCCTGATCGAGTTCACCGAGGGCGACAGCTTCGGGGAGATCGAGATGCTGGATACGAAGCCGGCGGCGGCGACCATCATCGCGGCGACGGACGTCTCCGCCGCCCGGCTCGACCACCGGGGCCTCCGGGAGCTCTTCCATCTGGACGCCAAGCTCTACTCCATCTTCATGATGAACCTGGCCCGCGACCTGGCCCGCCGCCTGCGCCGTATGGACGAGCTCATGTGCGGGCCGCAGCGGCATGAATAGGCAGGGTTGCCCATTGCCGCCCCCGGATTCCATGAAAGCGATGCTGGTTGCGGCAGTTTTGGCCGCGCTCTGCGCAGCGGCGCCCAGGGCGATCCGGGCCGACGGGACAGGCGGGCCTAAGCAGGAACTCGCCGCGCGGCTTGAAACCGAACTCCCCTCGCTTCTGCGCCGCTACGGCGTTCCGGGAGCTTCGCTGGCGCTGATCGCCGATGGGGAGGTCCGTTGGGAGGCCTCCTTCGGCTGGGCCGATGTCCGCAGGCGCGTTCCCATGTCCTCCGATACGGTATTCAGGGCCGAATCCATATCGAAATCCGTGAGCGCCTGGGGGGTGATGCGCCTCGCGCTCGACGGCGGCCTGGATCTGGATGCGCCGGTTGGGGATGTCCTTGCGGCGGCCGGCTTCTCCGGGGCCGCCGACTGGGATCCACGGGTCACCGCCCGCAGGCTCCTCGCCGCGGACGCAGGCATGCCCCTCGGAACCATAGGTCCCGCCGCGGAATACAGCCCCGGATCTCCGATGCCGAACCTGCAGGAATTCCTGGACAGCGAACCCCTTCCGGAACGAAAGCCCGGTACCGGCTTCGGTTATTCGAACCTCGGCTACAATGCCCTTGAGCTTCTGGTGGAGACGGCGGCCGGCCGGCCTTTCGCCCCATACATGGGAGAGAAGGTGCTGTCCCCCCTCGGGATGAGCGCATCGAGCTTCGCCTGGAACGAAAGGATCGCCTCCCGGCTCGCGACAGGCTACGACCTTGCCGGCCGTCCCGTAGGTCCCTACGTGTATCCGGCTTCCGCGGCGGGGGGACTCTTCGTCACCATCGGCGATGCCGCCCGCTTCGCCGCCGCGAGCGTCGGAGCAGGCGGCGCCGCCGGCGTCCTTCCCGCCGAGGCCGGAAGGGAGCTGCAGCGTGCCGCCGTAGACATAGGTGGACTGTTCGGCTTCGCGGCGGACGCCTACGGATACGGCCATTTCGTGGAAACCCTGCGCGACGGCAGGAAGGCCGTCTGGCACGGCGGACAAGGACACGGCTGGATGACCCACTTCCACGCAGTACCGGACACCGGCGACGCCGTGGTGATTCTGACTAACAGCCAAAGGAGCTGGCCCCTCATCGCCGCCGTCCTGCGCCTGTGGGCGGACGGACGCGGATTGACCCGGCCCAAGTTCTCCCGGATCCACGGCCTCTATTCCGCGTTCTCCGCAGCTGCGTGGGGCATCTTGGCCGCCGCGCTCGCCGCTGTCGCCGTCCGGGCTGCGGCGGCCGCGCTTGCGCGGCGCGGCGGTCGTAAAATCTACGACGTTCCGTTGGGTCCGAGGGCCCGAATCCTCCGCGGAACCGCGGCGGCGGCGATCCTCGCGATCCTCGCCTACGCGGCGACGCGCCCCTCTCTGATGCTCTCATCAATCTTTCCGGGGGTGGATCGAACGGCAGCTGCAGCTGCCCTCGCCGCGGCGTTGAACCTTGCCCTCGGAGCCGCCTCGGGTCGGCGTCCGCGAACCAGGAAGCTGCTCGGCCATCTGCCCGCCCGCCGCCTGCGCCGCATGGACGAGCTCATGTGCGGGCCGCAGCGGGAAAGCGGGGACCGGGAGAGCGGCCCGCCCTAGCCTTGCCCGAGTATCCTGCCTAGCTCCGCGGCGACTGCGGGATCGGCAAGGGCGGCGTCCATGCGGTCCCGCAGGTCGCGGTCGCCCTCCCGCAGCAGGCAGACCACGTCCCGGCGCATGTCGGTGCGGTAGCCCACCACTATGTCGCCCCGGAAATAGGCGCGGGATAGATTGGCGCCCACCTTGCGCTCCGTGGCGACGGCGTCCACCTGGCGCCAGACGAGCTTGGTGAAGGCGAGGATGTCGTTGTCCACCACCTCGAAGCTGCAGTTCTGCCCCGACAGGCAGTCGGCGACGTAGGAGCCCCGCTGGACCGCCACGCGCAGGCCGTCCAGGCAGGAGGCGGTCAGGAGGCGCTCCTGGGTCACTTCCGCGGCGCGCATGAAGAGGGCGGGCTCGAAGGCGGCGTAGGGACGGGTGGGGATGAGGGGAAGCCGGGCGAGCTC
>CAYUPG010000153.1:0-427 GCA_964446515.1 uncultured Treponema sp.
GCTTCGGGAACTGAGCAGGGAAGAAATTCTGGCGAAGGCGCCGGAAATTCGCGGCGCGGCGGGGGACCGGGCCCTGCTGCGGGCCCTGCACTTCATGGCGGAGAACGAGCGGGTCGACGCCATGCTCGCCGCCCTGGAGCGGGCCAACGGCGCCCGCGAACCGGCAGAGCGGACCGCGGCGGTGGAGGACTTCTTCGCGTCGGTGGAGGCCTCGGGCAACTCCTCCTGGGAACTGCTTCAGAACGTGTTCAGCCCCAAGGTTCCGAACGAGCAGGGTGTCTCCCTGGCCCTGGCTATGACGAGGGAGTTCCTCGCGTCTCTGGCGAAGAGTCCCGACGCCGGAACGGTCCCCGGGGGGACCTGCCGGGTCCACGGCGGCGGCTTCGCCGGAACCATCCAGGCCTACATCCCCCTTTCTTCCGTTCAG
>CAYUPG010000153.1:437-7306 GCA_964446515.1 uncultured Treponema sp.
CTACATCGAATGGATGAAGGGCGTCTTCGGCCCGAAGGCGGTCACGGTGCTCAGGATACGGCCGGTGGGCGCCGCGGAGCTGCATTTCTAGCATCGGCGTCGGCTCGGCGGTTTTTGGCCGCCGCGCCGCGAAGGTCTGGAAAAGTTGCTCAAAACCCTTTACCATAGGAGACCTAAAGCCGATATTCTGGAAGAGCGCCTTCGGGCGCGAACGGAGGGGAGAACGTTTTGGCTAATCCAAACGCATTATCGGCGTATCGGGAAACCCGCATACGGACGGCCAGTCAGGGTAGGCTGATCATCCTGCTATACGATGAAGCGGTAAAGCAGCTGGATAGGGGCCTGGAGCTCCTGGACCAGGACCGGTCGGGGAAAAAGGATCCGGGCAGGATCGAGCAGATCAACAAGGCGATCGTCAAGGCCCAGGAGATCGTCACCGAGCTGATGGTCTCCCTGGATTTCGACCAGGGCGGGGATATCGCAAAGAATCTCTTCTCTCTATACACCTGGTTCAACCACGAGCTCCTGGAGTCCAACATCGCCAGGGACGGCGTCCGCATACGGGCGGTCCGGGACATGCTGGACGAACTGCGGGGCGCCTGGAACGAGGTGGTGGCAAAGACATCCGCTGAAGCGGTCGGCCGGCCTCAGGCGGGCGTCAACATCGCCGGCTAGGGCTCGTCATGTCCGCGGGAACGGAACTGCCCCCCGAAGAAGTTGCTCGGCGCGTAGCGGTGCTCAAACGCTTCCGGGAACTCCTCACGGAGCAGCGGAACCGTTTCCGCGACTACCTGGAAGTCCTGGACAAGCAGAAGGACGTGATAGAGACCGGCGATGCCGACGCCCTCATCCATCACGTGGAGCTCGAAGAAAAAATCGTCTCGGACATCTTCGCCATCCAAAAGGTGATCGACCCCCTTGAGGACCTCTACCGTTCCGCTGCCGGAGAACGGGAGGCGGAGGTGCCGAATCTTAAAGCGGCCCTTGAGGAGCTCAAGACCGAGGCCATCGCCCGGTCGGAACGCAACCGGCATCTGCTGACCGAGCACATGGAAAAGATCCGCACCGAGATCAAAGCGCTCCGCAACAATCCCTTCGCCGCACGGCGGTCCCTCTACGACGATTCCGGGGCCGCCTCCCTGGTCGACCTCAAAGGATGAACGAAACAAAAGCCCCCCTGTACCTCATCGATGCGTACGGCCTGATTTACCGGTCCTACTTCGCCTTCCTTTCCCGGCCCCTGCGCAACAGCGCGGGGAACAACATCTCCGCCCTCTTCGGCTTTTCCCGGACCCTGATCAACCTCCTGGACGACGGCGCCCCGGCCCGCGACGATGCCGGGGCCCCCGCTCCCGGGAAGCCCCTCCGCCTTGCCGCGGTGTTCGACTCCCGGGGGCCGACCTTCAGGCACGAGCGCTATGCCGAATACAAGGCGAACCGGCAGAAGGCCCCGGAGGACCTGCACTCCCAGGTCCCCTTGGTGGAGGAGTTCCTCTCCGCCCTCGGAGTGCCCTCCCTGCGGGCGGACCGCTACGAGGCGGACGACATCATCGCGGGCCTTGCGGCGCGCTGCAAGGCGGAAGGCCGGCAATGCTATATCCTCTCGTCCGATAAGGATCTGCTGCAGCTGGTGGGCGACGGCGTCTACCAGCTGCGTCCCTCCAAGGCACCTAATCCTCAGAGCGGGAGCGCCTATGAGCTGGTGGACGCCTCGGCGGTCAAGGCCGAGTGGGGCGTGGATCCCGCAAAGGTGCTGGATCTTTTGGCCCTCATCGGCGACAGCTCGGACAACGTGCCGGGAGTCAAGGGCGTCGGAGAGAAGACGGCGGTGAAGCTCATGGCCCGCTACGGCTCTCTGGACGAGATATACCGGAACATCGCGGGGGTCGAGGGCGCCGTGGGGCGCAAGCTGGCGGAGGGAAGGGAAAGCGCCTACTTCTCCCGCTCCCTCATCGAATTGGCCTACGACGCCCCGGTCGATGTACCATCCCTGGACGCCCTCTCGGTGGAGCGGCTCGACCGCTGTGCGGGAGCCCGCATGCTGCTTAGGGAGGGGGTGCGGCAGGCAGCCCTCGCCCTGGACCCCCGGTGCGCGGAACAGGGCTCCTCAGACGCGGCCCCCCGGCCCGCCGATTCCCTCCCCGCAGCGGCACCGGAAGCAGGCGGGGCGGCCCAGACCCCTTCCCTCTTCGGCCCGCAGGGCCCGGAAGAGGATCAGATCGATCCGGCCCTCCGCGGGAAGGGAAACTACCGGACTATCCTCGATCCAGCGGAGCTTGCGGCGGTTCTTGAGAAGGGGCGGACGCAGCGCCTTTTGGCCCTGGACTTCGAGACCGATTCCCTGGATGCTTGGAACGCCCGCCCCATCGGCCTGGCCCTGGCACTGGTTCCCGGAGAAGCCTACTACGTGCCGGTGGCCGCCCACGAGGGCAGCGCGCCCTTCATCGCCCCCGAGCGGGTCAAGGGGCTGCTGACGGGCATCCTGGCCGACCAGGGTATGACCGTGGTCGCCCACAATGCGAAGTACGACTATGAGGTTTCCCGCGCCTGGGGCCTTGAGCGCTGGAAGTGCGCCGTTTGGGATACCATGGTCGCCGCCTGGGTCGCAGATCCCGAACGCAACAACTACAACCTGGATTCCTTGGTCGCCGCCCACCTGGGCCTTGAGACGACCCCATACGACTCCATTGTGCCTAAGGGCGCCTGCTTCGATGCGGTGCCCTTGGAAACCGCCTGCCGCTATTCCGCCGAAGACGCCGACCTGACCCTCCGCATGAAGGCGGTTCTGGAGCCCAAACTCGCCGCATCGGGCTGCCTCGACCTTTTCAGGAACCTGGAGATGCCCCTGCTGCCGGTGCTCGCGGAGATGGAAGGCGTCGGCATCGTGCTGGAAGGGGACGTGCTCAGGAGCTACGGCGTCGAGCTCGGCCGGAACATCGCGGACATCGAGCGGGAGATCTACCGCCTGGTGGGGCACGAGTTCAACATAGCCTCGACCAAGCAGCTCCAGGACGTGCTCTTCGTGGAGCGGAAGCTCAGGGCGGTCAAGAAAACGAAGACCGGCTACTCCACCGATGTGGCCGTCCTGGAGGAGCTTGCCAGGGAAGATCCGGTGCCGGCCCAGATACTGCGCTTCCGGACCCTATCCAAGCTCAAGTCCACCTACATCGATACCCTAGCGGACCAAGTCGGCCCGAACGGCAGGCTGCGCACCCACTTCGTCCAGACCGGAACCGCCACGGGCCGCATCTCCAGCAAGGATCCGAATCTCCAGAACATACCCATCCGGGATGAGGAGGGCAGGCGCATACGCCAGGCCTTCACCGCGGCTCCCGGCAAGCTGCTGGTTTCCGCGGACTACAGCCAGATCGAGCTGGTGGTGCTCGCCCACCTTTCCGGCGACGCCGGCCTCTGCGAAGCCTTCCGGGAAGGCAGGGACGTGCACCGGCGCACCGCGGCCCTCATCTTCGGCCTGTCGGAAGAGCAGGTCGCGGCGGACCAGCGGCGCATCGCCAAGACCATCAATTTCGGCGTCATGTACGGCATGAGCGCCTTCCGGCTCTCCAACGAACTGGGCATCCCCCGCTCCGACGCCCAGGCCTTCATCGACGCGTACTTCAGAACCTATGCGGGCATCCGGGACTTCATCGACCGGACGGTGCGGGAGACGGAAGTCCGGGGCTACGCCGAAACGATACTGGGACGACGGCGCTACATACCCACGATCAACTCCCGCAACAAGACCGAGAAGGCCGCGGCGGAGCGGGTGGCGGTGAACACCCCCATTCAGGGCTCCGCCGCCGACATCGTCAAGCTTGCCATGCTGCGCATTGATCGTGCCCTTTCGGAAGCCGCAAGCCCCGCGCGGCTCATCCTGCAGGTGCACGACGAGCTGATACTGGAGTGCCCCGCCGAAACGGCCGAGCCCCTGGCAGCCATGGTCAAGCGGGAAATGGAGGGTGCCGTCGCTCTCAAGGTGCCTCTGCGGGTTGGAGTCGAGACCGGCCTGCGGTGGGGAGACTTCCACTAAACCATGAGCGAAGGTGATCCTGAGGGGAAGCGGCAGAGGCCGGTCCTCATCGGCCTGACCGGAACGTATTGCGCCGGGAAAAATCATGTAGCCGCCCTGCTCGAGGAGCGGGGCTTCCTCGTGCTGGATGTGGACAAGTTGGGACATCAGGCGTTGGAGGAAGAAAAAAATGCCCTAGCCGCCCGCTTCGGCCCGCAGGTGCTGACGCCCGAGGGCTCGGTGGATAGGCGATCCCTCGGCAATCTCGTTTTCGGGAACCGGGAGGGTTTGATGGATCTTGAGAAGATCGTGCATCCGGCGGCCAACCGGCTGACGGAGGAATGGATACGGTCGAACCGAGACAGGCCATTGGCCGTCAACGCCGCCCTGCTGCATCGTTCGTCTGTATTTCAGGACCTCGACTTCATCATCCTGGTGCAGGCGCCTTGGCCCATTCGCCTGCTGCGGGCCCTGCGGAGAGATAAGCTGCCGCTTTTCGCTATTCTAAAAAGATTTAACTCCCAAAGGCGATTCAAGTCTCAATACTTTAAGAAAAAGGCCGATATTCATATCGTAAACAACCGGGGCTATTTCCGTTGCCGGGCTCGTCATGACGAAGGGGCCGCGGCGCAGAGGATAGATGCAATTCTCGCCCGGGAGGGGATGGTGCGGTAGCCATGGAAAAGAGAAAACTGCTGTTGGTAATCGTTTCGGTGGGGATCTTCCTCGTCGTCGTCATCGGCGCGTCGATTATGGTATTTTCCCCCAAGTCCCGGGGTACGGAGGCCGTGGTCTCCGCGCGGCCGCCCATACCTGCCGGAACAGCCGGAGGCGACCGTACGCAGGCGCCGGAGCCCAGCTCCGCGGATCCCACGGAATGGGTGCGGAACCCCCAGGCGGTCCAGGGCCTCCAGACGCCCCCGCAGCCTGCCTCGGCGGCTAGAGGGGACGTGATAATCATATATGGCGACAATACGGTCCAGGGTCGGCCGGAGGGAGATCCGATACCCGCCGGGGCTTCCGGTTCAGGAACCCTGGTAATCGAAGTACCCAAGCCTTCGGCTGCTCCTGCGGCAAGCGTGCCTGCCCCTGCCGCCCCCGCGCCGGCCGGCGCGCCCGCGGCGGCGCCGGCGGCCCAGAAGCAGACCGTTGCGGCCCGCCCTGCGGCCCAGCCGGCAAAACCTGTCGAGACTCGGATCTACGACGACTATTGGGTGCAGACCGGCTCTTTCTCCTCGAAGGCGCGGGCGGAAAACGCGCGAACGGCCCTCTCGTCCAAGGGGATTTCATCTGTCCTTGAAGTGAAAGCCCTTCAGGACAAGACCTATTACCGTGTGCGCGTAGGCCCCTACGCTTCAAAGAATGAAGCGGACTATTGGCTCTCCCTGATCAAGTCGATAGACGGTTTCGGTGAGAGCTATGTGAGCATGGTCAAAACCCGCCGCTAAATTCAAAGCGCAGTCCATGGCGGCCCCATAGGGGGATCATGCGCCATGGACTTATTCTTCTCATAGGCCTGGTTCTGATGCTGCGAGGCCCGGAGTGCGTCGGAGCGGCAGGGGAAAACCATGCGGAGCTGACCATTTCGGGGGACTGGCGGGAAGGCGAAGATATCGACCAGCGCTTCGCTCTGAGCCTCGTCGATGCCCTCCCGGGACTGACCCTTCGAGCCCTCTACGTCGAACGACGCCCGCCCGATGAAAACTACCCGAACGCTTCCGCCGCCCTACGGGGCGGGCTCTACCATGCCGGCACCGGATCCAGGCTGCTCTACGGCCCTCTCCAAGAGTCGGGTCTAGTCTCCCGGATGCATAACCCCTGGGGAAAAGGACTGCCCTACGCGGAGCACCATCAGCCGCGTGTCGGCGAACTGGCCCCCCGCGCCGGTCCCGATGCGTCGAACACGACCTATGGTCTGGTCGGAACCCGCCTTAAGGCGCCGCTGCGCTTATACGGCGCCGCATCCCTATCCGAAACCGACAAGCTCATCGCCGGCATGGGCCTCCAATTTTACGGCCTTCCTTCAGCCGAACTAGCGGCGGAGGGAACCTATCTCGCATGGACCCTGGACGAACTTACGCCCACGGCGTGGTTTTCCGAACAGGGGCCATTGCCGGAACGGATTCTCCGCATCGCGGGACTCCGCGCATCCCTAATGACGCACTTTCTTTCCCTGGCCGGCGATATTGCCTACTCCCATGCTGAAAGTCAGGGGAGCGGATCCTATGGGAACTTCGCCCTGAACCTACGACGGGGCCCGCTGTCCCTAGACCTCTCCGCGGAAAGCGTTTCGGACCTATTCACGGACCCGGAGGGTCAACGGGCACCGGAAGGCTTCAGATGGGGGGTAAAGATTGTGGATCGCCCCTCCCGATCACAGATAATAAGCCTTGAAGGCCTATTCCAAAGCCCTTCGCCCCAGGAGCCTGTTGCAGGCACGGAAATCCGCGCCGCCTATGGAGCCGCGGAGGCCCCGCGCAATCGGCGGCCCTTCCTCTCGGCCCTACGACTGTCGGGGAAGCGGGATCGATCTTACGATTTCGCCTGCAAGGACGAAGCCTCGGGCACCCTATCCCTTCGATGGGGCAGGCTTCGCATGAGCACCTTCGGCAAAGCCAAATTCATCAGACCGCTCCTCCCTGGGCTAAGCATGCCTTCCGCCCTCCCCCTCTCCGACGGAGGCTTGCGGCCGACGGAAAAAAGTATCGGCGGATCCCTAACACTTCGATTCGATGCACTAGACATAGGAGCCAGGCTGGAGCGGACCAGCAGGCCGCCGAAGGAGCCTCATTGGGCAGCATCGGCCGGCGCCACCCTGCAAACCAAGGCCGGCCGACTCGGACTCTCCTACACCCTGGCG
>CAYUPG010000154.1:0-5518 GCA_964446515.1 uncultured Treponema sp.
CGGACGAGCTGGGCATGGACGGCGCCCAGGCGCATAGGCTGTCCACGGGGCTGGGAGCGGGGCTGGGGCGCCGCCAGCACCTCTGCGGGGCGGTGAACGGCGCCGCCATGGCCTTCGGGGCAGCCCTGGGGAACGAGACGGGGGCGGACCTGGAAGCCAAGGAGCGGACCTACGCCGCGGTCCTGGCATTCGTGCGGGACATGGAGCAGGAGATCGGCTCCCTGGACTGCGCAAAGCTGCTGGGGGTGGATCTGACCACCGATGCGGGAAAAGCCGTCTATAAGGAAAAAGATCTGGGCAACGCCGTGTGCAACAGGGTAATCGCCCGCTGCGCCGAAGAGGTGGAAGCCCGTCTGGCCGCCCTCCGGGGCTAAGGCCCGAGGGAACCTCGTTTCCGTCCATGCATCGCCGCCCGCACAGCGCCGGGCGGCGTTTTTTTTGCCCCGGCGGCTGCGGGCGCGGCGGCGGCATATTGACATTTTTAGCCAGTTTGTTATTCTAAACTTGTTACTATGACACTTTTAATAGTTTTTGTCATAAGAGGGTAGCAATGGCAGTAGAAATCATCGCCACCGGCCGGGCGGTTCCGCCCAGGAGAGTCACCAACGACGAGTTGGCTACCCGCCTGGACACCTCGGACGAGTGGATACGATCGCACACGGGCATCGGAAACCGGCACATAGCCGACGACGCCACGGCCACCAGCGACTTGGCCCACGAGGCGGCCCGGGCGGCCCTGTCGGACATCGCGGAGAGGGAGAATATCAGCGTCGAAGAGGCGGCCCTCTCCTTGGACCTCATCGTCGTGGCCACGGCGTCCCCGGACTACTTCGGCTTCCCCTCCACCGCCTGCATCATTCAGGACAGGCTGGGGGCGGTGAAGGCGGCGGCCATGGACGTGACCGCGGGGTGCACGGGCTTCATCTACGCCCTGGAGACCGCAGCCGGCCTGCTCTCCGTCGGCTCCAATCGGAAGCGGGCCCTGGTGGTGGGGGCGGAGATACTCACCCGCATCACCGACTGGACCGATCGGGGTTCCTGCGTGCTCTTCGGAGACGGGGCCGGCGCCGCGGTGGTGGAGAAGACCTCCGCACCCTCCTCCGGACCGGGCAAGCGCGGCCTGCTGCGCTCCATCCTGGGGGCGGACGGAGCGGGGGGCGAATACCTCATCATGCGCCGGGGAGGCTCCCGCAATCCCTACAAGACCGGCGAGACCGTGGATCTGCCGCCCCACATCGAGATGAACGGACGGGCGGTGTATAATTTCGCCGTAAAGGCGGTGACGGACACCATAGAGATGCTATTGGCCCAGGAGGGCATAGGCCTGGACGCGGTGGCCCGCATCGTTCCCCACCAGGCCAACGCGCGGATAGTGCAGGCCGCGGGCAAACGCCTGGGCATACCGGAGGAAAAATTCTACCTCAATATCGAGGAGTACGCGAACACCTCCGCCGCCTCGGTCCCCCTCGCCTTGGACGAGCTGAATCGGGCGGGGGGCCTCAAGAGGGGCGACCTGATCATGACCTTGGGCTTCGGCGCGGGGCTGACCTACGGGGGGAACCTGATCGTATGGTAGGAAAGAGCATAGCATTCCTGTTTCCCGGCCAGGGGGCCCAGTTCCCCGGCATGGCCGCGGACCTCTTGGACGCCTACGCCGTGGCCCGTGATCTGGTGGCCGCGGCTTCCGAGGCCGCCGGCACGGACCTCGCCGCCGTTCTACGGAACGCCGACGCGGACACCCTGAAACGCACCGACGTCTCCCAGCCCGCCATCACCGCCGCCAACCTGGCCGCGGCGGCGGTCCTGCGGGAAAAGGGCGCGCTGCCCTGCGCCGCGGCCGGCTTCAGCCTGGGTGAATACGCCGCCCTGGCGACGGCTTCGGTCGTCTCGGTGGAGGACTGCTTCCGCCTGGTCGCCGCCCGCGGGGCGGCCATGCAGGCGGCGGCGGATAGGATAGCCGCTTCGAGCGCAGGGGGAGCCGCCCCCGGCATGGCGGCGGTCCTGGGCCTGGCCCCGGAGCAGGTGGAGGCCCTCATCGCCGAGTGGACGAGCGCGGGACTTTCGGGGCTCTACGGGGCCAACTTCAACTCTCCCAAGCAGGTGGTGGTGGCCGGCACCGCGGCCGCCCTGGACGAGGCAGAGAAGCGCTTCAAGGAGGCCGGGGCCCGCAGGGTGCTGCGGCTCCAGGTGGCAGGTCCCTTCCACTCCCCCCTGATCGCCGCCGCGGCGGACGCCTTCGGCCCGGTGCTGGAGTCGGTCCGCTTTTCCGACCCCGCCCTCCCCCTCTTCTCCAACGTGACCGGCGGCAGGGTCGGTTCCGGCGCGGAGGCCAAGGTGCTGGCCCTCAGGCAGATCACCGAGCCGGTCCGCTGGACCGCCGAGGAAGGGGCCCTGGCGGCCCTGGGTCTGGACGCGGCGCTGGAAGTAGGGCCGGGAAAGGTCCTGCAGGGGCTCTGGAAGGAAACGGGCAGCTCGGTGCCCGTCTACGGCGCCGGTTCCGCCGCGGACCTGGAAGCCGCCCTTGCGGCTCTGGCGGTCACGGGCGCAGGCGATGCGGCGGCCGCGGGCGACAAATAAAGGAGATCAGCATGCAGCTTGAAGGCAAGAAGGCGCTCATCACCGGGGCGTCCCGGGGCATAGGCAAGGCGACGGCGGAGCTGTTTTTGGCCGAGGGAGCGGAGGTCTGGGGCCTGAGCTCCAAGGAGCCCGCGGACCTGGCGGAGCGACTGGCCGCGGCCGGCGGAAAGCTCCGCTGGATCTGCGCCGACCTGGGAAGGCCCGAGGACGTGGAGGCCGTGATCGACGGCGCCGTAAAGGAATCCGGGGGCTTCGACATCCTGGTCAACAACGCGGGAATCACCAAAGACGGCCTGTCCTTCAGGATGAGCCTCGACGATTTCCGGAAGGTCCTGGACGTGAACCTCAGCTCCGCCTTCCTGGTCGCCCGCTCGGTCGGCCGGGACATGATACGCAAGCGCGCCGGGTCCATCATCAACATGTCCAGCGTGGTGGGCGTACACGGCAACGGCGGGCAGGCCAACTACGCCGCCGCCAAGGCGGGGCTCATCGGGGTCACCAAGAGCATGGCCCAGGAGACCGCCGGCCGCGGCGTGCGGGTGAACGCCCTGGCGCCGGGCTACATCGTCACGGACATGACGGACGCCATACCCGAATCGGCCAAGGAGAAGCTCATGGACCACATACCCATGAAGCGCCTGGGCCGGGTGGAGGACATCGCCGCTGCGGCCCTGTTCCTGGCATCCGACGCGTCAAGCTACATAACCGGTCAGGTCCTCGCCGTGGACGGCGGGATGTTCATGTAAGGGAGGATGGAGCATGAAAACTAAGGTCGTGGTGACCGGCATGGGCGTCGTTTCGCCCATCGGCAACTCGGTGGAGGAATTCTCCGCCGCCCTCAAGGCGGGCAAGAGCGGGGTCGGCATGATCAGCCTCTTCGACACCGCCGATTTCGACGTCAAGATAGCCGCGGAGGTGAAGAACTTCGATCCCTCCGCTTACATGGACAAGAAGGATGCCCGCAAGATGGCCCGCTTTACCCAGTTCGCCGTGGCGGCCTCCGCCCAGGCCCTGGCCCAGGCGGACCTGATCGCCCCGCCCGCGGCGGAGGGGGAGCGGGCGACCCTCAAGAGCGACGCCGAACGGACGGGCATCGTCATGGGCAACGGCATCGGCGGCTGGGAGGTGGTGGAGGAATCCTTCCGCAAGCTCGTCGCCTCCGGCCCCCGGCGCATGCCGCCCCTGACGGTTCCCCTGATGATAGGCAACGAGGCGGCGGGGAACATCTCCATGGTCTACGGCACCAAGGGCCCCGCCTTTACCCAGGTTACCGCCTGCGCCTCGGGCACCGATGCCCTGGGTCAGGCCCTGGACCTGATCCGGGCCGGACGCTGCGACGTGGTCATCGCCGGGGGCACCGAGGCGGCCATAGTGCCCTTCTCCATCGGGGGCTTCCAGATGCTCAAGGCCCTCTCCACCAAGCGCTGCGGCGAGCCGGAAAAGGCCAGCCGCCCCTTCGACGCGGACCGGGACGGCTTCGTCATGGGCGAAGGCGCCGGGGTCCTGATCCTGGAGAGCGAGGAGCACGCGAAGAAGCGGGGCGCCAGGATTCTGGCGGAATTCGCCGGCTACGGCGCCACCGCCGACGCCTACCATATCACCGCCCCGGACCCCACGGGGGACGGCGGAGCCCGGGCGATAACGGCGGCCCTCAAGGACGCGGGAATGGCCCCCGAGGAGGTCCAGTACTACAACGCCCACGGCACCTCCACGGAGATCAACGATCCCACGGAAACCAAGATGATCAAGATCGCCTTCGGCGACCACGCCTACAAGATGAAGGTGTCCAGCACCAAGAGCATGACCGGCCACTGCATAGCAGGCGGCGGGGGCATCGAGGCCATCGCCTGCATCCTGGCCATCACCGAGGGCTTCTATCCTCCCACCATCAACCTGGACAATCCCGATCCCGAGTGCGACCTGGATTACGTGCCCAATAAGTACCAAAGCGGCAATATCACCGCCGCGGCCTCGGGATCCCTGGGTTTCGGGGGCCACAACGGGGTGGTCGTATTCAGGAAGCACCAATGACGGAAATCGAGCAGCTGTTGCCCCACCGCAGTCCCTTCCTCTTCGTGGACGCCATCACCGAGGCGACCAAGGAACGGATAGTCGCGACCCACGTGTTCACGGACAAGGAGTTCTTCTTCGCGGGCCACTTTCCCCAATATCCGGTGGTGCCCGGGGTCATCCTGGTGGAGACCATGGCCCAGGCCGGGGGCGCGGGGCTCGGCAAGATAGGACTGGTGCCCCTGGGGAGCATCTTCTTCCTGGCCTCGGTGGACAAGGTCAAGTTCCGCCGCCAGGTGCGGCCCAACGAGGAAGTGCGCCTGGAGGTGGAGAATCTGCGGGTGTCCGCCAAGATGATCAAGCAGGCCGGCAAGGCCTACGTGGGGGACGAGCTGGCCGCGGAAGCGGAGTGGCTGTGCCTCGTGGGAGAGGGACTGAAATGACGATTAAACCGATGATCCGCAACAACATCTGCCTGAACAGCCACCCGGCCGGCTGCGCCGCCATGGTGGCTTCCCAGGTCGCCTACGTGCGCAGGCACCTGGCGGGGGACAAGACACCCGCGGCCGCCTGGGCCGCCGCCCCCGCGGGGGCGCCCAAGCTGGTCCTGGTGATCGGCTGCTCCACGGGCTACGGCCTGGCCAGCCGCATCGGCGCCGCCTTCGGCTACGGGGCGGCCACGGTGGGCATCTCCTTCGAGAAGGCCGGAAGCGCCACCAAGCCGGGAACCCCCGGCTGGTACGACAACCTGGCCTTCGACCGGGAAGCCGCCGCCGCGGGCCTGGCCGCCAAGACCCTGGACGGGGACGCCTTCTCCGCCGAGATGAAGGCCGCGGCCGTGGCCGCCGTAAAAGAAACCGCCGCCGCCGCAGGCATTCCCGCCAAGGTGGACCTGGTGGTCTACTCCCTGGCCTCCCCGGTGCGCACGGAC
>CAYUPG010000154.1:5528-7285 GCA_964446515.1 uncultured Treponema sp.
ATGTACCGCTCGGTGATCAAGCCCATCGGGGGCGCCTATTCCGGCAAGACCATGGACATGCTTACCGGGAAGATCGGCGTCTCCTCCGCCGAGCCGGCCACGGAAGAGGAGATAGCCAACACCGTGAAGGTGATGGGGGGCGAGGACTGGGAGCTCTGGATAGACGCCCTGGACGCGGCGGGGGTGCTCGCGCCTACCGCCCGGACTGTGGCCTACACCTACCTAGGGCCCGAGCTCTCCTGGGCCATCTACAAGAACGGCACCATAGGCCGGGCAAAGGAGCACCTGGAGGCAACCTCCCACGCCCTCAACGGGCGCCTGTCCAAGTCCGGCGGCGGCGCCTGGGTGTCCGTGAACAAGGCCCTGGTCACCCGGGCCAGCGCGGTCATCCCCATCATCCCCCTCTACATCTCCACCCTCTTCAGGGTGATGAAGGAGAAGGGGCTGCACGAGGGCTGCGTGGAGCAGCTGGTGCGCCTGTACCGGGACCGGCTCTACGCCCCCGCCGCCGCAGCGGATCCCGCCGCGGTGCCCGTGGACGGCGCTCGGCGCATCCGCATCGACGACTGGGAGATGCGGGAAGACGTGCAGCGGGAGACCTCCGCGCGAATGGACCGCATCACGGAGGAGAACCTCCACGAGCTCGCCGATGCGGAAGGGTTCAAGCACGACTTTTTGGAAGCCCACGGGTTCGACGTGCCCGGGGTCGATTACGACGCCGAGGTGGATCCCTCGGGGATATAGGAGCATACGACATGGACGACAAGACCCTGCTTTCCGTCATAGAGAAATTCGGCGCCGGCCAGCTGGCCGAGCTGGAGCTGAACGACGGCGCCCTGCGCCTGGTGCTCCGCAAGGAGAGCGCGGTGCTCCACCGGGGCGCCGCTCCGGAAGCGTCCGCCGCCGCACATCTCGCTCCGGCGCACGCGGCGACTGCAGCGCCCGGCGCCGCGGCCCCGGCGGACCACGCCGTACGCCTGGGACTACCCGCCCACGCGGCGGCGGCCGCCTCCGGGGGCGAGGAGATCACCAGCCCCATCGTGGCCACCTTCTATCGGTCCCCCGGCCCCGACGCCCCCTCCTTCGTGGAGCCGGGCTCCAAGGTCAAGGCGGGAGACACCCTCTGCATCCTGGAGGCCATGAAGATGATGAACCACCTGGAGGCGGAGTTCGACTGCGAAATCCTGTCGGTCAATGCCAAGAACGGGGAATTGGTGGAGTACGGCCAGGCCCTGTTCGAAGTCGTGCGGCTGTAACGGAGCGTAGGCTTTGATAAAGCGCATACTGATAGCCAACCGCGGAGAAATCGCGGTCCGGGTGATCCGGACCTGCCGCGAGCTGGGCATAGAGACCGTGGCGGTCTATTCCACCGCGGACAAGGACAACCTCCACGTCCGCCTGGCGGACAAGGCGGTCTGCGTCGGGCCGCCGGCTTCGGCCAAGAGCTACCTGGTCCGGGAGAACCTCATCATGGCGGCCCTGCGCACGGGCTGCGAGGCCATACACCCCGGGGTCGGCTTCCTCTCGGAAAACGCGGACTTCGCCCGGGCGGTGCGCAAGGAGGGGCTCATCTTCATCGGCCCCGACCCGGAGGTCATCGACCTCCTGGGGGACAAGGTGCAGGCCCGCAGCACCGCCAAGAAGCACGGCCTGCCCATCACTCCCGGCACCGAGGGCGCCGTCTCCGACCCGGCCGCCCCCGTCGCCGCGGCGGAGAAGCTGGGCTATCCGGTGATCATCAAGGCGGCGGCCGGCGG
>CAYUPG010000155.1:0-7222 GCA_964446515.1 uncultured Treponema sp.
ATCCCTCTTTACCAAGTATAGCTCGCCTGCAGCCGAAAGCTCGGGGCCGATGAGGCGGACAAGGAAGCTGTATCCCTCGCCCGGCCCGCCGGTCCCGGAGGAAAGCCGCGCGGCGCGGGGCTTCACGGACTTGAGCAGCCCGGCCAGGGAAGCATCAAGCCTGAAGCCGCCGACCTCCGGGGCCGCCTCCCCCGGCGGGCCGGCCAGGAGTGCGGAAAAAAATGCGTTTGCGGCTTCATAGGCCCGCGCATCCGCCCCTCCCCGCCCCAGAGGGCCTATGGCGAAATCCTTGGGGTACCGCGCATCCTCTCCTCCGCCGGGCACCAGCAGGTCCCCGGTCTTGATGGGCGCGCTCTGCCGGGCGGGAGGCCGCAGCGCAAGGGCGGGAACCGCTATGGGCTCCGAGGGTCCCGGAGCCTGAGCACCCG
The DNA here is from genome assembly GCA_964446515.1 of uncultured Treponema sp. Classification (GTDB taxonomy): domain Bacteria; phylum Spirochaetota; class Spirochaetia; order Treponematales; family Breznakiellaceae; genus CAYUPG01. The sequence goes on from CAYUPG010000155.1 coordinate 429, forward strand.
CTTCCTTCAACGGCTCGGCCGTTCGAGCGGGAACGGCGGGTTCAGGGCGAAGGGCGCTCCGTCGGGGGCAGCCTGCCGCAAATAGGGCAAGTGGAAGGATAATCAGCATCCGAGGGAAGCGCACCGCTTTAACCATCCGTTCGATTGTAATACTCGATGCGTGGAACGTCAAAGGGAGTCTGGACATTGCGCCGCCCTCCGTTTAGTATCTGGTATCCGGCAACAGGAGTGAACGCATGGGACAGACGGTTACCGAAAAGATCATAGCTGCGCACCTAGAGGAAGGACGGCCGACGGCGGGAGCGGAAATCGCCGTACGCATCGACCAGACCTTGACCCAAGACGCCACGGGCACCATGGCCTACCTTCAGTTCGAGTCCATGGGCTTGGACCGCGTGCGGACGGAACTTTCGGTGTCCTATGTGGACCACAACACCCTGCAGGAAGACTGGAAGAACATGGACGACCACCGCTACCTGCAGAGCGTGGCGGCGAAGTACGGAATCTGGTTCTCCCGTCCGGGGAACGGCATCTGCCATCAGGCCCACCTGGAGCGCTTCGGCCTGCCCGGAAAAACTCTTCTAGGATCGGATTCCCACACCCCGACCGGAGGAGGCCTCGGCATGCTGGCGATCGGCGCCGGGGGCCTGGACGTGGCGGTGGCCATGGGCGGGGGAGCCTTCCACCTGGTGATGCCCAAGGTCGTAGGCGTCAAGCTTCTCGGAAAGCTGCGGGGAGCGGCGTCCGCCAAGGACGTCATCCTGGAGCTGCTCCGCAGGGAAACCGTCAAGGGCGGCGTGGGTTGCATCTACGAATACTTCGGCGAGGGGACGACGACCCTCTCCGTGCCCCAGCGGGCGACCATAACGAACATGGGGGCCGAATTGGGAGCCACCACCTCGGTATTTCCCTCCGACGAAGTCACGCGGAAGTACCTCGCGGAGCGGAACCGCGGCGACGGATGGGTTGATTTGCGGGCGGATGAGGATGCCGTCTACTCAAGGGTGGTGGAAATCGATCTCTCTACCCTGGTGCCTCTTGCGGCGCGCCCGCATTCCCCCGACAACGTCGCCGCCGTGGCATCCCTCGCGGGTATTCCGGTCGACCAAGTGGTCATCGGCTCCTGCACCAACTCTTCCCTGGACGACCTCGCCGCGGTAGCGGAGCTGGTCAAGGGCAAGGTGGTGCATCCCCGGGTTTCGGCGGGCATCGCCCCCGGCAGCAGGGCAACACTCCTGGCGGCCGAACGGGCCGGCATATTGGGGGAGCTGATCCGGGCGGGGTTCCGCATCCTGGAAAGCTCCTGCGGCCCCTGCATCGGGATGGGCTTCGCCCCAAAATCCGGCGGCGTCAGCCTGCGCACCTTCAACCGAAACTTCGAAGGCCGATCGGGAACGGCGGATGCCCAGGTGTACCTCGTCTCGCCGGAGACGGCCGCCGCCGCCGCGGTAGCGGGGACCATCGTCGATCCGTCGACCCATCCCTTTATCCGGCCCGACCTGGGACGCTACGCCTTGGAAGGGCTCGCCCTCGCCAAGGACGATATGCTGATCCCTCCCCTGGACCAGGCGGCCGCCGCCGCGGTGGAGATCGAGCGCGGCCCCAACATCAAGCCCTGCCCGGCTCCCCGACCCATCGACGACGACGTAGCCCTCCCCGTCCTGCTTAAAACCGGCGACAACATCACCACGGACGACATCATGCCCGCAGGCGCCAAGGTGCTGCCCCTGCGGAGCAATATTCCCGAAATCTCCAAGTTCGTGTTTACCCGGCACGACGCCGACTTCTGGAAACGGGCCCAAGCGGCCGGCGCCGGCATCGTCGTCGGCGGCGCGAACTACGGACAGGGTTCATCCCGGGAACATGCCGCCCTCGCACCCATGTATTTGGGCGTCAAAGCCGTCCTGGCGAAATCCTTCGCCAGGATCCACAAGGCCAACTTGGTGAACTACGGCATACTGCCCCTGGTGTTTCTCCGGGATGAAGACTACGCGGCCCTGGAGCAGGGCCACAGCCTGGAGTTGCGCAAGCTCCATGCCTTCCTTGAGGGGGCCGCCGGGTCGTCGGGCAGCGAGCTTGAGGTCCGAAATGCGACCACCGGAAAGCGCTTCAGCGTCCGGCTGGACGTGGACGACCGGGCTCGGCGCATACTCCGCGCAGGGGGCACTGTTCCCTATACCAAGGAAGGGGGCAAATAGGGACGACCCTTCTGCGGCCGGCGCTTCCCTGCGCCCTTGCGCCGCGGCCCTAAATCGCTAGACTTATACTGACCCCAGGAGGTGTATCCATGGATATTCACAACAGCAGCGAAGATATCGTTCTGGCGGTGGTGCACGATATTTGCGATGCGATTGAACGGGAAGGCAAGACGGATCGCCCCTGCACCTGCTACCAATGCCGCCTGGATACGGCCTGCTACGTACTCAACCGCACGGCGCCCCGGTATGTGGTGTCAAGCAGAGGGGCCGCCCGCGTTGAAAGCGAGTCCCTGGAGCGTCAGCAGGAGGACGCGGATATCGCGTCCCTGGTGTACGAGGGCATCACCAAGATAGCCCAATCCCAGCGACCCCACTTCAGCCACAATCCCTCCAACCGGGAGCCCCCCGCGTCGGTGGCGGGGCCGGTATTCAATATGCCCACCATAATCGGAAGGGTATTCAACGGCGCCAACTTCGAGCCGATGCGCGATATCGAGGTCGAGCTCCACTCCGGGCAGGGCGGTCCGGCGGAGATGATCGACCCCAATTGGCAGAACCCCTACAATCTTGTACCAAACACTGCCGGTACGTTCACCTTCTGGCCCAAGCCCGTCAAAGCCTCTTCGGTAGGAGAAGCGAGGAGCTTCGAGTTCAGCGTCCGCATCGCAGCGGCGGGTTTCGAAGTGCTCCAGCACTTCTTCGAGATCCAGGTCGTCAGCCAAGAGCACGTCACCAGCTCCTTTTCAGTCGAGCGGACCTTCAAGCTGCCCGATCTTTATCTCTTTTCCCCCGGAGGAGAGGAGGACGATTAGATGCGGCCGTCGGTTCGCATTGACCATGCACTCAGTTTCCGCTATTATTCGGAAGAATTCTGCAACGGGATGTAGCCTAGGGGCTAAGGCGCTTGCTTTGGGAGCAAGAGATCGGCGGTTCAAATCCGCCCATCCCGAAGTCAAACGGCCTTCCTCGGCGGAGCCGCATGAACATCCGTAGAGCATTCGACGCCGCCGTCGACGATTACGGCATGATAGCCGATGGCGACGTCGTCCTGATCGGAGCTTCCGGAGGCAAAGATTCCTTAGCCCTCAGCAGCCTGCTCGCCTTCCGGGCAGATCAAAAAAGGCCTCGCTTCAGCATCAAGGCGCTCCGAGTCCTACCAAACGAAGTTCCGCCGCCTACTCTCGCCGCCGCGGCCGCCCTGGCCGACTTTTACGGTAGTTGGAACATCCCCTTGGAAGTTCTGAGGCTTGACCCTGAAACTAGGGATGCCGGGACGCCGCGCACCTGCTACCGCTGCGCCGCCCGGCGAAGGGAAGTGCTCATGCGCTATGCCCTCGATCACGGCTGCAGCAAGATAGCCCTAGGACACCATTTGGACGATATACTGACCACCAGACTCATGAACCTGGTGGTTCACGGCGAATCGGGAGGTATGCCCCCCCTGCGGCGCTACGACGCCTTCGGAGTATCCCTCATCAGGCCCTTGGCCTACATACCCGAGGAGACCATACGCCGCTACGTCCGGAGCCGGGGCTGGGAAACGACGGTCTGCACCTGCCCGGCGGGGATGCAGGGATACAGGGCGGAGTTCCGCCGGCGTTTGGAGGTGCTCAGCGGCGGCAGCCTGGAGGGCAAGCGTAAACTCTTCCGAGGCCTGAGCGCTCATCCGTCGGCATGCGGAGACGCCTTGCATGGGTGCGCGGAGCTGAACGACTAGAAAACAAAAAACCCGACCTTTCGGTCGGGCTGCGCACTGTGCGGCGAAGAGGACTTGAACCTCCATGCCTCTCGGCACCAGCACCTCAAGCTGGCGTGTCTACCAATTCCACCATCGCCGCGTGAAATCTTGTTTGCATAGTATCGACTTAAGCGAATCGTGTCAATATCCGGGACAGAAGGATTTTGCCTACATATGGACCTGCGATCTGTCGATCATAGACGTATGAAAGGTATGTACGCCGTTCTTCCCGCAGCTCTTTTATTGCTGAGCCGTTGCGCTTCCGCGCCTGTCCCCGTTCCTGCCCCTCAGGTCGTCGAGGAGCCCCCTGCAGCACAAGTGCAGGAAGACGATGTATGGACCCTCCTTGATAAGGGGGATACGGAGAAGGCGCGCGCTTTATTCCGGGGCCAAGTGGACGTGAATGCCCTGGATGCACGGGGACGCACACCCTTGCACCGGGCCGCCGAGCTGCGGGACGGAGCCCTGGCATCGTTCTTCATCGCCCTGGGGGCCGGCATAGATGCCCAGGACGGCGATGGGAGGACACCCTTGGAGATAGCCTGCGCCCAGGGGGACTCGAAAACCGCTGCGGTATTGAGCGCCGGAAAAGCCGACATTTTCAAGGCCTCGAAGGGCGGAGCCAGCCCCGCTGAACGAGGTCTTGCCGCAGGGTCGCCCCTCTTGGATGCGCTCCTGACCAAAGAGACGCTCAAAATGACGGACGGTTCAGGCAGAACCATACTCCACCTCGCCGCCGGACGGGGAGCCCATGAGGCAGTGCGCACCATACTCGCCAAGGGGGGAATTCCCAACCTTCGGGATGGGGACGGCAAGACCGCCCTGGACCATGCCTATGCCCGCCCCGAAGCCTACGATTACGCCCTCGCGGCGGAGCTGCTGGTCCAAGGAGGAGGCATCTCAAGCCTCGGCGGCTTCGAGTACTTCGCCCCGGCGGTGCGCAGCTCCAACTACAACGTCCGCTTCGCCGACGGATTGGCGCCCCTGCACTTCGCCTCCCGAGCCGGCCACGCGGGCTTCGTTGAACTCGTGCTGCGGCGCGGCGGCGAAGTCGACGCCAAGAACGCGTCGGGAACGACCGCCCTCCACGAAGCCGCCCGCTCCGGCCGAATCGAAGTGATGCGGCTTCTGCTTGCCTCCGGCGCTTCGGCGAATGCCCGGGATGCCAAGGGCAATTCCGCCCTGCACATCGTGATGCCCCTGGAGACCAGGAAGGCGGGCATCGATCTGCTGCTGGGCGCCGGCGCCAACCCGAACATCAAGGACGACCACGGCGACACGGCGCTGCATATTGCAGTCTCCCTCAATCTCGGCTTGGACCTCGCCCGGGCCCTGCTGGCGGGGGGTGCGGATGTTTCCATCCGCAACACGGAAGGGAAGACGCCGCTGCATAGGGCGGTCGAGACGGGACGGCGGGACTATATCCCCCTGCTGCTCGAATACCAGGCAGATATCTTTGCCGCCGACACCCAGGCCCGTACTCCCTTCGACATCGCGCTTGCCGAGAACGGAGACGCATTGACGGCCATGATCACCGAAAAGACGGTGGCCCTGAGCGACAATACCGGAAATACGCTCCTCCATTTAACGGTCAAAAAGGGAGAGAGCCTCGCCGCGGCGACGCTCATCCTGGATCGGAAAGGCAACCTAAACTCGCGAAACAAAGCAGGGGACACGGCCCTCCACTTGGCGGTCAGACAGAATGAAAAGGAAATGGGTGAACTCCTCATATCCCGGGGCGCCGACATCTTCGCGCCGAATGCAGAGGGCCACAGCCCGCTCTACCTGGCAGCCCACGCGGAGCCGCCCCTGAGGGACTGGATTCTGAATCACATCACCTTGGAGGCCCAGGACGGATTGGGGAACGGGCTGCTGCACTACGCGGCCCAGTGGAAGCTCGCCGCGGCCGTTCCGGTCATCGTGAGCCGGGGCGCCTCGACCGAGGCCAAGAACGCAACGGGAGAAACGGCCCTTTTCTCCGCCGTTAAAGCCGACTCTCCCGAGACCATTGCGGCCTTCGCCGCTGCGGGAGCTTCCCTGGGAGCGCGGGATTCCCTCGGCAACTCCGCCCTTCACGCGGCGGTGCGCTGGAACGCTTCGAGCAGCGCCGAAGCGCTCCTGAAAGCGGGAGGAGATATTCAGGCCCGGAATCTGGCAGGCAAAACGCCCCTTCATGAAGCGGTGCGCTTGGGAATGGTAGCCATTGAGAGCCTGCTCCTCCAGAACGGCGCAGCCTTGGAAAGCAGAGATCTTGAAGGCAACACGCCCCTCATGGAAGCCGCGGCGGCAGGCCTTCCCGGCGCCGTGGAGCGCTTGGCCGAGCGGGGCGCCGATCCGACGGCGCGGAATATCCGGGGCGATACGCCCCTGCATTTGGCCGTTGCCCTGGGCAGGACGGATGTGGCGGTGCAGCTGCTGAATAGGGGCGCATCCATACATGCGCGCAACGCCGCCGGGCGCACTCCCTTCCAAACGGCCCTAGGCACTTCTCCGGAAATGGTAGCCACCTTGCTTACCAAGGAACGGCTCCTGATGTCCGACGACGACGGCAGGTCGCCCCTGCACATCGCTTTGGCGGAACGGGTCGGAGCCGACGCGATCCAGGCCATACTGAGACAGGGCGGAAGAGTCGGGGTGACCGATGCGGCCGGCAAGACGCCGCTTCGCATGGCCGTGGATTTGGAAGCCTGGGATCAGGTCCGCCTCCTTGTCGATGCGGGATCCGACGTGTTCGCCCAGGGAGCGGACGGAGAGAGTCCCGGCACGGCCGCCCTGACCAAGGGGGAAACCGCGATACGCGCCCTCTTCGGTGGAAAGAACATAGGGGAACGGGATACGGTGGGGAACACCATCCTCCA
>CAYUPG010000156.1:0-7188 GCA_964446515.1 uncultured Treponema sp.
TTTTCAGTCCTTTGCTCTACCAACTGAGCTACAGCGGCGCTCAATGACAGTTTTATACCCGGGGGACGAAAAAATGTCAATACGTGGAGATTTGGAAAAAGGGCTGAAGCGGGATATACTGGACAACGTTAGGAGGCAACCATGCACACGACGACGAAAATGAAGCTCCTGGCGCTTCTGGCCCTCGGCTCCCTCGCCATGCCGGCCCTAGCCCAGAATACGCAGATCGCGGACATCCAGAAGGGTGCCGAGGACGTGGCCAAGGCCATGGCCCGAGCGCTTCCCTTCAACTCCACCGTGGGTCTCAACTGGTCCGACGCCTACATCGGCCAGCTCCTGTCCCTGCCGCCCCACTTCGGCGTCGGCATCGTCGGCGGAATGACGACCCTGGATTCCGCGGATATGACCGGCATCCTGGAAAGCATGGGAGGCGACCTGGGGGATATCCCCGAGAAGCTTCCCTTCCCCGCCATGGCGGCGGAAGGCAGGATCGGAGGCTTCATACTCCCCTTCGACCTCGGACTCAAGGTCGGCTTTATTCCCGGCCCTCTGGCGGACAGCATCAAGGACGTGACCCTTGACTACTTCCTCGTCGGAGGAGATGTCCGCTATGCCCTCTTCAAGGGAGGCCTCATCCTGCCCAAGGTTTCCGTGGGCTTCGGGATCAACCACCTGAGCGGCGCGTTCGGCACCACCGTGAGCGGCGGCCAGGCCTTCGACCTGCCCGGAGGGAACACCTTGAAGGCAACGGATCCGGAGATCGGCTTCGAGTGGGAGAACACCACCTTCGAGCTCAAGGCGCAAGTTTCCAAGAGCCTCTTGATCATCACCCCCTACGCGGGCCTCGGCGCCGCCTACGGCCGGTCCACGGCGGGCTACTACCTCAAGAGCGACGTGCTGTACAACGATAACCCCATAGGCCCCGCGCAGGTCGCGGAGATCAAACAACTCCTGACGAACGCCGGCATAACGCCCCCCGACGTGAGCGCCACGGGAATGTCCTCCTCCTACGACGTCTCGGGCTGGGCTATCCGGGCCTTCGGCGGCCTGTCGCTCAACATGCTCGTCCTGAAGTTCGATCTTACGGGCATGTACAACCTGACGGACGGCAACTACGGCGCCTCCTTGGGACTGCGCCTGCAGCTCTAGCCGACGTATCCCTGGATTTTGGAAAAGGGCTCCCGCCGATGCTGCGGCGGGAGCCCTTTTCTTGCCCCGATCGCATTTGACGGCCGGCGGTCCATCCGTTACACTTAACGACGGAGGCACCTATGGGCGAAACGAATCAGTACCTTACCTTCACCTTGGAGGGAGAGCACTACGCCTTGAGCGTGCTCAAGGTTCGGGAAGTGCTTGAATACACCAAGATCACCAAAATTCCCCGTACGGCGGACTTCATGAAGGGAGTCATCAACCTCCGGGGAACCGGCGTGCCCGTGATAGACCTGCGCACTAAATTCGGCATGGACGAGGTGGAGCCCACCAAGGATACCAGCATCATCGTGATGGAGGTGGAGAGTTCCGACGGGTCGGTCATACTCGGCGCGCTTGCGGATTCCGTCCAGGAAGTGATTGAGCTGGAACCATCCCAGATCGAAAGCGCCCCCCGCTTCGGCACGAAGCTGGCCACGGATTTCATACTCGGCATGGGTAAGAAGGATGGAGCCTTCATCATCATCCTGGATATCGACAAGATCTTCAGCACCGACGAGGTGAACTACCTGAACAGGATGGAAGCCCAGGCGGAAGCGGTAAACGCATGAGCGGTCGCTTCGAAGCGCATCCCGCCTTCCCCGCCACGCGGGGCGGCGGCGGGAAAGCCTCCTACACCGACTGCTCCAAGCTCTCCGAAAGTATGCGCCGCGCCCTGAGGGCATCGAGGCCACCTTCCGAGGCGGCCAGCTGCAGGGCCGGCCTGAACAGGGGCTCCCCGGTGGCCTCTGCGGTGTCCAGTATGGCCCTCCGCAGGCCGGAGGATGAACGGGCCCATAGGGCGGCGACCTCGCCGGAGGCCTGGTAGGCGCTCAGGTCCGCAATCGCCCGCACCGCCGCCGCGCACACCTTTTCGTCCGCGTCGGACAGGCAGCGCCGCAGGAATACGCAGGCCGCCTTCTTACCGGTAAAACCGAGGCGGCGCACCGCCCTGGCCCGTACGCCCGGATCGGCGGAACCCAGGGCCTTGGCGCCCAGGGCAAACAGATCTTCCTGGACTTCCGAGGGGGGGACGGGGCAATCGGATCGCGCATGGACCTTCAAGGATTTATAGGCCTTGACCACCCTCATGAAGCGCAGGCCCGTATCCGGCCGCCCGGATCTGTCGGGATGATATTTCTTCGAGAGATACCTATAGGCGCACTTGATCTCTTCGTAACCCGCGTCGCTGTCTAGGCCTAGGATTCGGTAGGGCTCGTTGCGTTCCACGATTACATCCTTGCTCTACGTTTTTCGCGCCTCCAGCTCGGCAATCAGAGCGGAGAGGCTCAAGGAGGCCTCCTCGGCAGCCCGTGCGGGATGCCGGCCGGAAGCGTCGACCGGCTCCGGAGCTTCGAGGGCGGACAGTGTCCGCTCCGCCTCTTCCAGGGCCTCCGAAAGCTCGCCGGCCAAGATGCGGTCTCCCGAAACATCGGGCGCCATCTCCCTCGCCCGGGCGATCAAGGAGGCCAGCCGCTTCAGGGAGTCGGGCCGGAAGCCGCCGGGGCCCGGGGCTATGGTCACCCCTTGCGCCGCGCCGGTATCCACGTCCTTTGCGCGTACATGTAGAATTTCGTCCTCGTCGATGGAAAACTCAACCTCTATCCGCGGCTCTCCCTTCTTTCCCGTCCGTATACCCGTCAGGATGAACCTTCCCATGCTCAGGTTTTCCGAGGCCCGCCGGGATTCTCCCTGGAGCACATGAATCTCCACCGTCCGCTGATCGTCCGCTACGGTGGTGAAGGCCTTCGAGCGGGTCACCGGCATGGGGGTATTCTTGCCTATCAGGGGTATGAACTCGTCTCCGTCTATCTCCAGACCGAAGGAACGGGATACCGCGTCCTGCACGGTAAAGCCGGAAAGGTTCCCCGACGACAGGGCCGTATAGACTGCAGCCCCCACGGCGACGACCTCCTCGGGATTGACCCGGCTTTCCCCTTCCTTGCCGAAGAGCTCGGCGAGGCGCCGTCTGACCAAGGGGATGCGGCTCGATCCCCCCGAGAGCACCAGACGGTGAACGTCCTCGAGACGCAGCTCCGCTTCGCCCACCGCCTTCTCCACCAGTTCCAGGGTACGGCCGATGTGGGCGGCGATCAGGGACTCGAAATGGCCCCGGTCTATCCTCCAGGTGGGGTGGGATCGGCCCGCCCTCCCCGCGAAGGGAAGCACCACCGAGGCGCTCTCCCGGGTGGAGAGTTCGATCTTGGCCCGCTCGGTGAGGTCGGCCGCCTGCTGGAGGAGGAAGGGGTCTCCGGTCAAGGCCCCCGGTCCGAGCTCCGATTCCAGCGCGGCGACGGCCTCCTCAAGGAGTATGCGATCGAAGTCCACGCCCCCCAGGGAATTGTCCCCCGCGGTGGCCAAGACGCGGCAGTCCCCGCCCGACATGGCGAGCACCGTGGCGTCGAAGGTGCCGCCCCCGAGGTCGTAGACCAGAACATTCTGCACCGTCTTGTCGGCTTCAAAATCAAAGCTCCGGTTGAAAGACCAGGCCCAGGCGATCGCCGCCGCCGTGGGCTCGTTCAAAAGCCGTCTAACGGAAAGGCCCGCAAGGCGGCCCGCCTCCCGGGTGGCCCGACGCTGGGCCTCTGAAAAATAGGCGGGAACGGTGATCACCGCCTCGTCGACCTCGGCGCCCAGATAGTTCTCGGCGTCGTTCTTGAGGCTGCGCAGGATGTATGATAGGGCCGTTTCCGGCCGCACTTTCTTCGGCCCGAAGGGAAGTTCCGCATCGCTGCCCATGCAGCGCTTGGCGTTCCGTATCGTCCGGTCCGCATGCAGCACCGCCTGGTTCTTGGCCGATTCGCCCACCAGAATTTCCCCGTCCTCCGAAAGGGCGACGACCGAGGGCGTCGTGCGCAGGCCCCGCTCGTTGGGGATGAGCAGCACGTCACGGCCGTCGTAGACCGCGCAGGAAGAGTTGGTGGTGCCTAGATCAATCCCTATAACCACTGGAGCCGTCCCCCTCCAAGCGGGCGGCCAAGGCCACCGCCAAGTCGACCTCCGCCACCGTCGCACCAAGACGCTTCGCGATGAGATCGGAGGAAAACCCCGCCCGATGCAGTTCGGCCACCCGCTCGGCGAAACTGAGAGGCTTCGGCTCGATGGGTTTTTCGGAAGCCGTGAAGCGGATTTCCGCAGCCGCCGGGGAAGCGGACGATGGCTCCGGCACCGCAGCCTGGGATACCTGCCGCGGAGAAGCCGGCGGTGCGGCGGCACTCCCGCCGGGTTCGACGTCGGAGCGCCCTCGGTCCGGCGCAGCGGGCCGGCCTGCCCCGGGATCCAGGCTGAGAACGCCCTGCTCCCCGCGGCCCTCGCCGGAGGACGGCCGAAGCTCCGCGCCCTGGGCCTGGTACGGCCGGCTGCGGCGGCGCCCCAGCTCCGCATAGGCGCGCTCTTCGGAGGCGCGGCGGTCTATCTCCCTGCGGTACGCTCCGATGCGCTTGTCCGTCTCGTCCAGCAGGGCCCGCAGCGACCGGATCCGGTCCTCCACCAGAGCGACGTCCTATCGGTGGCGGCATCTATCTCCGAAATCATCTTGTCGATCTCGTCGGCGAACTCCGCGAGCAGGCGGTCCTTCCCGGTCCTTTTCTTGAGATAGGAGCGGAAGTACAAAAAAGACAGGGCCCAGAATACCAGGCCCGCGACAGAAAAAAGCACCGCCGGTTCCATACGCCCTAGCCGCTCACATCGATGTTCTTTCCGAGGTCTGGATCCCGGACGACCTCGGCGCTCTCCTTTTCCTCAGGCTCCTCGGAGTCCCCTTGGCGCTTGCGCCCCTCGCCGCCGGATTCCGCACCCCTGCGTCCGGCCTTATCCTTAACCCGATCAGCCCCTTCTCCGGCATCGTGGGTCTCGTTGACCGACCGCACCCGCTCCTCCGCCTTCTTCTGGTTGGACGCCGCCTGCAGGGACTGCTGGAGCTGGGCGCCCTCCTTCAGATTGGCCTGGAGTTTCCCCACCTTGTCCAGCTGGGTAAAGAGGGTCTGCAGATCAATTGGCTGCATAGCCATCGGGACCTCGCGTCGCTTCCTCGTCCGGCTCCTCGTACTTGGTTACCCGTATGAGGTTGTTCTCAAGCACGAAGGTTACCGCCCGATACTCGTTCTTCACGTCCTCTTTGCTGTCCCGGACTATGATCTTTACGCCGGGATACACCTTCGCGGAGGCGGAGACCCGTCCGCGGTTCTTCAGGGTATTGAGGTAGGTCTGAGCTTCCTCTATGCCCGCGTTGAGCTTGGCGAGCTCGGCCATGGTGATCTGGCGCCGCTCCACCAGTTCCCGCAGGTAGGCTTCCTTGTCCTCCGGGAGGGACTTGCGCTGCTTCTTGATGTTTATCAAGGTCTGCAGGTTGAGCTCGATCTCCTCAAGCTGCTTCTCCGTCGTCTCCTTGCGGGCCAGGAAGCCGTCCAGGCGCTCCTTTCCCTTGGGATCGAAGCCCACTTCGCAGACCGTCTCCGTCCCGCTCACGGGGCTGCCGATTATCTTGGCGTTGATCTCCTCGGACGCCCGCAGCCTGCCGCCCACGATGTGCGCCCGCTTGCCCTGGCAAATGATGCGCTTGTTGGCGTCCACCTGGGAATTGATGATGCCGTCGGATACCACCACCATGTTTCCCGCCTCTATGATGGAGTTCTCGATGAACCGGGCCCAGATGGAGCGCCCGGCCCGCACGAAGCCGGCATTCTTTCCGGTGATGCCCTGGTGGACGATCACGTCCCCCTCGGCGTCCAGTTCGGCCTTCTCCACGGTGCCGTGGACCTCTATGTTGCCCGCAGCCTTCACGGAGAAGCCGTCCTCCACGTTGCCGGTGATGATGACGGTTCCCAAAAAGATGATGTTCCCGGTGCGGAGGTTGACATCCCCCTGGACGGTGTAGACCGGCTCCACGTTGATCTTGCCGCCCGCCATGACCACCTGTCCGTTCATGTCCGCGAAGATGGTGAGCTGGTCCTCCCCCACGTGCACGTTCTTGCCCAAGGGCATGGGAATTTCCTTGCCGTTCTTCGCGGGGATGATCTTGCCCGTGACGGTCTTGCCCACGGTTCCCCGCTCCGCGCTCACTTTCCGGGCCAGGGGCTGGCCCTCCACCACGTTCTGGATGATGTTCAATTCTTTGAAATCGACCCGGCCGTTGGCCCCTTCCTTGAGCTTGACCTTGGTCTGATCCACTTCGAAGTTGTACTGTATGTAGGCATCCCGTCCGTTAACGGGGCGGGACCCCTCCGCGACGAGGACCATCTCCTTGTACTGCGGAGCATCCGCGAATTCCCTAAGGAAATCTTCCCGCACGCCGTGGACCACCCGGTTGTTCCGCAGGAAGCTGAAGATGGTTTCCGCCGAGAGGTCGCAGCCGCCGGGGCCGGGAGGCGTTATGTAGATGTACGCCTTCATCTCCTGATCGGCTATGTCCACGGTGACGATGGCGTCGTTGCCGGGATTCTGCATGAAGGTGCCGACGCGAACGTACTCCCCCGCCGCATCCCTGACGACCTGGGCCACCAGGGCCGCATCGATATCCCGAACGGTCCGGGCGGCCAAGGCATCGTTCGCCTGGCGTTCCGTCGCCCTCCGCCCGCGGCCCACGGGAGGGACCACCTTGAGGAAGGCGCCCTCGGGACTCAGATGCACGTAGGCGGCGCCGTCCTTGTCTTCGATCACCGGGGCCGCGATATCGAAGGCGGATTGCTCAAGATCGATTATGGCGGCGTTTTCTTCGGCAACCATGCGCTCATAGGCCCGGATCTTCCATTCCTTGCGGCCGGTACCCATAAAACCGGAAAAGCCCCGCTCCAGGACTTCATATTCCAGATGCTTGACAGGAACGGCCAGGAGGGCGGCGGCGGCGGAAACAGCCTCATCCAGGGTCATGCCCTGGGCCTCAACGGAACGTATCGCCCGATCCCGCTCCAACCGGTCCTTCATCAGCTGCTGCAGTTGGACGAAATCGACCATCCCCGGCTCCTACACGATGCCCTTGCGAATATTGGTCAGTTTTGC
>CAYUPG010000157.1:0-7082 GCA_964446515.1 uncultured Treponema sp.
GCTTGGGAAGCCTCCGGATCTCCAGGGGGAAGGATACGTTGCGGTACACGTTCATGTGGGGCCAGACCGCGAAGGCCTGGAACACCATGCCGAAGTCCCGTTCCTCCGGGGGCAGATAGTACCTCCGGTAGCTGGAGGAGAAGACCTTGCCGTCCACCGACAGTTCCCCCTCGTCCAAGTCCTCGAAGCCCGCTATCATCCTGAGGGTGGTGGTCTTGCCGCACCCCGAGGGCCCCAGAAAGGAGAAGCATTCGCCCTTCTCCACATCCAGGTTCAAGCGGTTCACGGCGGTCACGTCGCCGAAGCGCTTCGTCACGTCCCGTAAGGTCAATTGCGCCATAGAGCTACTCCTGCCTCTGCAGCCGGGAAAGGAGCTTCCTGATCAGGATTTCCCCGGTAAAAATGATGACCAGCGCCACCGACGCCAAGGCGGCGGCCCTGACGGTCTCGCCGTCCTCGTTCAGGGCGTAGATGGCCACGCCGATGGTCCTGGTGGTCGGCCCGTAGAGCAGAACCGACGTGGTGAGCTCCCGCAGGGCGGGAAGGAAGATCAGGAAGAAGGCGCTGATCATGCCCGGCCGCACCAGGGGGAGAACGATGTTCTTGAGGGTCTGGAAGTGCGTCGCGCCGCAGGAGCGGGAAGCCTCTTCCAGGGAATCGGACACCTGCTCCAGGGCGGCGGAATTCGACTTGATGGAGAAGGCCATGTACCGGGCGATGTAGGCCACGAAGATTATCCAGGCGGTGTTGTAGAGGTTGATGCCGAAGCGGCCGCTCCAGGTGAGTATGCAGCCCAGGGCGATGACCGTTCCCGGCAGGGAGAAGGGCAGGACCCCCAGGAATTGGAGCAGGAACTTGCCGCGCACCTTCATCTTGACGATGACGTAGGAGATCATGGTCCCCGCCAGCATGGTGACGAAGGCGGCTCCCACGGAGAGCATCAGGGAGTTGTAGATGGAGTCGGTGGTCAGCTTCATACGGAACAGGCCGATGTAGTTGTCGAAGCTCAGGTTCTTGAGCTTCATGGGCAGGCCGTAGGTCTTGAGCCCACCCACCAGCATGATGGTGATGGTGGGAAGCACCACGGTGAAGGCCAGGTATGCGATGCTGACGATAAGGAGGGGTATCTTCAGGCCCCGCAGCTTGAGCACCACGGGCCGCATGCTCTTGCCCGCGATGATCTGGAACTGCCCGCGCTTGAGGATCATGTCCTGAACCTTGAGTATGATCGCCGCCGAGATCACCAGTATCGTGGAGAGCACCGTTCCGACCTTGATGCCCGCCATGGAGCCTCCGGAGGAGTGGATGCGCTCGTAGATCTTGGTGGGTATGTTGTAGATGCCCTTCTCCGTGCCCAGGATGGCCGGCACGCCGAAGTGGGCCAGGGAGTACAGGGCTATGAGCAGGGCCCCCGCCAGGATGGAGGGCATCACCAGGGGAAGGGTGATCTTGCGGGTGATGGTCAGCAGACCTGCCCCGGATATGCGGGCCGATTCCTCCAGGGTCGGGTCCATGCGCTCCAGGGCCGCGGCCACCTGCAGGAACACGAAGGGAAAGAGGTACATTGACTCCACCAGCACGATGCCCCCTATGGACATGATGTCGAAGGGGGCCTTCTCCAGCCCGAAGACCGCCATGATCAGCTTGGTGATGTAGCCCGCCCGGGGAGACAGCAGGATCTTCCACGCCAGAGCTCCGATGAAGGAGGGCAGCATGAAGGGAACCAGAAAGAGGGCCTTCATGGTGCGCTTGAAGGGCAAGTCGGTCCTGGCCACCAGCCAGGCGAAGAACACGCCGATGGTGGTGGACACGACCGTCGTCCCCGATGCGATGACGATAGAGTTCCAGAGCGCCATGTAGGTGTCCGGGTCCCGGAGCACCTTCATGATCGCCTGCACGTTCAGCTTGCCGTTCTCGAAGAAGGCCGTCGCCAGGATGAGCAGCACCGGAACCGCCACCACCACCACGAGCACCATGATGGAAAAAGCCAGGAGCAGTTCCGCGGTGCCTATCTTGAATCTACGCCGAGGGGTATCCATCACCCTTCCTCCCCTCCGCCTTCCACGGCGGAAAACCATTTCGCGTCATGGAAGGAAAGGACGCACTCCCTTCCTTCCTCGATCAATACGTCCCGGGCCACGGCGGTCTCGGTCTGCACTTGGCAGCGGACCCGGTGCTCCCCCACCAGGACCCTGAAGTCGACGATGGGCCCCAGAAGGGACATGCGTTCGACCGTGCCGGCGACCATGCCGTCTTCCACCTTGCCTCCGGGACGGGAGATCGCCATATCCATGGGCCGGAAGGCCGCGACGGCCTCGGAGGCTTCGGCTATGGGCCCTGCAGGGGGCGCGCCGACGGAGAATTCGGTGCCCCGGATGGTCCACCTGCCCTTGGACTGCTCCATCTCCAGGAAGGAGGAAACACCCAGGAACTTGCAGACGAAGGGATCGGCGGGATGCTCTTACACGTTTTCCGGCGTGCCGATCTGGCGTATGCGCCCCCCCGCGTCCATCACCGCGATGCGGTCCGCGATGGCCAGCGCCACCTCATGGTCGTGGGTGACGTAGAGGATGGTGGAGCCCGTTTTCCTCTGCAGCTCCTTGATCTCGAAGCGCATCTCCTCGCGGAGGTTGGCGTCCAGATTGGTCAGCGGCTCATCCAGGAGCATCACCTCCGGCTGAGCCACCAGCGCCCGCGCCAGGGCGACCCGCTGCTGCTGGCCCCCGGAAAGCTGGCTCGGAAGCCGGCGCTCGTAGCCCGAAAGGTTTACCTGTTCTATGGCCGCGCCGGTGCGGGTTTCCGCCTCGGCCTTCTCTACCTTGCGCATCTTCAGCGGATAGCGGACATTCTCCGCCACGTCCATGTGGGGCCACACGGCGTAATCCTGGAACACGACCCCTATGCGCCGCTCCTCCGGCGGCAGCGAGTGCCTGGGTCCGGCGACCACCGCGTCGCCGATGCTTATTTCGCCGGCATCCGGCGTCTCGAACCCCGCGAGAAGCCGAAGCGCCACGGTCTTGCCGCACCCGGAGGGGCCTATCAATACGAAGCACTCCCCCGACCGGATATGGAGGTCCAGGTCCTGGAGCACAGCTTTAGCGCCGTACGTCTTGCGTACGGATCGGAAGCGGATATCGGACATGCTCTTGTTCTCCTAGGCTTGAAGGCTCCGGCCTCCCTGGGGCCGGCGCGGAGCCCGACGGGAATGGGGGACTACTTGGTCATGATGCCGGTGAACTTCTCCAGCATGGCTTCCTTTTCGGCGCCGAGCTTGGCATAGTCCACCTTAAGGGCCCGCTTGACAGCCGTCTCGGCGGACACGAGCCCCATCTCCACCCGGACCCGCACGTCGTTGCGCACGGGGATGGTGTTGGCCCTGGCGATAATCTCCTGGCCTTCTTTGCTGAGGATGAAGTCGATGAATTTCTTGGCGGCGTCCAGGTTCCTGGTGCCCTTGATTATGGCGGCGGGGCTCGGAATGACGAGCATCTCGGGGGGATTGAAGAAGCCCAGGGGAGCGCCCTTCTCCACCTTATCCAGGGTGATGTAGTCCACGCCGATGCAGCCCGCCAGGGAACCCACGGCGGTATCGTCCACCACCTGCCCGGAACCCTGACCCATCATGGCGCCGTTTGCCCGCAGCTTTTGTATGAACTCCCAGCCGAAATTCTCAACCAGCATGCCCACGGAGACGAAGGCGGTGCCCGATAGGGCGGGGTTGGCGATGGCGAAGGCACCCTTGTACTCGCTCTTCAGCAGGTCGTTCCATGTCTTGGGAGGAGTCTTGATCTTATCCGTGTTGTAGACGATGCCCAGGGTCCCCAGACGGGCGGCGGTGAAGTAGCCCTCCGGATCGTTCACCGGGCTGTAGGTGTCGGCCGCTTCGGGAGAGGCGTACTGCTCCAGCATCCCCTCCCTCTTGAGGGCGAAGAAATCGGGAACCTCGCTGGTCCAAAGGACATCCACCACCACCTGGTTCGACTGGCGCTCCGCCGCGAGCTTGGCCATGATCTTGCCTGCTCCCGCCGAGTAATAGTCCACGCTGATGTTGGGATGCTTCTTGACGAAGGCGTCCTTAAGCTCCCCGATCAGTACTTCCTTCATGGAGGTGTAGATCATGAGCTTCTGGGCCGGGGCTCCTGATGCCGACTCTTTGTTGCCTTCGGCGAAGGCGGCGGCGGTCAAGGCGATCAAGGCGGCTGCGATAAGGGTTCGTTTCATAGGTCCTCCTTTACGGACACATCGGATGGTCATAGTGAACCCCCGCTTTCCGCCCCCGGCAATCGGTACTTTGGTACTTCCTGCGGAAGGGTACCTAGGTACTCGAACCCCCGGCCGCCCTCCCTTCGCCGCGCCTGAGCAGAAGCAGGGCGGAGACCCGGTCGTGGACGCCTATCTTTTCGTATATCCTCCGGAGATAGTTCTTTACGGTCTGCTCCTTGACGCCCAGCTCCCAGGCGATCTCCTTGTTGCTCAAACCCCGGCAGAGCAGCCGCAGAAGAAGCCGCTCACGATCGCTCATGGGGGGAAGATCCTCCGGCAGCTCGCACGCCCCGTCGGGAAGGCCGGCGGCGGCCCGAGGCGCGCGGCGTTTTCCCGGAAGGCCCAGGACCCGCAGGGTACTTCGGAGGACCGCAAAGACGAACAGTCCCAGGAGCACCGAAAAGAGGATGCGCCGCGCTATCGGGGAAAACCCCTCGGCGGGAAAGACGGTGACGAGGTAGGGCCCGCCCGCGGAAACCCGCGAGAAGGCGGCGGGCCGGCGGCGGCCGGCGGCGGCCACGAAGAGGGTGCCGGACTCAAGCCCCTGGGCCATGATCGACTCAAAATACGAGGAAGCGCCGAGAGCCTCGGAAACCGGAAGCCCGGCATAGGAAGCCCCGAGGGAAGCGATGACCGCGCCCGTCGGAGAGACCAGCAGCGCCGCAAGGTCCGGCGGCGTCTCCGGCAGAGCGGAGAGCGCCTGGGCCATGATCATAGCGATGCGCTCCGAACTCACCAGGAAGGCCAGCAGGCCGATGGGCTCTCCGGTCTTCAGCCGTTTGATGAGCCGGCCTCCCGTCAGATAGCTCCCCCCGTGCACTGAGATCGGCGCGTCGAGCCATAGGTACTGTCCCGCCGCCTCCGACACCGGACCCCATACGGTCCGGCGAACCGCGGCGGCCTCGGGACGGAGGAAATCCTCCGTCATGGTCAGGGGTATGCGCTCCAAATCATCGAAGTCGAAGAAGAACGCCTCATCCAGCAGGGCGGCGGCGGACCGTTGGCTCTCCAAATGCCTGGTGAAAGACAGATTGTAGAGGGCCACGTCGTAGGTATTGGACCTGCGGCCGTAGGAATACATGGCGTCGTTAAGGTCCTGATTGGCTATGAATTGGTAGCTCAGGGCATCGAGCAGATTCGCCTCCATGCGGAAGCGCTGGAGGAGGTGGTCCTGGATTCGAGCCCCGTCTAGGGAAAGCTCTTTACGCTCCGCGGAGAAAAAGAAAATAAGTCCGGATAGGACGGCGCCGCCGATCAGCAGCGCCGATACCCGCCCCACGCGTTTCATCAAGGACATGGGGCTATTGTAGCATGGATTATTGCCCCGACCGCAACTCCGAAAGGGGGATGGGCTTGGGGGCGCCCTCCTCGCCTTCCACCTTGGACAGCTCCTCCAGCAGCTCCTTGCCGCGCTTGGAGAGCTTGACGGGAACCTGGACCATCAGCTTGATGTAGAGGTCTCCCCGCCGGCCGCCCGAGGGTATTCCTTCTTCCCGGATGCGGAGCATCTTGCCGTTCTGGATGCCCGCGGGAATTTTGACCTTGATCTTCTTGCCGTCCAGGGTCGCCACGTGGAGCTCCGCGCCCAGGGCGGCCTGGGTTATGGAAACGGGCACCGCGCAGTAGAGGTCCAGGCCGTCCCGCTCGAAGTGCTCGTGGGGCTTGACCCGTATGAAGACGTAGAGGTCCCCGTTGGGCCCTCCGTTGGGGCCGGCGTCACCCTGGTTGGGAATGACCACCCGCTTGCCGTCCTCTATCCCCGAGGGGATGGTGACCATGATCTTCTGCCGCTTCTTCACCGTCCCCGCCCCGGAACATTCCCGGCAGGGATGCTCGATGACGAAGCCCTCTCCTCCGCAGGAGTGGCAGGGGGAGGCTATGGAGAAGAAGCCCTGGCTGCGGCGCACCTGCCCGCTTCCGGCGCAGGTGGGACAGACCTTGCGGCCCGATCCGCCGGACGCGCCGGTGCCCCGGCAGGCGGAGCAGGACTCGTTGCGGGAGTACTGGATCTCCACCTTGGAGCCGAACACCGCGTCCTGAAAGGGTATCTCGATGTCGTAGCGCAGATTCGAGCCCTGGCGGACTCCCGCGGATCCTCCCTGGGAGGATCTGCGGCCGCCCCCGAAGAAGCTGTCGAAGATGCCGGAGAAGTCCCCGAAGATGTCCTCGAAATCCCGGAACGCCGACGAATAGTCGTGCCCGGCGCCCCCCATGCCCTCGACCCCGGCGAAGCCGAACTGGTCGAAGGCGGAACGCTTCTGGTCGTCGGAGAGAACCTCGTAGGCCTCGGTGGCCTCCTTGAACTTCTCCTCCGCCTCCTTGTTCCCCGGATTCTTGTCCGGATGGTACTGGACGGCGAGCTTGCGGTAGGCCTTCTTGATGTCGTCCTTGGACGCACCCTTCTGCAGCCCCAGGACTTCGTAGTAATCGCGCTTGGCCACGTCGGCTTCCTTTTCCGTCTCTATTTCTTATCGTCGTCGACTACTTCGTAATCCACGTCCTCGGCCGTCTTGGTGTTGTCGGAGGAGGCTCCGGCGGCATCTTGGCTTCCGCCTTCCGCACCGGGCGCGCCCTGGGGCGCCGCATTCTTGTACATCTCCTCGGCGATCTTGTAGGACGCCTGCTTGAGGGCCTCGGTCTTGTCCTTCATGGCCTGGACGTCCCCTGACTCGATGGACTGCTTCAGGTCCGCCACGGCCTCCTCGATCTTGGCCTTGTCCTCGGCGCCGACCTTGTCCCCCATGTCCTTGAGGGTCTTCTCGGCGGTGTAGATGAGGGAGTCCGCCTCGTTGCGGGCCTCCGCCTTCTCCCGTTCCCTG
>CAYUPG010000158.1:0-6978 GCA_964446515.1 uncultured Treponema sp.
TGGTCCGCAGGGACGTGTGCGAGGATGTGCCCGACCATGCAGCCGCCGCGGCCCGGCCCCGTGCCGGCGCGGGCGGAGGGAGGCTCTGATGGCAGGCAGCCTGCGGGAGGGCATACGCCTCTACAAGACCAAACGTTGGGAACTCGCGCTGAACGAGCTGCTCCAAGTGGACGCCGACCAGGCGGAGGGTGAGGACGGGATAGATCTGGCCTACTATCTGGGCCTATGCTACACCAAGCTCGAGCGCTACGACGACGCCCTCCTGTACCTTGAACAGGTGGTCACCGCGGGCGCCGACGCCCTGCGGTCCTATCAGTGCCGCATGACCCTCGCCTACATCTACGCCGTCACGGGACGGTCGAAGCTCGCGGAATTCGAGCTCAAGCACCTGGTGGAGAAGGGCATGGAATCGGCCCAGCTCTATTCTACCCTGGCCTTCGCGGCCTGGTCCCAGAAGCGCTACGATCAGGCCGAGGCGTATTACCGGAAGGCCCTGGAATTGGACGAAGAAAACTCCACGGCCCTAAACGGCCTCGGCTACGTCCTGGCGGACACGGAGCGGGACGCCCGCAAGGCCCTATCGCTCTGCAAGAAGGCCGTGGACCGCAAGCCGCAGAATCCCGCATACCTGGACTCCCTAGGGTGGGCCTACTACAAGAACGGCGAGCTCTTGGAGGCCCGGACCTGGCTTCGCCGGGCCCTGGACCTGGCGCCCCGGCATCCGGAAATCCGCACCCACATGCGCGCCGTGGTGGGAGGCGATGCATGAGGCGGCGGCGGTTCTTTTTTTCGGGATGCGCGGTCCTGTCTTTTGTGCTTTCTGCGGGGGTCCTCCAGGGCCAAGCTGCGCAGCCGGCGGTGGACCGGAACGCGGTCTTCGCCAGGGAGGAATTCCGGCGGGGCGTGCAGGCCTACAACCGCTACGCCTTCAACGAGGCCATACTCTCCTTCGAAAAGGCCCTCTCGTTTCGGCCCCAGGAGAGCCTCATCCTGAACTGGCTGGGCAGGGCCTACTACCGATCGGGCCTTGAGGATACGGCCGTCAGGCAGTGGCAGTCCGCCCTCTCCCTATTGGACCGGACCGCCAACGAAGCGCTGCTCCTGAACGGCCGCATAGAGACGGTCCGGAACCGCCGCAGCCTGTTTCCGGAACTGGACGAGAATGCTCGGTACGTGGAGGCGGGCCGATATCCGGGACGGAACGGCGAGATCGTCGTCTACCGCCAGCCCAGCTCCCTCCTGCCCCTGGAGGACGGTTCCGTCTGGGTCGTTGCCTACGGCTCAAACGAGCTGGTCCTCATCGACGTGAACGGCATCGTGCGCCGCCGCGTCCGGGGCCCCCTGAACGGCTTCGACCGGCCCTACGACATAGCCCGAGGCCCGGACGGACGGCTCTTCGTGTCCGAATACCGGGGCGGGCGGATCAGCGTCCTGGACGCAAGGGGCGAGTGGCGCTCCTACATCGGCTCCAAAGGCCAGGGCGAGGGGCAGCTGGTGGGGCCACAGAATATCGCATCGGACGAAGACGGCTACCTCTACGTGGTGGACTACGGGACCCGGCGGGTTTCCAAGTTCGACCCCGACGGAGCCTTCCTCTTTTCCTTCGGCGGCCGCTCCGGCGCCTTCCCGGGCTTCAGGGCCCCCACGGGCATAGCCGCCCGGGACGGAGAGGTCTACGTGGCGGACAATCTGGCCAAGACGGTGTACCGCTTCGACCGGAGCGGCAACTACCTCGGCGTCTTTGCGGACTCGGGCCTTTCCGGCCCGGAGGCCCTCCGCTTCACCGCCGACGGCAGGCTGCTGCTGGCGGACACCCGGCGCATCCTGCTCCTGGATCCGAGCAGCGGCGTGATTAGGGAGCTGGGCTCCCTGGGCAACGCCTCCGTGCGCGTGACCTGCGCGGATGTGGACGGAAACGGGAACATCCTGGCCTCAAACTTCCAGGCCGGAGAAGTTTCCGTCATGGCCCGCATGGACGATATCGCCGCGGGGCTCTTCGTGCAGATAGAGCGGGTCGTTTCGGATAAGTTCCCGGAGATCACCGTGGAGCTCCGTGTTGAGGACCGTCGTCGTCGGCCCATCGTCGGGCTTGAGGGCCGAAACTTCCTCCTGACCGAGGAGGGCGCCGCAGTGGAGGCCCAGGCCTTCCAGGGCGCCGCCTACCTGACCCGCCGCTCGGACATCTCCATCCTCATGGAGCGGTCCCCCGCCATGCTTCCCTACCTGGACGATGCGGCAGCTGCGGTTCGTGACGCCGCAGCTGCCTCCGACCGCTTGGTTTCCCTCGTTTCGGCGGGTGAGCAGCCGGTCAAGGAGCGGATCGATACCTCCGCGTCCACGGCCGCCGCCGCCCGCGGCGCTCCGGCATCCTATACTCCGCGCTGGCGCTTCGACTTGGGTCTGCGCCTGGCCGCCGGGGATCTCCTGGCGGGGGAGAAGAAGCGGGCGGTGGTCTATGTGGGGACGGGAAAGCTCGGGGAGCGGGCCTTCGAGCGCTACGGCCTTTCCGAATTGGCGGCTTACCTGGCCAACAACGGCGTGCGCTTCTATGTGGTCTCCCTCGGAGAAGGTGCGGTTGATAGGGAGCTGGCATACCTCTGCGGGCAGACCGGCGGAGCGGTCCTTCCCCTCTATCGAAGCCAGGGCATAGGGGCCGAACTGCGCCGGCTCAGGGACGCGCCCGAGGGCACCGACCAGTTGAGCTACCGCTCGCGCCTTCCCACCGATTTCGGTCGGGCGTACCTTCCGGTGGAAGCAGAGGTTTACCTGCTGGACCGGTCCGGCAGGGACGCCCTGGGCTACTTCCCTCCCCTGGAGTGATGCGCAGTTGCATGGTCTTGACTATATATAATAACATATATATATTATGACCATCAGCTACTTAGGAGGATGGGATGTCCGAGCATATCACCACGGCGCAATTCAAAGAGAAGGTTTTCAATTATGAAGCCAATACGGAATGGAAATACGCGGGGGATCTCCCGGCGATAGTGGACTTCTACGCCGACTGGTGCGGCCCCTGCAAGATGGTTGCTCCGGTGCTCGATCAGCTCTCGAAGGACTACGAGGGCAAGCTGCGTGTCTACAAAGTCAACACCGATCAGGAGCAGGATCTCTCTGCCGCCTTCGGCATTCAGAGCATCCCCACCATCCTCTTCATTCCCATGGAGGGCCAACCCCAGGCCGCCATGGGGGCCCTGCCCAAGGCAGCCCTCGAGAAGGCCGTTAAGGACGTCCTGGGAGTCGAAAAGGGAGCCTGAGTCCTCACTTTGTAGGGTAAGCCCCCAGGTGCTCCATGGTCCGCTCCCTCAGGGCGCTCGAAATAAGCCCCCCGAGCTCGAGGCTTTCGTAGAGGCGCGACGCTTCCGACTCCTTGCCTTTGAGCACGGGGTGGGCGGAGCTGAACAGGACGCAGCAGTCCTGGAAGGGCTGGATGGATATCTCGTAGGTGCCGATTTCCTTCGCGATTCCTATAGTTGCGTTCTTGTCGATGGCGATGAGGGGACGCAGAACCGGAACCGTTGTGCGGCTCTCGGTGCAGCGGAGGTTCTCGACCGTTTGGCTGGCCACTTGGGACAGGCTTTCGCCGGTGATCAGGCACTTCGCTTTGCGCAGGCGGGCCAGGGAATCCGCCGCCTCCATCATCGCCATGCGGAGCAGCACCGTGCCCCAGGCTTCCGGCGCTCCCTCACGTATACGCAGCTGGACCGCGGTGAAGGGGACGGTGAAGAGCCTGACGCCCATGGTGTAGCGGCCCAGTATGCGCGCGAGTTCTGCAACCTTCTGCTGGGATTCAAGCGAGGTGTAGGGGTAGGAGTGGAAGTGTATGGCTTCTATACGCATGCCCCGGCCCGCCATGAGGTAGCCCGCCACCGGAGAGTCGATCCCCCCCGACAATAGGAGCAGCCCCTTTCCCCCGGATCCTACCGGCAGTCCCCGCCGTCCGCGGTGCTCGCCGCAGTAGACGTAGGCCTTTTCCCGTATCTCCACTTCCAGCACCCGTTCGGGGGTTTTGACGTCCACCCGCAGTTCCGGCACCGCCGTCGCCACCGCGGCGCCCGCCTCCCGCATGATTTCGTAGGAGGAAAGGGGAAAGCCCTTGTCCGCCCGGCGGGCCTCTATCTTGAAGCTCCGCACACCCGCGGCGGCGAGGGCTTTGCCTTCCGCGACGCAGACGTCCATCAAGGCTTCCGGGCGCTTTTCGCAGGGTATGGCCTTGGCCCAGCCGCTGATGCCGTAGAGCCTGCCCAGGACCTCCTCGACTTTCGGCTCCTGGGACTCGTCGCATTTGACGAAGAAGCGCCCGTTGGTCGTGTTCAGCACCGCTCGGCTGCCCCGGAGCATGGCGGCTAGGTTGCGCTTGAGGACGGTTTCGAATTCGGCTCGGTTCCCCCCCTTTAGGGTGAGCTCCCCGAGCTTCAGGAGATAGGTGGTCATGGCTATAGCCCTCCGGCGAGGGACCGCAGGGCCGCGATGAGGGCCTCCACGTCGTCCTCCGTAGTGTTCCAGCCCTGGGAAAAGCGCAGGGCCCGGAAGGCCGTGTCCTCGTCCACCCCCATGGCTTCCAGCACCGGCCGCTTGGAGCGGCCGGATGAGCAGGCGGACCCGGTGGAGACGGCGAATCCCAGGTCGTCCAAGGCGCGGACCGCAGGCTCAGCGGGAATCCCCCGGAAGGCCGCCTGGAGTATGTAGGGGGAAAAGCGCTCGTCCTGTTCCCCGCGGTCCGCGGGGATGATGACGGCGCCGGGAATATCCCGTACGGCGGCGATGAGGCGCGCCCAGCGCTGCTCCGCCGCGGCCTGCCGCTCCCGCACCGCCTCCTGCGGACAGAGTCGTTCCAGGCAGTCCGCCGCCGCCAGAGCGCCCGCCACGTTCTCGGTTCCCGGCCTAATCCCCCCCTCCTGGCCGCCCCCGCGGACCAGGGGCTCGATGCTCCTGCGCAGGTAGAGTAGCCCTATGCCCCGGGGGCCGCCCAGCTTGTGCATGCTGAAGGAGGCGGAATCGATCCCCGAGCCGCCCAGGTCGAAGGGAATTTTGCCCAGGGCCTGGACGGCGTCGCAGTGCAGATGCACGGGGGGGCCGCTCCGAAGGCGCATCGCGGCGGCTATCGCGGAAATATCCGATACTGCGCCGGTCTCGTTGTTGACCGCCATGAGCGCAGCCATCCGCGCGTTGGCCGTACGGTCCAGGCAGCGGAGAACGCCTTCGGCATCGGCGCGGCCGTCCGGCAGCACCGGCGCTATCCCCACGCGGCGGCCGGCGCGGCGCAGGGCTTCCCCGTTGGCCGCCACCGAGGGGTGCTCCACGGCGCTGTGGATAAGAGCGGGATCGCCCTGGCGCAGGAGCAGGGAATGGAGCACCAGGGCGTTGCCCTCCGTGCCGCCCGAGGTGAAGTAGAGTGTCGATGGAGGGACGCCGAGCACGGCCGCGCAGCGGGAGCGGGCGCCCTCAAGCAGCCGCCGCGCCTCTCGGCCCTCGGCGTGCCGGGACGAAGGATTGCCGGCGGGGACCGCAGCGGGGGCTGGAAAGGCGAGGGGGGCGGAGGCGGCCCAATCGAAGTAACGGCGATTCATGGATTGCCATACTATACCGGAGGCGGGGCGCCGGGCAAGTGCTTCGCTTTTTTTCTATATAGGAAAATAGTATTGACTAAGTGGGCGGTCCGTGCAAGAATCGACCATCATGAATCCAGAAGTGGCGTGCCCCGATTCCATAATCGACGAGTTCTCCCGAAAATTGAAGGTCTGCGGACATCCGGTCAGGCTTAAGCTTCTCTGCCTCATCTACCGGCAGGGAGAGCCCTGCGTGACCAACCTGTGGACCTGCCTGGGGGAGAGCCAGCCGGTCATCAGCCAGCACCTGGCGGTGCTCAAGGATTCGGGGGTGGTGGATTCCACGGTTCAGGGCAACAAGCGCATCTACACGATCGTGGACGGCTTCATCCGCGACCTGGTGGCCCGGATGATCGCCGCCCACAATCCCGCATCCTAAGCGGTTCCGCTCCTCTTCATGGCGCCGCGGTTCAGGTAGTGTATGGCGGTAAAGAAGGCCGCCGCTATGAGGTATGCGGCCAGCAGCAGCAGCAGTGATTTCCATCCCCCCGCAGACCGAACGGCTAAATAAACGAGCAGGCCGAGGCACGCCTGCAGGGCGTAGACGACGGCGTCCACTCCGCGGGCGCCGAGCCCCAAATTCATCAGCTTGTGGTGCATGTGGGCCTTATCCGGGCTGTCTATGCGCCTGCCGTCCCGGGTCCTTCTCCAGATTGCGGCGAAGGTGTCGAAGATGGGAATGAGGAGGAGGGCGGCGGCGAAGGGGAGGGGGAGGTTCGCCTGGTTGTTGCCCTTGTCCAGGAGGGGGAGCACCGCCAGGGTGAAGCCGAGGAATTGGCTGCCCCCGTCGCCCATGAATATCTTCGCCTTGGGGAGGGGCAGATTGAATGCCAAAAAGCCCGCCACGGCCCCGGCAAGGGCTAGGCAGAGGGATGCCGCCACGGTGTTCCCGATGGCCGCGAAGAGGGCCGCGTAGGTCAGGGCCGCCAGGGCCGCCACGCCGCCCGCCAGGCCGTCCACCCCGTCTATCAGATTCAGGGCGTTGGTCACCCCGACTATCCAGAGGAAGGTGATGGGGTACTTGAGCAGCCCGAATTCCCAGTTGAACCCGATTACGGAAAATCCCACCCGATGAAAAGTGTAGTTGCCCGAGAGGACCAGCACGGCCGCGATGCTCTGAACCAGGAGCTTGACCCTGGGCTGCAGGACCTTGAAGTCGTCCACCACACCGAAGCCCAGTATCAGCGGCATGGCCAGGAGCACCGGTATGAAGCGGAGCCCGTAGCCTCCCTGGGGATGCATAAACGCGATGCCCACCGCCACGGCGATGAAGGCCGTCGAGAACCCTATCCCCCCCAGCCGGGGCACCTGGCCGCTATGTATCTTCCTCTCGTCGTGATGGTCGAACCAGGATTTCCTGCGGGCT
>CAYUPG010000159.1:0-6970 GCA_964446515.1 uncultured Treponema sp.
GCCCCGCCGTCTCCATCAGAATCTTAAAGGTGCGCTCCGCGCAGCGGTCCCAAGAAAAGGCCTGGGCCCGCTCCAGTCCGAGGCGGCGGCATTCCTTGTAGACCTCCCTATCCGTTGCAAGGGTGACCATGCGGTCCGCCATATCCTCGGCATCCTGGGGGTCGAAGTACAGGGCGGCGTGTTCCGCCGTCTCCGGCAGGGAAGCGGCCCTGGCGCAGGCCACGGGGACGCCCGAAGCCATGGCTTCCAGCACCCCCATGCCGAAACCCTCGTAGCGGGAGGGGAAAACCACCATCTCGGCCCCGGCGTAGAGCTCAGGAAGGCTCTTGAGGGGGAAATGGCCGGTAAAGAAGATGTCGTTGCGGTAGGGAGATTTTGCCGCCGCCCGCTTGACCGCCGCCGCCCCGGTTCGGTCCGAGCCGGCTAGGACGAGGCGGTGGGGGTACTTCGTCCTCGCCTTGAAGACGGCGAAGGCCTCGATGAGCTTGATGTGGTTCTTGACCGGGTGATCTATGCGGGAAACGTAGAGGATGTAGGGCCGGCGGAAGCTGAAGGGCTGTATGAGGACCACGCTCTCCTCGTTCCGGGGGCGCGGGTGAAAGGCCTCCAGGTCTATGCCGTTGGGCACAACCTCGATGCGGGATTCCCTCACCCTGGCGACCTCCACCAGTTCCTCCTTGACCCAGCGGCTGACGGCGATGACCCTGTCGAGGTTGCGCAGGGAGTCGGGAAGCACCATGCGGAGCACCGCCCCCAGGTGCTCCCGGCTGCGCCGGGGGCCGCGGTAGGCGGCCATGTCGTGGACCGTCCCGACCGTCGGACAGGGAGACCGGCGGGGCAGGCGGCGGTGGGCCGAGGGAAAGAAGCAGGCGCGGTATTCGCGGTCCTGGGCGAAGGAGGGATACCGGAATACGTGCCATAGGGAGTTGGCGGTACGGCCCGTCCTGAAGCCCTGGGAGACGAAATCCATATCCTCGATGCCTTCGTTGAAGGAAAACCTGTCGAATTCCCAACCGAAGAGCTCAAACCGCGCCTCGGACGGGGGCGGCGCTTAAGCAGCTGCAGCAAATAGACACCCACGCCGGATTTTCCGCCGTCGCAGGCGAAGGTATCGATGCCGATCTTCATCGGGTGTCCTCCAAACCGCCCCAGTTTATCAGGCATTGGCGCCCTTGAAAAGCCTCATTTTTTTCTTCTACCCTTGCGACACAATCCATAGCGTGCTATATTGTTCGACGGAACAAAAAAACACTATATATAGCGCCAAATCTTCAAATATTCCTGTGGATTATGTGGATATGTGCGCAACTTCGATAAAAGTGGGAGGAATTCCGGGTGCGATGTCCCCATTGCGGCAATTTCGACGATAAGGTCATCGAGTCCCGGACGCTTGCGAACGGAGAGGCCATACGGCGCAGGCGGGAGTGCAACGGCTGCGGCTACCGCTTCACCAGCTACGAGCGCATCGAGGACAAGCAGTTCATGGTGGTCAAGAGGGACGGCAGGCGCGAGCCCTTCGACAGGAACAAGATCGAGCGGGGGGTCCAGCGGGCCTTGGAGAAGCGGCCGGTCTCGCAGATGACCATAGAGAGCATAGTCAACGAGATCGAAGACACCGCGGTCATCGTCGGAAAGGCGAACCATGAAATTTCAGCCGGGGAGATCGGCGAGCTGGTGCTGGAGAAGATCGGGGCCATCGACAAGGTCGCCTACATCCGTTTCGCCTCCGTCTACCGGCACTTCGAGGACCTCGACGAATTCGTAAGGGAGATACAAAAATTGGGAGGGGACGCGTGAAGGAGAACGTTTTTCCGGAGTGGAAGGCCTTCTTGGAAAAAGGCAGGGAGGCCGCCCGCGGCGGTCCGCAGGCGCGGTCCGCCGCGAAGGGCCCGGCGGTGCGGAGCGTCGTGAAACGGTCCGGGACAACGGAGGCCTACGACCGCAGGAAGATTGAGGCCGCGGTGGTCAAGGCCTTCGCCGCCGTGGGCGTGCCGGAAGCCTCGGCCGACGGGCGGGGCAAGGTGGCGGCCGTGGTCGATCGGGTGGAGGAGCTCCTGGCGCTCATGATGGCCGGAAGGCACCCCAACTCCATACCCGCCATCGAGGAAATTCAGGATCTGGTCGAGAACGCCCTGATCGAATCCAAAGAGACGGCGGTCGCCAAAGCCTACATCCTCTACCGTTCCCGCCACGAGGCCATTCGGGACGCCAGGAAGCTCATGCTGGACATAGACGCCACCATGGACGGCTATCTCATGCAGAGCGACTGGCGGGTCAACGAGAACGCGAACGTCAACTTTTCTCTCGGTGGGCTGATCCTCCACAACTCCGGAACCGTCACCGCGAACTACTGGCTCAAGAACATCTACAGCGAGGATATCGCCCAGGCCCACCGGAACGCGGATTTCCACCTCCACGACCTCTCCATGTTCTCAGGATACTGCGCGGGATGGTCCCTGCGCCAGCTCATAGCGGAAGGATTGGGGGGGGTGCGGGACAAGATCACCTCCAAGCCGGCCAAGCACCTGAACACCCTGATGCAGCAGGCGGTCAACTTCCTGGGCTGCCTGCAGAACGAGTGGGCCGGGGCCCAGGCCTTCAGCTCCTTCGACACCTACCTGGCCCCCTTCGTCAAGGCGGACGCCCTCTCGGACGCGGAGCTGAAGCAGTGCCTCCAGAGCTTCGTCTTCGGGGTGAACACCCCCAGCCGCTGGGGCAGCCAGGCGCCCTTCACCAACATCACCTTGGACTGGACGGTCCCTGCGGACCTCAAGGACAAGCGCGCGGTGGTTGGGGGCGTGGAGCAGGATTTCACCTACGGCGACTGCAGGCCTGAGATGGATAGGATAAACCGGGCCTTCATTGAGCTCATGCTGGAGGGGGACGCCGAGGGCCGGGGCTTCCAGTATCCCATACCCACCTACAACATCACCGCGGACTTCGACTGGGACGGCGACAACGCCAAGCTCCTGTTCGAGATGACCTCCCGCTACGGTACCCCCTACTTCCAGAACTTCGTCAATTCGGATCTCGATCCGGGAGACGTGCGGTCCATGTGCTGCAGGCTGCAGCTGGACAAGCGCGAGCTGCGCAAACGGGGGGGCGGGCTCTTCGGTTCCGACGAGCTCACCGGCTCCGTGGGGGTGGTGACCATCAACCTGCCCCGCATCGGATACCTCGCTTCGGACGAGAAGGACTTCTTCCGCCGCCTGGCACGGCTCATGGATCTTGCCAAGGAGAGCCTCCAGATCAAGCGCAAGGTGGTGGTGAAGCTCCTGGAGAACGGACTTTTCCCCTACACCAGGCGCTACCTGAAGACCCTGGACAACCACTTCAACACCATAGGGCTCGTGGGGATGAACGAGTGCCTCCTCAATTTCCTGGGCGCGGAGGCGGGGATAGCCACGGAGCGGGGCCGAGCTTTTGCCCTCAAGGTTCTGGGCTTCATGCGCTCCCGCATGGCGGACTATCAGGAAGAGACGGGAGAGCTCTTCAACCTGGAGGCGACCCCCGCGGAATCCACCTCCTACCGCCTGGCGAAGCACGACCGGAGCCGCTATCCGGACATCATCACCGCCGGGGAGGACGAACCCTACTACACCAACTCCACCCAGCTTCCGGTGATGCAGACCGAGGACATCTTCGACGCCCTCGATCTCCAGGAGGAGCTCCAGGCGGCCTACACGGGGGGAACGGTGTTCCACGGCTTCCTTGGGGAGGCCATCGACGACTGGAGGGCCTGCCGGGATCTGGTCAAGGGCATAGCCCACAATTACCGAATCCCCTACTTCACCATCTCTCCGACCTTCTCGGTCTGCCCGGTCCACGGCTACCTCAGGGGAGAGCACTTCTCCTGCCCCAAGTGCCGGAAGGAGAACGAGCGGAGCATACTGGACAGGATAGCGGCCCTTGAGGCCGAGCGGGACGCGGCCCTCGCCGCCGCGGTCTAGGGATAGAAAAACGGAGGACAGGAATGAGAAAGCTCGCGGATATCGAGAAGGATCTTGCGGAGGCCAGGGCGGCCCTTGCTGCAGTCGAGGGAACGCCCACGGAGGTCTACAGCCGCATAGTGGGCTACTATAGGTCCGTGCGGAACTGGAATCGGGGAAAGCGGGAGGAGTACGGCGAGCGCCGGCTCTACAAGCTTCCCGGCGAGGTCCGGGAGCCGGCGCAGGCGGAGCCTGCGGCGCACGATACGACCGCATCCGTGGCCGCCGATTCGGGCAGCGCTGCAGAAATGCCCGGCGCGACGCCCGTCTGCGGGACCGCCGCCGACCGCCGGCTTCTCCTCTTCGTGCGGCCGGCCTGTCCGTCCTGCCCCACCGCCAAGGACGCCGCGGGAAAGCTCGGCATACCGGTGGACCTGGTCGACGCGGATACCGATGCGGGCCTCGCCGAGGCGGCGAGAAGAAACGTCCTGTCCACCCCCACGGCCATACTCCTCTCCGCCGACGGAGTCGAGCTCGCCAGGGCGCGGGACGCCCGCTCCATCTCCGCCTTCGCCGGGAACGGCTCCCCGGATGCCGCAGCCATGTGAGGGAGGCCTGCGGCTGGGGCTCAGGAAGACGAGCGCGGTGGATTACCCGGGACGACTTTCCGCCGTCCTCTTCTTCCCCGGCTGCAACCTCCGCTGTCCCTGGTGCCACAACCCGGAGCTCGTAAACCCGGCGGCCATAGCCGCCGGGGAGGCGGATCGCCTCGGCCTTCCGGAAATACTCTCATTCCTGGAGAAGCGCAGGAACGTGCTCGGAGGAGTGGTGTTGTCCGGAGGGGAGCCAACCCTCCACTCCTGTCTTGGGGAGCTCGCCGCGGCGGTGCGGAGCATGGGCTACCCCCTGAAGCTTGACACCAACGGTACGATTCCCGGCGCGCTCCGCGCCCTGCTGGCGGACGAGGCCTGCAGGCCGGACTACATCGCTCTGGACCTGAAGCTGCCCCCCCGGCTCTACGGCCGCCTGGGGGCGGCGGGGGAAAAGACACCGTCGTCGTCAGGCCTCGCCGAAGCGCTCGAGGAAAGCTGCCGCCTCATAGCCGCCTCGGGCATACCCCACGAGTACCGCACCCTTGTCCTGCCCGCGGGAAGTCCCTCGGAGGAAGAATTGCGGGAGATGGCCCGATGGGCGGACGGGGCAGCCTGGTATTTTGCATCATTCCGGGCCGGCGGCTGCCTGGATCCCTGCTGGAACGATTACGATCCCCCTTCCGACGCCCAGGTGCTTCAGGCGGTGGGGCTGGCCCGCAGCCTCGGAAAGGCCGCAGAAAGCAGGAGCGCCCATCCTTCTTGACGGGTACGGCGGCGAGGGTATATTGTCGAGTGGACGACGGAGCCGAAAGGCGGCTCGCGGAGTTCGGCAGCCGATCGTTCGGCGCGGCCGGCTCCGGCGGGTCAGGGAAGTCGGTTGAAAGCCGACGCGCCCCCAGGCACTGTACGGGACGAGGAAGACACGGGGTCCGACGCCGCAAGGGCTTTGGACCGGCACCACGGGGAGCCTACTCCGGAAGGGCGTGTCCGCCGCAATAAAAGTCCCAAGCCAGGAAACCTACCGACGCCGCGGCATCGCACGACGCCGCGATCTCAACAGTCCTCTGGGCGTAGGACTACGGGACATGCCGTATACCCACTTCGGCGAAACCGATTCCCGCCCCTCGGTCCCATTCGGAGGGTTCCATGGGCTTCCTCAGCACGGCCAAGATCACGGCCGCGGTCATTCTCATATCGGCGCAGGCGGCAAGCCTTGCGGGCATCGAGGCGCCGTCCATCTCCGCCGTCGATGCCCTCGGCAGGCGGATAGTCCTCGCGGAAAGCGCCCGAAGGGTGATAAGCCTGACCCCTACGGCTACGGAGATACTCTTCGCCGTGGGGGCGGAACGCAGGGTCGTCGGCATAACGGAGTACTGCAACTATCCCCCTGAGGCCCAATCCAAGCAGAGGGTCGGGGGCTTCTCCGGCGCGACCATCTCGGTGGAGCAGATCGTTTCCCTGAAGCCCGACCTGGTCCTCGTTTCCCGGGACATGCACGGCAAGGTCATCGCCCTCCTGGAAGGCCTGGGAGTGCGGACCTTCGCCCTTGAGCCCGGCTCCTTCGCGGAGGTGTACCGGGATATACGCGCCGTGGGAACCCTCACCGGACAGGGCGCGGGGGCGGAAGCCGTGGTGGCGGACATGGAACGGCGCATCGCAGCCGCGGCGCAGCGGCATTCCGGCTCCCTAAGGCCCGGCGTCTTCTGGGAACTGTGGGATGATCCGCTCATGACCGCCGGTTCCGGCACCTTCGTGTCCGAGGCCATCGCCCTGGCGGGCGGGCGGAACGTCTTCGACGACCTCAAGGAGCGCTGGCCCACGGTGAGCCTCGAACAGGTGCTGCTGCGCAGACCCGACTGGATCATAGCCGGGGACGACCACGGCGACCGGATGAATCTGGCGGCGGTTGCCAAGCGGAGCGGCTGGGCCGGCTTGCCCGCGGTCAGGAACGGACGCATCGCGGTCATCGATTCGGACATCATCAGCCGAGGCGGCCCGCGCCTTGCCGATGCGGTCGAGGCCCTGGCGGACATACTCCGCTAGTCCATGGCAAAACGGCATTTCTCCCTTCTTTTAGGCATCCTCGCCGCGGCGCTCCTGGGAGGAGCCCTCTACGGCCTTGCGGTAGGTTCGGTCACCATATCCGCCTCGGAACTCCTGGCCGCCCTGACGGGCAAGGACGACACGACGGCGGTCATACTATTCCACATACGCCTACCCCGGGTGCTCACGGCCATAGCGGTGGGCGCGGCCCTCTCCGTTTCGGGAGCGGGTTTTCAGGGCTTCTTCCGGAATTCCCTGGCCGATCCCTACGTCATCGGAGCGTCCTCCGGCGCCGCCCTGGGAGCGGCTCTGGCGCTGGTGGCCGGCTGGCCGAACATGGGTCCCATCTCCGCCGCCGCCCTCGCCGCCTTCGCCGGAGCCCTGGCCGCGACGGCCCTGGCCTTC
>CAYUPG010000160.1:0-4318 GCA_964446515.1 uncultured Treponema sp.
CCCGGACCGCGTGGACAGGACCTTCCAGTTGACGTAGTCGTAGACGGCCAGTCCGCCCTCGCCCCAGACCAAGGCCCTGGTGCCGTCGGGAGAGAGGGCCGCCCGGGAACCCACGGGGTCGGGGAGCTGCGCGAAGGTATGCACCGCCTTGTCGGAGGAGAGGTCAAGACGATACGCCAGGGTCTTGCTTTCACGGCTGCGGGGGAGCGATACCATGACCGTGGCCGTCCCCGAAGGGGACCACAGGACATTCAGCTCCGAGGACGACCGGGGAAGCAGCAGGTAGGGCAGAGAGGATTGAAAATCGGCGTGATAGTCGTCCACGCCGAGGGGAAAGTAAAAGAGATTGCGGCCCCCGACGGAGAGGAGCAGGGAGCGGGAATCGGGGGCCACCCAGAACCTATCGAAATTCGCGTCGAAGGCGAAGGGAATCTTTCCCGCAGGCTGTCCTATTTCCAGGAAGTCCGCATAGAGGGCCCGGGCGAAGAGCTCCGAGCTCCGCACCCGGTAGACCGTGGAACCCCGGAGATAAAAGAAGTCCCCCGCGCTTCCCCAAAAAACCGAATTGATGCCGCCCTCGCCGATAACCCGCAGGCGCTCGTCCACCGTGGCCGCAGCCGCGGAGGATAGGGACTGGTAGTAGAGGCGGCCGCCCCGTGCATAGACGAAGACCCGCGAATCGGGACTCCAGCCGGCGGGAAAGCTGCGCCCCGGACGCTCCACGTTCCGGGAAATCAGGGTGCGCTTGCCCGTGGCCGCTTCGATGAGCACCAGGTTGCCGTAGGCGGCGCTCACTGGTTCCACGTAGAGCAGCCACTTGCCGTCCGCCGAGGGGGCCAGCTCCTCTACCCGGCCGCCCAGGGCGGGCGCCCCGTCGGCGAAGGAAGGGAAGCCGGGGATGGGCCGAGGCAGACCGCCGGAAAGGGGCATGCGTGAAGCACCGAAGGCGTTGCGGACCTGAATGGTGCGGCCGGAATCCAGGATATCCATCTTCTCGGGGAAGGCGGTCAGGAGCCGCATGGTGAGGCCCGCCGGGTCGGCCAAGAAGAGGGCGGTCTGGGAGGATGCACCGCCGCTATCCGACGAGGCCCTGAAGAGCAGCCTTCCGTCGGCGGCCAGGTCCAATCCGTCGAATACTACCTTCGCGTTCAGAGGGCGGGCGATTATACCGACACAGGCAAGAAACAGGCAGGCGCCGCGGCCGATTCGTCTATGCATAGTACCCCCATTATCGGCACATGACGGGCTCCGCTTCATGCCGCGCAGCGAATTCGTCCAACTCAAGCTCCAGTTCATCCAGGGCCCGCTCCAAATCTTCCAAACGGCCCAAGCCGGCGCGCAGCTCCGCGTCCCTAAGGCGCTTGAAGGGGGCCTCCAGGACGGAGTCGAAGCCGTCGGAAGTCACAGGAGCCTCGCCGCGAGATCCGCCAGTTCGCTCCGCTCGGTCTTCTGAAGAGTGATGTGGCCGAAGAGGCGCTCACCCTTGAATGCGTCCACCAGGTAGCTGAGACCGTTGGAGTTGGCGTCCAGATACATGTTGTCTATCTGCTCGGGATCGCCGGTGAGGACGACCTTGGAGTTGTCCCCCGCCCGGGAAACGATGGTCTTGATCTCGTGGGGAGTCAGGTTCTGGGCCTCGTCGATGACTATGAATTGATTGGGGAGGGAACGGCCGCGGATGAAGGTGATGGCCTCGACCTCCATTATCCTATCCCGGAGCAGCTGGTCCACGGACTTGACGTTAGGCCGTTTGGTCTGGGAGATGAGCCGCTCCAGGTTATCGTAGATGGGCTCCATCCAGGCGGAGAGCTTCGCGGTCTTTTCCCCGGGAAGATAGCCTATGTCCTTTCCCAGGGGGACTATGGGCCGGGATACGAGGATGCGCTCGTATTTCTTTTCTTCAGTGACCAGATGGAGGCCGGCCGCCACGGCCAGCAGGGTCTTTCCCGTGCCGGCCCTTCCCACGAGGGTTACGCAGCGGATGCGTTCGTCCAGGAGCAGGTCCAGGGCCGCCCGCTGGCGGTCGTTCCGGGCGCTTATGCCGAAAACGACGGCGCTCTCCT
The DNA here is from genome assembly GCA_964446515.1 of uncultured Treponema sp. Lineage (GTDB taxonomy): Bacteria > Spirochaetota > Spirochaetia > Treponematales > Breznakiellaceae > CAYUPG01. The sequence goes on from CAYUPG010000160.1 coordinate 2,064, forward strand.
CCCCCGCCGGCACCAGGACCCCGTCGTCCGCGTCCCAGCGGCCCAGAAAGCGCCGCCCCCTACCCTCCCGCTCCGCGACGGCCACGAACTCGTTCCGCATGAGCCGGTCCCGCCAGAGGGGACGAGAGGAAGCGCAGAGCTCATCCAACAGGGCCTGCGACCCTTCGAGCTCCCGTATCCCCTGGTAGAGGGAAGCGGCGTCAACCTTCTGCTTTTCGTAGTCCACCGCCCTGAGGCCGAGGACTCCGGCCTTGACCCGCGCGTTGATGTCCTTCGAAACGAAGAAGACCTTCCGGCCTTCGCCCATGAGGGACGCCGCCTGGAGGAGTATGCGGTTGTCGTTCTTGTCCAGGGGAAGCTCCGCGGGGAGATAGTCGCCGCCTCCCAGAATGACCCGCAGGATCGAGCCGTTGTCCAGACGGACCCCGGAGCGGGCGTTGCCGCCCTTGAAGGCTGCGTCCAGGTAGCGGATGGCCTCCCGGGCGTTCTTGCCCCGCTGGTCGGAATAGGTCTTTAGCTTATCGAGCTCTTCCAGAACGACCAAGGGGATGGCTACCTCGCTGTCCCTGAAGGACGAGATAGCCTCGGGGTTGTGTATGAATACGTTGGTGTCTATAACGAATATCTTGGAACCTTCGCCCGCCATACCCTCAGAGTGTACTACCCCGTCGGGGGGCGCGCAAGGGCGCTACCGCTGTTCCAAAGAGGCCCTGAGGACCGCGCCTGACTCGCTGGATGCATTGTCGTAGGCGCGGATAAAGGTCGCCGCGGCTATCATAGCCATCAGCACGAACACAAGCTTGCGCATGGAACCTCCTGTTCCGTCGGCCGAGTATACCACGGGCCGCCCGGTATGGACAAGGGCGGCTGCGGGCCTATTTTCCAAGATATTCCAAGGGATTCAAGGCCCTTCCGTTCTTGAAGAGAGCAAAATGGAGGTGCGGACCCGTGCTGTATCCCGTATTGCCCACCGTTCCGATGCGTCCGCCCTGGACTACCCGGGCACCGCGGGCCACGGAAAAGGCATCCAAGTGAGCATAGAGGGTCTGATAGCCCCCTTCGTGGGACAGGATGATGAAATTCCCATACACCCCATTGGTGCCCAGGGCGGAAACCCGGCCGTCCATAGCGGCCCCGACGGAGCTGCCCAATGGGGCGGCCAGATCTATGGCGGCGTGGAAGCGCCTGACCCCGGTGAAGGGATCGTTCCGCCACCCGTAGGTCGACGTGAGCCGTCCCCGGATGGGGTAGATGAACAGCTCGCCCAGGGCCTTCTTGAGCTCCTCCCGCCGCATGCGGGCCCCCGGCAGGAAAAGGGTGGTCCCGACGGCGATCGTCTCGCTCTCAAGGTCGTTGGCGTCAAGGATCGTTTCCACCGGTATGCCCCAGGATTTTGATATCCTGGACAGGGAGTCGCCCCTGCGCACCGTATAGGGTATTCCGTCCATGTTGGGGATGCGGAGCACCATGCCTTCCTGGAGCCGCTTGGCGTTGGTGATGCCGTTGGAGGCGATGACCGCATCCATGGACAGAGACCGCGCCGAAGCGATGGCCGAAATGGAGTCGCCCCGCTTAACCGTGTACGATTCCCAGGCGAAGCTTTCCGTCAGATCCAGGGGTATGCTCTCGCCCTCGGAGGCTGCGGGCGCGGAGGGTGCGGAAAGGCCCGAGTAGACGGCCATGGCGCTGCGCTGTCTGCCGTCCTCGCCCATGGAAAAATGCTCCGCGCCCTTGGTCGATGCGGAGGCGAGCAGCGCCGCAGCTGCGGCCGACAGGACCAAGAAGGCGACTGCGGAGACCGCGGCCGCCCGCAGCGCCGGCCTCGGCGCGCGGCGCAGGCCGGAGACCCATCCGGCGAGGATGGATGGTATGCCGCGACGGACTCCCCGGGCTTTCCGCCTGACGACGGGCTCGGGCCGAGGAGCGCTGAGCTTCTTGGGGACAAAGCGGCGGCGGCGTATATTCTGGGCGGCGATGATGTCGTTCATTATGTTGCTTTATCGACATAATCGTCATCGAGCATTATACTTGGCCCGTATGGAATCCGACTCTCCGCCGGGCAGGACGGCGAAGGCCGTTATGAGCGCCCTGGCCGTTGCCCTCTGCATCAAGCTCTTTGTTCTTGACTTCATGATCGCCGAGGGGAATTCCATGTCCCCGACGATCCCAGGCGGGACGGTGCTGGTGATCAACCGTGCGGCCTACGGTCTTCGCCTGCCCGGCGCAGGAAGCTATCTCCTGCGCTGGGGTCGGCC
>CAYUPG010000160.1:4328-6847 GCA_964446515.1 uncultured Treponema sp.
GATATCGTAGTATTCCCCTCGCCCCGGGGCACCATGGCGGTCAAGCGCAGCATGCCGGCCGAGGGGGGAGCAAAGTTCTATGCCCTGGGGGACAACTCTGAAGAATCCTACGATTCGCGATCCTACGGCGCGCTTTCGACGGACCTCATCGTAGGGAAGGTGCTTGGGTACGAATGATCATGGACGGCAGCAAGCAGCGGGGCGGCCTGCCCCCGACAAGACTACGGTTCGCCGTTTTCGCATCCTTTCTGGCCCTCGCGGGGCTTGCCGTACTAGTCCGCTACGCGGCAGTCATGCTGGGGCCGAATAAGATTCCCGATAAGGCCGCCGGACCCGCCGGCATCGAACGGGGTCCCATCTTGGACCGCAACGGGCGCATCCTCGCCCTGCAGACCCGCCTCGGCAACGTTACCGTATGGAGGCCTGAACTCGCCGACGGCGAGCAGGTTGCGGAGGAGCTGGCGCCCATCTTGGAACTGGGGGCCCAAGAAATCGGGGATCGGATCGCCAAGTCCGCCAGCGACTTCGTCTACCTCAAGAAGAGGGTGGACCAATCCACCATACGGGCCATCGAGGCGGCGAAGAGCGCGGGCAGGCTGCGCGGCGTGGGCATCGAACCCGTTGTGGGCAGGATCTACCCGGAAAAAACATTGGCCGGTCCGCTCATCGGCTTCGTCGGGGACGGAAACGAGGGGCTCGGCGGCATCGAGTACGCCTACGAGGGCGACCTGGCGCCCCGGGACGGCAGCGCCTACGGAGCTCAGGTCATCCTGACCATAGACACGGCGGTGCAGCATGCCCTGGAGGAGATCGCCCGGAGAACGAAGGAGCAGAACCTGGCGGAGGCGGTGATGATGGTGGCCATGGATCCCCGGACCGGGGATATCCTGGGCTACGTGTCTCTGCCGGACTACGATCCCAACGACATCAGGGGGAGCGACGAGACCTCGCGTATGGACCGGCCCGCGGTCTGGGCCTATGAGCCCGGCTCCGTCTTCAAGGTTTTTTCCCTGGCGGCCATCCTGGACTCCGGAGCCATCGGAGAGCATACGGCCTTCGAATGCGACGGACGCTACGAGCGGACGACGGCCTCCGGAGAACGCATAGTCATAAACTGCCTGGGGAGCCACGGCACCGTGCGGGCGCGGGAGATCATCACCTACTCCTGCAACTCAGGAGCCGCCTACGCCGCCGACCGCATGGATTCCGCCGCCTTCTACGGAGCCCTGCAGGCTCTCGGGTTCGGCCGGCGGACGGGGGCCGGGGTCCCCGGAGAGACGCCGGGCTTCCTGCGGCCCGTGGACCGCTGGTCGGCCCGCTCCAAGCCGACCATAGCCATGGGTCAGGAAATCGCGGTCTCGGCCCTGCAGATGGTCCAGGCGGCTTCGGCCGTAGCCAACGACGGCGTAATGGTCAAACCCCGCCTGGTATCGCGCATTCTGGGCAGCGATGGAAGGATCCTCAAGAGCTTCGACGACGCGGCGCCGGTACGGGTGCTCAAGGCCGAAACGGCCCGGGCCCTGCGGCGCTACATGGTGGATGCGGCCTCCGAGGCGGGCACGGGCCGGCGGGCAGGGGTTGAGGACATATCCTTGGCGGTCAAGACCGGCACGGCCCAGCTGATCAATCCCGCCACGGGGACCTACTCCTCCACGGATTTCATCGCCAGCTGCATCGCCCTGCTCCCCGCGGAAAACCCCTCACTGGTCCTCTACAACGTGATAGTCAAGCCCAAGGGAGAATCCTACCTCGGCGGAAGGATCGCCGCTCCCCCCATCCGGGAGGCCGCGGAAACCCTGGCCGACTACCTGGGCATGCCCCGGGGCAGGAGTCCCCAGGCCCTTCACCCCGGAACCATCGTCCTGGGGCTCGATGAGGCGCCTGCGGTGCAAGACACCATGCCCGACCTCCGGGGCTACTCCAAGCGCCTCCTGCTGCCCCTGCTGCAGCGGGAGGATCTGCAGGTGGAGATTGAGGGCGACGGCTGGGTCCGTCGGCAGACCCCCCCGCCGGGGACGCCCCTGACGCCCGGGACCGTACTGCGCTTGGAACTGGAATGAGCCTCTACGCCGCGAACCTGGCGGTCCTGAAGGAGCGCTTTCCGGACCTGGCCGCGCAGCTCCCGGAAGGAAACGGATCGGCGGAGTTCCGCGTACAGGATACGCCCTCCGGGAACCCCACCCTGCTCGCCGCCGGAGCCCTCGTTCATTCCGGCAGGGATCCCCGCAGGGAGGCGGAACGCCTGGCCCTAAGCATGGGCGGCCGGGAACCCGTGGCCATACTCGGCTTCGGGCTCGGCTATCTCGGAGAAGCCCTGCGGAGGGCGGACGGAGAGCGGCCCATCGTGGTGGTGGAGAAGCGGCCCGAGCTGCTGCGCCTGGCCCTGGAAACCCGAGACCTTCGGGATTTCCTGGGTCGGGGTCCCCTGGTCTTCCAAGTCGGGGGCAGGGCCGACGGCGTCATCGCCGCGCTGCAGGTCTACGGCAGGAAAAGCGCCGCGGCGGCCAACCCGGCGCTCC
>CAYUPG010000161.1:0-6562 GCA_964446515.1 uncultured Treponema sp.
TCACGGACCGTAGATAATTGGTCCTCGTACTATTATGTCAACGTTCCTCTCGAGAAGGTATTTCCCCATAGGCTCGGCTACATGGTGATGTACCGCAAGAGCGGAGCCGAGCTGGGGAGGACCTACCTGCCGGCCAAGTGGTTTTCCCAGGCCGGCGGCAAAGGCGAGCTGCTCAAGATGAACACCGGCAAGACCTGGCCCTATATGACCGTCTTCTATAAGGACGGAGCGTTCAGCCATATCAGGGTGTTCGTCCGGGGCGACCTCTCACATCCGTCCTGGGGGAATCTGCCCCAGGGCTCGAACATCGACGACAAATTCGATATCGAGGAACTGCAGCTGGAATTCTGATGATAGAAGGCAAGATATCCGCGATTCAAAAAGCCATCCGTGAAGAAGGCTTGGACGGGTGGCTTTTTTGGAATTTTCGCCACCGCGACAAACTATCCGACGAAATTCTCTCCCTCGATGCGGGCGTAACGAATTCCCGGCCCTGGGTTTACGCCGTAGGCGCGGCGGGAGAGCCCTGCAAGATAGTCAACGCCGTGGAGGGGACCATGCTCGATGCCCTTCCGGGCACCAAGATCGTGTATTCCGGCCGGGAAGCGTTCCTCAAAGCCCTCTCTCCCCTGGCGGGAAAGCGGTGGGGAGCCCACCTCGACCCCGCCCTTCCCGTAATCTCCCATATGGATGCCGGCACCGCCGCCACCCTGGAAGAAGCGGGCCTGCGCCTTGAATCGGCGGCGGCATTGATCCAGCGGCTCAAGGGCCTTCTGGATGGGGACGGCATCGCGAGCCATGAACGCGCCGCCGAAGCTCTCTACGGCATAGTGGAAGAAGTGTGGGACAAGGTCCGGCAGGCCTTCCGGTCGGGGACGCCGATACGGGAAGGAGATCTGCGCCGCGCCATGCTTGCGGGCATGGAGAAACGGGGCGTCGAGACGGACCATCCGCCCATCGTCGCGGCGGGAGCCCACGCGGGGGATCCCCACTACGATTTTTCCGGCGACGGAGAGGAGCTGCGGACCGGAGACATCGTTCAGCTGGATCTCTGGGCCAAGGAGAAGTCCCCAGGCGCCGTATATGCCGACATATCCTGGGTGGGAGTCTACGCCGAACGCCCTGACGAACAGTCCGCGAAGGCCTTCGCAGACCTCGTATCCGGCCGCGAAGCCGCCCTGGCCTTCATTTCCGGGGAACTCTCCGCGGGCCGGCGGCCCTCCGGCGCTGCGGTGGACGCGGTGGTAAGGCGGGTTCTTTTGGCCGCCGGCTACGCCGATGCGCTCCGGCACCGTACCGGACACGGCATCGACACGGAGTGCCACGGTTCCGGGGCGAATATCGATTCCGTTGAGTTTCCCGACGGCAGGCTCCTGCTGGACGGAGCCTGCTTCTCCATTGAGCCGGGTATCTATTTTTCCGATTTTGGGCTCCGCACCGAAGTCGACGTCTACATCCAAGACGGCGCGCCCCGGATATCCGGAAGAGAGCGCCAATTCCACATCCTGACATGCTGATCGAGGTTCCATGATTCCCGTACCCGTCCCGCCTGCCCTATGCGCCTTTATTCTCGAGGGATCCACCTTTTTCGTCGCCGGGCACAAGGAGCCCGACGGCGACTGCGTGGGAAGCCAGCTCGCCCTCTGCTCCGCCCTGGGCCGCCTGGGCAAGCGCGCCGTGCCGGTGTCCGCCGGGCCCTTCAAGCGGCCCGAAGTCATGCCTTACGCCGCCAGGTTCGTCCCCGGGCCCGCGGAGCAGGACCTGGAGGGAAGCAGGGCCATCGTCATGGATTGCTCCATGCTGGAACGCCTCGGAGACCTCGGGCCGTCCCTATCGGGGCTGCCGACGGCTACCATAGACCACCACGCGGGGGGCACTCCCTACGGGGATGTGGTGTTCCTGGATCCGAAGGCGCCGTCGGTCACCTTCATGACCCTATCCCTCATTGAAGCCCTGGGCCTGCAGCCCACCGTCGAAGAAGCGGAGCTGCTGCTCTTCGGGCTCTGCACGGACACCGGCTTCTTCCGGCACGTGGACTCATCGGGCGCCGAGGTTTTCGAAAGCGCCGCACGCATGGTGCGCGCCGGGGCGAGTCCCAAGGCCGCCTTCCAGGCCATACAGGGCGGAAAGAGCCTCGATTCCCGCATCCTCATGGGCTTGGTGCTCTCCCGCTCGCAGTCCCACTTCAACGGAAAACTGCTTCTCACCTACGAAAACCTCGAGGACACCGAGCGTTTCGGCCTGCAGGGCAGGGATTCGGACAACCTGTATCAGCAGCTCCAATCGGTCGCCGGAGTAGAGGCCGTCGCGGTAATACGCCAGGAGACCGCGGAGAACTGCACCGTAGGACTCCGGTCCCGGGAATCGGTGGATGTCTCATCTATAGCTGCCCGCTTCGGAGGCGGCGGTCACAGGCAGGCGGCGGGGCTCAGCGCGGCGGGAACCATCGCAGAGCTGCGGGAAAAACTGCTCGCCGCCTTCGCCGAAGTTTTGTGACGAAGTGTAACAGGGTAGACATTTTTACGGCCGTTCCCGGATTTTCCGCCTGCAATTGTAACGATTTGTAACACGCCGCATTTCATGCAACGTTCTCATGCCATGCGAAAGATAAATAATTTGCTATAATGCATAGAATTATAATATACTCATTTTCGGACGCCCTTGGACGGCAGTTTTTTGGGCACACTTGTTGCTTGGCGACTCCTAACCAAACAAAAGGAGCGCCAAGTGCAAAACAATCAGCCCATGACGGAATGGTTCACCCGCTACGGTTCGGGAACCCTGGAACGGGGTGAGCTGGAGACGCTGATCTTCACCCACCTCCGCAAGAATGCCCAGGCCTTCAGGGTCCGGTCTTGGGGAGACGAGGAATGGCAAGATTACCTATGTTGGCTCTACCCGCGGATCAAGAAGGCCATCGATGCCTACAGGGAACGGGGATCGAGCTTCGACGCCTATATAGCATCCCTGGTGCGCTGGTCCATCAAGGAATACCGTTCCCGGGAGGCGGATATGCGGGTCTTTGAGGGAGCCTACTGGACCGCAAGGTCGGAGGATGCCGCCTGCGACGAGGAAGCCGAATACGACGAGCTATGCTCCGCCCCGGCGCCGGCGGTCGGCTCCAAAAGGCAAATCTTGATTCTAGCGCTGAAGTGCTACCTCCATGTCTCGCCGGACTTCTCCGCGCGCATAGCCCGGGCCTTGGATATGGAACAGGGGGCGCTAAAAAACCTCATGGACCGGGTCGCCGAAAAGCGCGCCCGCAGGGACCTGGAGATCCATGGGCTTACGGAGCGTATCGCCGCGCAGTTCTACCGATGCATCGCCTATGAAAACCGGTGGGCCGCGGCTCCGGAAGGATCGGCCCACCGCGCTGAAATGCAGAGACGCCTCGAGAAGGCCCGCGGACGACTCCAGTCCATGCGCAGACGCTTGGCCGGCTGCCGCCTCGAGGCGAGCAATAAGATCATCGCCGAGGTGCTAGGCATACCCAAGGGTACGGTGGATTCCAATCTCCATTCCCTCAAATGGAAATGGAAGGCCCATTGGGGTTGACGGAGCGTGCGGCCCCGCTTGTGCGTAGCCGCTTGTGCGGCCCCGCAGGGCAGACTATTATGGCACCATGCTGAGCTACCGCCACGCCTTCCACGCGGGCAACCACGCGGACGTCCTGAAGCACCTGGTCCTCCGGCACTGCCTGGAATACATGGGCAAGAAGGATAGGCCGTACATCTACATCGACACCCACGCGGGCGCTGGGTCCTATCCCCTTGAGGAGGGCTATGCCGCGCAGAACAGGGAATGGGAGACGGGCGTAGGCCGCCTTTCCCGGGAAGACGGGATGCCCGAGGAGCTGCGGCGCTACCTCGACATCTTGGAGCACTTCGCGGAAGGGGGAGCAGGCCGGCGCTACCCGGGGTCTCCCGCCCTGGCCCGCGGACTGCTGCGGGAAACGGACAGGGCCGTCCTCTTCGAGCTGCACGGGACTGATTACGAGCTCCTCAGGCAAGAATGCGCGGAGGATCGCCGGTGCAGGGTGCTCTACGAGGACGGGCTGCGGGCCCTTGCGGGCCTCTTGCCCCCGATCCAACGCCGGGCCTGCATCCTCATAGATCCCCCGTACGAGATGAAGGAGGACTATGCGGAGGTGCCCCGGACCCTCGGCGAAGCCCTGCGGCGCTTTCCCCAGGGGGTGTACCTGGTATGGTACCCCCTCCTCAACAGACCGGAGGCCCGGGAACTGGGGGAGCGCCTCATCTCCCTCCACCGGGGCAACGCCTGCCTAGCGGAACTGGCGCTGCGGCCGGCGCCGGATTCCGAACGGGGCATGTACGGCAGCGGCCTTGCCCTCCTCAATCCTCCCTGGACCCTCAAGGCCGCTTTGGGGGAATGCCTGCCCTACCTCGCAGACCGCTTGGGCTCGGAGGAGCCGACCTTCAGGTTCCTCTGGAGGGATGCAACCCCTTAGGCTCCTGCGTGTCGAATACCGTATCATGAAGCAGCATCGGCAATCGGCATCACGCATCCCATCGCCCCTCCCCTTCCAGACCCCCGGGGAAGAAATCGCGAACTCCGTGCTCCACGGCATCGGAGTCCTTCTAGCCATAGCGGGCCTCGTAGTGCTTACCCTGCGGGCGACGGGCCTTCTGGGAGGGTCGGGAGGCGGCGGAGTCGCGGTCACCTCCTACGTCATCTACACCGCGTCCATGATACTCATGTTCCTCGCATCCACCCTCTACCACGCCATCCAGCACGAGGGGGCCAAACGGGTGTTCAGGGTCCTGGACCATTCGGCCATCTACCTGCTCATCGCGGGAACTTACACTCCCTTCTGCCTCGTGGCCCTGCGGGGAGTCTGGGGCTGGACCCTCTTCGGCATAGAGTGGGGCCTCGCAGCCCTGGGAATCGTCCTCTATTCCGTGGGCTTCAAGAAGCTCAAGAAGATAGAAGTGGCGGTCTACATCCTCATGGGCTGGGCCATAATCGTGGGCTGGAAGCCCCTTACGGCGGCCTTGCCCAAAGCGAGCCTCTATTGGCTGATCGCCGGCGGTCTCGCCTACACCGCCGGGACCCTCTTGTACAAGGAGAAGGTTCGGCGGGGCACCCATGTCGCCTGGCACGTATTCGTCCTGGCGGGGGCGGTGTTCCACTGGTGGGGAGTCTTCGCCCTGAGCTGAGACGGCGGTCTTCTTCCCTCAGGCGGCCCCGAAGCAGGTCCGTCCGCGCGCCGGCATCTCGGCATAGGGGCCGATTTAGGCTATACTGGCCCCTATGGCAACCGTCGACGACAAGAAGATCATCTATTCCATGTACCGTGTTTCCAAGAAGCACGGTACCAAACAGGTCCTCAAGGACATAAGCCTTTCCTATTTTTACGGCGCCAAGATAGGCGTAATAGGCCTCAACGGCTCGGGAAAATCCAGCCTCCTCAAGATACTCTCCGGGGTGGATACGGAGTTCGCAGGCGAGACCTCCGTCAGTCCGGGCTACACCATAGGGTACCTGGAGCAGGAACCCCTCCTTGAGGCGGGAAAAACCGTCAAGGACGTGGTCTCCGAGGGCGTCCAGGAGATCGTGGATCTTCTGGCGGAGTTCGACAGGGTGAGCGAGGCCTTCGGGGATCCGGACGCGGACTTCGACAAGCTGGCGGCCCGCCAGGCGGAGCTCCAGGAGAAGATCGAAGCTGCCGACGGATGGAACCTGGACAGCCGCCTTGAGCTGGCCATGGATGCCCTGCGCTGTCCGCCCGCGGACCAGGTGGTGGACGTGCTTTCCGGCGGCGAGAAGCGTCGGGTGGCCCTCTGCCGGCTCCTCCTCAAAAAGCCGGACATACTCCTCCTGGACGAGCCCACGAACCACCTGGACGCCGAGACCGTGGCCTGGCTGGAGCGGCACCTCCAGCAGTACGAGGGCACCATCATCGCCGTCACCCACGACCGCTACTTCCTGGACAACGTGGCCGGCTGGATACTCGAACTGGACCGGGGCGAAGGGATCCCGTGGAAGGGCAACTACTCCAGCTGGCTGGAGCAGAAGGAAGAGCGCCTGGCCCAGGAGGAGAAGGGCGAGAGCGAGCGGCGCAAGACCCTGCAGCGGGAGCTCGAGTGGATACGCATGAGCCCCAAGGGGCGCCACGCCAAGAGCAAGGCCCGCATCACCCAGTACGAGAAGCTGCTGCAGGACGACGCCCGGGAAAAGGTGCGGGACAACCGCATCACCATACCTGCCGGTCCGCGCCTGGGACAGGTGGTGGTCCAGGCGGAAAAGCTGTCCAAGGCCTACGGAGAGAAGGTGCTCTTCCAGGATTTGGACTTCACCGTCCCGCCCGGAGCCTGCGTGGGCATCATCGGCCCCAACGGCGCGGGAAAGACCACCCTCTTCAAGCTCATCGCCGGCCTGGAGAATCCCGATTCCGGCTCCTTGAAGCTGGGAGAGACCGTCAAGATAGCCTATGCGGACCAGATGCGGGATCGGCTTGACCCGAACAAGACGGTCTGGGAGCAGCTCTCCGACGGACTGGACCTCATCAAGCTGGGGGGCACCAAGGAGGTGAACTCCAGGG
>CAYUPG010000161.1:6585-6798 GCA_964446515.1 uncultured Treponema sp.
CCTGGTACAACTTCTCGGGGGGCGACCAGCAGAAGAAGGTGGGCGTCCTGTCCGGGGGCGAGCGCAACCGCCTGAATATGGCCCTGATGCTCAAGGACGGCGCCAACGTGCTGCTCCTCGACGAGCCCACCAACGACCTGGACGTGAACACCATGCGCGCCCTGGAGGAGGCCATGGACAGCTTCGCCGGGGTGGTCCTGGTGGTCAGCCACG
>CAYUPG010000162.1:0-6786 GCA_964446515.1 uncultured Treponema sp.
CTCCCGCAGAAGGAACAGGGTCCGCCGGGCGACGCCGTCAAGGGAATGGAAGATGCCCAGCTCCGACCCCGCGGCGGCGGTGAACTGGGGCGCAAGGTACAGAAAATGGGTGCACCCGAGGACCAAGCCGTCCACGCCGCGGGCGCGGAAGTCGTCCACGTAGGGCAGCACCGCAGCCAGCCGCTCCTCCTCCGAAGCCGCGGCATAGCGGTACTCCACAAAATCCACCAGCTCGGGCGCCGCCGTTCCCAAAACCTCGCAGCCGGGAGCGCAGCGCTCCGCAAGATCTCGGATGTAGGGCTCCTCCACCGTCCGCCGCGTGGCAATGACGCCTATCCTTTTCCGGCCGCTCGCCAGCACGGCAGGCTTAACCGCGGGAACCGTCCCCACGAAGGGAAGGCCCGGGAAGGCCAGACGGAGGGCGTCGATGGAAGAGATGGTCGCGGTATTGCAGGCCAGAACGACGAGCTTCGGGTCTTCGGTTTCCCGCAGGCGGGAGACAAGAGCGACGAGCAGGGCCGCCAATTCGTCCCTCGACTTGGGGCCGTAGGGGAAGTTGGCCGTATCGGCCACATAGAGGATGCTCTCTGCGGGCGCAAGGCTCCGGAAGGCCGCGCAGTAGGGCAAGCCGCCCACCCCGGAATCGATAAAGGCTACGGGTCGTCGTCTCATAGGGCTACGAGGAAAAGAGGCCGTCGAAGGCGGACTTTGCCTTGGCCTCCGCGGAACGGGCCGCGGAAGCCCCGGAGCCCTGGGACCGCAGGCGCGGATTCAGTGAGAACCAATCGCAGAAATTTGCCCGTTCCTTATCGGATGGAGCTTCTCCGGAAGCCTCGGCGCAGCCGCTGCGGGAATCGGGGAGGAAAAAGCGACAGTTCCTGCAGGACCGCAGGTCCCTTCCGCAATCGATGCACCGTTGGGATCGGCCCAGGGGCTCCTGATCCGTGACGGCTGATCCGCAGTACCAACACATAGGCGCATCATAGCTCCGACGGGCACAAAATCGCAAGGCCCTTGCACCGCCGTCCTCCTCCGCCTATGATACGGGTATGTATTCCGTCACTCCCTGCGCCGCGGGCTGCGGCCGCCCCTCCCTCTCCGGCGCCAAGACCTGCGCGCTCCACGCCGCCGACCCCGGAATGGAAGCGGACCGCATCGCCATGTACATAGGCGGCCGCCAGGACATCCGGGATCTGAACGCAGGAGGCCTTCGCTTCGATGGGGTTGATTTTTCGCACCGGCGCTTCTTCGGCTGCAATTTTTCCGGGGCCGTCTTCAGCCTCTGCCTATTCACCGAATCCGTCGTCCGGATGAGCTTCTTCGATTTCGCAGAATTTGCCGGGTGCGACTTCTCCAAGAGCGACATACAGTTCGTCACCTTCGCCGGAGCCCAGGTCAGGGACTGCACCTTCGAGGGGTCCGAACTGGTGCACGTCAATTTTGGAGGCTCGGCGATTTCCGACTGCACCTTCAACGATTCTAACCTCTACAACAGCCGCTTCATCGCCTCCCGCATAGAATCGGCGGACTTCATCGACTGCAATATCAAGAAGACCTTCTTCATAAAGACCCGACAGGAACGGGTATCCTTCAAATCGTCGAATACCGCGGAAGCGATATTCGAGCTGGGGGAATGACATGAAGGTCTATTTTCACTATTGCCTCTACGGCTTCTCCAACTGCTACATCCTGGGAAGCGGCGGAGAAAGCTCCTCGGACGCCCCGAAGGAAGCCATCATCATCGACCCCGGGTGCATGGACGAGAAGATCCTGGGCTTCATCGAAAAAAACGACTACGCGGTCCGGGGCATCCTGGTCACCCACGACCACGCCTCCCACGTTCACGGCCTGCGGACCCTCAAGAAGATCTACGACGCCGAGATCTACGGGGTCAACCACATGGTCTGCGACCACAGAACAAACCTCATCCACGACGGTGACGTGGTGCGCATCGGACCCTTCGTCATCCAGGTGTTCTCCGTCCCCGGCCATTCTTCGGATTCCGCGGCCTACAAGATAGGACACCTGCTCTTCACCGGCGACGCCCTCAGCGCGGGCTTGGTGGGAACCACCGCCAGCTCCTACGGGGCGGCCATCCAGGCGGGCGCCCTCAGGAGCAAGCTGCTCTCCCTGCCGGGGGACTGCGCGGTGCTTCCGGGGCACGGTCCGCCCACCACCTTGGAGGCGGAGCGGCGCTTCAATGTGGGACTGGAAATGGCGGCCAAGGCCGGGTCTCAGCGCTCGGCGCTGCTGCGGGACCTCTGGTAGTAGCGCCACACCCTGCCGGCCGACAAGTCCCAGCGGCGCTCCGCATAGGCGGAGAAAGCCGCGGCCTCGGAAGAGAACAGCTCCGCGATCGCCGGCCATGTGCCCGACGCCTCGTCCTTCGGCGGAAGGACATGCCTTCTCCGGGGGTCCGCATCCAGCCGCTCGGCCAAGGTCTTCCCGAAGTAGCGGCCCGCCGAAGCCACGGGCTGCTGCAGGCAGTAGGCCATGAGCTCATTCTTCATGAGGTAGGCGTCCGCCGTATCGTAGCGCAGGAAATCGAAGTAGGAGGCGATGAAGGTCCGGGCCCGGGGCTCTAGGCTTTCCCAGCGTTCCCGGGCGAAGTCCCGGAAATCGGCATCGACGAAGAAGAGGCCGTGGTAGGCCTCGTGCACCATGAAGAGGCTCCTGAGGTAGGGCTCAGACTCCCTGGATAGGGAGATGACGGCCCCGGCTCCGGGAGCGTAGCCCCCGGCCCCCTTCGCGATGATCCCCGCCGCAGACAGCACCGACTCCAGCTCCCGCTCCTCCGCGTTCAGAACGAAGCCCGATGTACGGGCAAGCTCGAAGAAGGAAGCCAAGTCCTCCGCCCGGTAGTCGTGGGCGTTCCAGCCGTGGAGATCGGCTATTTCCTCATCCCGGGCAAGGCGGCCCCGGAACCCCGCCTTCTCCACGTAGAAGGCTAGGCGCTTGAAAAGCCTATCCTGCACGGCGTAGTCCGCTGTGTCGAAGATCAGGATCGACGGGAAGCGGTCCCAAGCGAACACCTCGTAGCGCCGGTCTCGCCAGGCATCCCGACTGTAGCCCAGCACCACCGCGGGATCCGCCGGTATGGGATCTCGGGGAAAAAGGCGCTCCGCCTCCGCCTCCAAGACGAGAAAGGGCGGCAAGACGGCGCCCGAAAGCCTGATCGGATAGGGGTCCTCGGAAAGACCACGGAGGGGAAAGCGATGGACGGGAGCGCGGTGAACACCGGGAGCGCGGTATTCGTAGTCCCTTTGTCCGATGCCCAGGAAAAGGCGGGTCCCGACGTCGCCGAAGCTGAGCTCCGCTCCGGAGGCGGGCCGGAACCGAGCCGGAGGGTCCAAAATTATGGCCGCAGCGCCAGATCCGCCCCGATCCGGGGCCACGAAAGGACTGGCCGTAAGCGTCTCCCCTTCCAGGGCGTAGCCGAACCAGCGGGGAAGGATGCGCAGCCCCATGAGGTGGAAAACCGGCCCCTGTCCAGGCTTTTCCTGCGCATTCCCCTGCGGCGCCCCCTCAGGGAACTCCGCCGAAACGGACAGGTGGCCGAGGCGATTCCCGCCCAGGGGCACGCGGTAGCGCAGGATCTTCGCCTCGGCACCGATGCCGAGGAAGCCGCCGTCCAAGGGAAGAGCCCAAGAGTCTTCACCCTCCATGCGGAGCACCAGGGTAATTCCGGACTCGGCGGGCACAGCGCCCTCCGCCGACTCGATGCGGTACTCCACTTCCAAGGATGCTCCTTCCGCGTCCAGTCCCCCGGCGTCATAGTCCAGGGAAGCGGGCTTTCCCGGATCCGCCGCATTGAGGGGCAATGCACCGGTGCGGGCACGGCGGCTCAGGGCTTGCAAGGCTGCCGAACTGCCGCCGGCGCCGGTCAGCGGCACCTCGGAGACCCTGCGGTAGGCGCAGGCGGGAACGAGCAGGACCAGGGCGAGCAGCAGCGCCGCTGCGGCCGGTTTATGCAGCGTCACAGGGCTATGACGCTCCGGGCTATCAGCTGAGCCAGGGAATACTTGCGCTCGACGGTCATCTCCGGATCGCTGCGCAGGAAGCTCTCGAAGCGGCCGACGAAATCCCCGGGCAGTACGGGCAGAGCCTTGACCTGGTCGGTGAAGCCTCGGTGGGATGGTTCGAAGCGGCGGTTTATGCAGAACAGGGCGACGCAGGCATTCTTGATGAACCCGGCGGAAGACTGCAGGTAGTGGAAATCGTCGCCCTGGATGAGGGCCGCCCCAAGGTCGCTCAGAAAATGCTCCATCTTTGACTGGTGGGCTTCCCGCATCTGATTCCAGAATTCGTCCCCCAGGCGGCCGAGGCGCTCCCGGATGCCCGTCATCCACTCGCTGCGCCGAAAGAGGATCTCCCCGTGGGCCAGGCGGTAGAAGCCGTAGGTCCCGGAATCCTTGATGAGCCAGAGCTGGTCCGTCTTGGCGTCCGCGATGCTCACCAGCTCATCGACCTTGGCGATCGATTTGTATTCGATCCGAACCGGCAGGTTGCCGATGAGGAAGCGATCCTTGTTGGATTGAGCCGAGGTTTCGAAAACCGCGGCGTCCTCGCCGTAGGCCGCAAGCCGGGCGTTGGGGCCCGGGATGGGGCCGTCGTGGTAGACATCCAGAATGAGGGCGAAATAGGGGTCCAGGGTATCGGGGGCCGCGGCTTCGTTGAGGGCTATGCATTCAATCGCCGGCCACGCCGAAATGGTGCCGACCAAACGATCCACCAGGAGCCTAGTCTTATGTTTCATGTCCTTTCACGACCTTCCTTTACACGTCTGTTCACCCACTGTATCATGGAACGGGGACTTTGAAAACATGAACGAAACGCAGGAACGGCGATACCGCTATCTCGTACTCATCCCCCACCGGGACGCGGCGGGGGAACTCAGGGCCCGAAGGGAGGCGCTGTTCCGTTCCGGCCGGGCCTGGGCGAGGAGCTTTCCGGACGCTCTCTTCATGGCCCGCCTCCGCAGACCCCTGAGCCCCGAAGAATTGACCGCCGCCGCCAGGGATCTCAGGGCGGGCTGCACCGATGCAGGGAATGACGGCTTCATCACGATCCGCGATTTCGCGGCGGAATTTTCTCCCCCGCCCCTGCCGGAAGACGCGGTGGAGCTGAGATACGGCGCACCCTTCATCCCCTTTTCCTGGCCCGTCGATCCGGCGGCCCCCAGGCCCGCCATGCCGGAGCTCCGCTTCCGCGCAGGGGCCTTGGCGAATTTGGCTTTTTCAGTGCTTGACGCCGGAGAGGGCAGGTCCCTGTATCGATGGAAGGCGGGAAAAGCCGTCTGGCTGCCCGCGCCGACGCACCGCGGCGCTACAGGGGAAAGGCGACGCCGAAGGTGACGGATTCGTCCGCCCGATCTTCCCGGACAAAGAGGGATCCCTTCATCTGTTTGGCGAACTCCCGGGAGACCAGGAGACCGAAACCTTCGCCCGAATCCACGGAGAATTCCTCCGGCAGGCCTTTCCCGTAGTTCCGCACGGACAGGACGACCCCGTCTTCGGTCCTATCCAGGAGAACCGCAACGGCTACGGCTCCATTCTCCCCGAGCTTCGGCCTGCCGTACTTGAGGGCGTTGGTGACCAGCTCGTTGGCTATAAGGCCGACGTTCGAGGCCCTTTTGGCATCAAGAAACAATTCGTTCACGGAGGACTGAAAGAGCACATCCCCGTAGGAATCCTTGAATGATGCGCGCAAGGTCGTCACGAGTCCCTGCAGGTAGGAAACCGCTTCGATATCCGTATCCCGGTTTCCCTCATAGAGGCGCTGATAGAGCAGGGCGAGGGCCTCCACTCTGTGGTAGAGGGCGCCCATCGCCGCGGCCACCGCCCCCCCGCATGGCGCCCTCCCTCTATCTCCACCATCGCCGCGACGGTATTGAGGGTATTCTTGACACGGTGCTGCAATTCCTTGAGGAGATAGGATTTTTCTTCCAAGGCTCCGCGGAGGGCTGCGGCGTTCTTCCGCTGGGTCCAGAAAAGGACGATGAAAAAGACTGCCGCTATGAGGAAGGCGACCGAAAGTGCGGCGACGCCGATGGACGCGGCGCGGGCGGCGTAGAGCTCACCGGCCCTCCGCTCCACCAGGGCGGTGAGACGGCTCCGGTATTCTTCCACGTCGGGGGCTTGGAGCGCCCGATCGTGGACATCATGGACCACCGAGACCAGGACCTGCGCGCCCAGGGACGGCACGTATACGGGGGACGAATACACCTCCACGGTACGGACTTCCCCCGAGGCCAGGCGGTGCGGAAAGATGAAGTACCGGCGCTCCTCCAAGGAGGCCCGCTCCATCTCGAGGTTTACGTCCGCAGGCTCGTACATGTTGATATCGTAGATGGTCATGCCCCGCAGGGCCTCCCGGGAATAGCCGTAGAAGGCCGCCGCCGAAGCGTTGGCGTCCAGGATGCGACCCGAGGCGCTGTCGACGGCGAGCATCACCGCCGCGTGGCCGGAGAAGAGGTCGAATCCCGGAATTTGGTCATGGGCCCAAACCGCAGCCTCCATGAACAGCAGAAGCGTCGCCGCTTTCCAAGACCGCCGCATGATCTAGGCGGCCCCGTTCCGCACGTCCCTAAGAGCAACCACGCCGATTCTATGCTTTGTATTTTCCATAGGAAAAGAGTATACGGCATGATGCCGCATCTGAAAACAGTTTTATTTTCACTGGGGAAATATAAAAACCCGACGCCGACGGCCGGGCTTTTCAGAGTACCGATTGAGCCGCACTGGATTCGAACCAGTGACCCACGCCTTAAAAGGGCGTTGCTCTACC
>CAYUPG010000163.1:0-5889 GCA_964446515.1 uncultured Treponema sp.
CCAGGTCGGAGCGAACATGGACCAGAGCGAACAAGTGTTCATCGGGACCATGACCGCCGCCGCCCTCGGTCTTCAGGGCGCTCAGGGTGAATCCGGAATGATCACCATCGCTACGCCGGAGAACGCCAACCAGGCGATCGGAATCGTCGATTCCGCGCTCAAGCAGGTTTCCAAGCAGCGGGCGGATCTGGGCGCGTACCAGAATCGCTTCGAGATGGCCGCCAAGGGCGTCGCCATCGCCGCCGAGAATCTGCAGGCTTCCGAATCCCGGATCCGGGACGCGGACATGGCGTCGGAGATGGTAACCTTTACCAAGAATCAGATCCTTTCCCAGGCGGGGAACGCGATGTTGGCCCAGGCCAATACCCGCACCCAGTCGGTGATGCAGCTTCTTGGCTAAGGTCCGGAACAGCCGCACCATCCGTTGACGGTAGACAAGCGGACTAAGAGACCTCTGGACGTCGTCTTTTGGAACGCGGGACGGGGGAAGATCGCGCCCTTCCTCCGTCCTTTTTTATTGCATTACAGGGAGGTACCTATGGGTATGAACGTTGCCGCAGTGGGATACGGATATCCCGCCGGCGAGCTCCCGCAAGAACGCCTGCCCTCGGGGCAGCAGCATAGCAGGGCGGCCGAAGCCGTCCAGGCGGCAGCCCCCGTTGAGACACCCTTGCAGGAGAAAAAGCCCGTCGTGAATTTGAGCGAGACCACCGCGGATCTGGAAAAGATCAGCCTGGCCTTCAACAAGAAGCTTCGTTTCGAGGTCAACCGGGAATTGGAAGAGGTGATAGTCAAGGTCATCGATCCGGCAACCGATAAGGTGATTAAGGAACTTCCGCCCGAAGAACTGCAGCGTCTGCACCTCAAGATCAAGGAGATGATAGGGCTCCTCTTCGACGAGCGCGTGTAGGTCGGGCTGATACGTAGGGGCCGATGTCGGACATCTATATACCCGGAGTCAAGAGCCGGTTCGAGACGGAAAAACTCATCGAAGACCTCATGAAGGTCGAGCGCATTCCCAAGGAACGGGCCGAAAAGAACATCGAAGGACTTCGGGACCAGAAGACCGTCTGGCAGGACGTCGGCAGGCGCATGGGCGCCCTCAGGGAAAGCGCCAGAGCCCTCTACTCCTTCCAGAACCCCTTCACCGAGCGCATAGCCCGTTCCACCGACGAATCGGTGCTCACCGGCACCGCCACCAGGGAAGCCTCCGAGCAGGAGCGCACCTTCACGGTTAAAAAGGCCGCCTCGGCCGATCGTTTCCTCTCCCGGCCCCTGGCGGAAAACCATAGGGTGGAGGCCGGGGACTACGCATTCTCCGTAGGGAAGGAAGAAATCGTCTTCAATTTCCGCGGGGGCACCCTCAGGGAATTCGTCGATGCCCTCAACCGCCGCGGCAGGGACAAGATCCGTGCGGATCTCATCACCGTGGAGCCGGGAACGCGGTCCCTGGTCATGGAATCCCGGGTCACCGGAACGGAGAATCGTCTGGGCTTCGCCAAAGCCGCAGAGTCCATGGCCCTGGAAACCGGCATGATCGAACGGGTAAACGATTCATCCCGGACGGTGGACGCCGCTTCCGGCAGGGCGGCGGATGAGCCGAGCCGTCCCAAGGTGAGCGCGGCGGACGGCGTTCTGGGTGTCGCGGCGGAGGGCCGCGCGCGCATCCCCTTCGATCCGTCCCTGGGGAGCGGCAGTTCCTTGACCTTGGAATTGGAGATCGCCGTGGCCCTGCGGCCCTCCGAAGACGCTTCGGTTCAGGGCCCGCCGCCCGGTCCCGCCCTGCCCGATCCCGGCGGCGTCAGCTACGGCGGCATCACTATCCCCAACGATCCCTCCTCCGTACCTCTCCCCCGATGGACGCCCCCTCCCGCGCCCAAACGGGTGGACGATCCGCAGATCCTCAACCTGGTATTCTCCGACGGCTCGACGGCGCCTTTGCCGCCCGTCTCCGACGGTGCCGAATTCGCCCCCCGTCAATTCAGGCTGGGGGAATATTCCGGCGGCAAGGACATCGTGGCCCTGGAGCTGGCCAACCGGAACACCCATCGCGACGTATCGGTGCGGAACATCAGGGTATTCGATCCGGACGCCTATTCCGGCTACAAGCCCCGAAGCCCCATCTCCACGGCCTCCGACGCCCTGATAGCCATGGACGGGATAGAGGTGCGCAGACCGAGCAACGCCGTTTCGGACCTTATCCCCGGAGTGACCGTCAATATCCACGGCGCCTCCGAGAGGCCGGTACGCCTGGCGGTGGAGCCCAACAGGGATGCGGCCAAGGAAGCGGTCATCGCCCTGGTGGGCAACTACAACCGCATCATGGCGGACGTCAACGTGCTGACCAGGAACGACGACAACCTCATTCAGGAGCTTTCCTACCTCTCCAAGGAGGAGCAGGAGGATATGCGGAAAAAGCTGGGCACCATGCAGGGCGATTCCACCCTGAACCAGTTCAGGTCGGCCCTTCAGCGGACCGTCTCGGCGGTCTACCCCACCAGCGCAGAACGGGATATGGCCATACTTTCCCAGCTGGGGGTAAGCACCGACAGCCGCAGGGGCTCGGGGGGCTACGACGCATCCCGCCTGCGGGGCTACCTGGAGATCGACGAGAAGGTCCTGGATGCGGCGCTGCGTACGAACCTGCCGGCGGCGCGGGAACTCTTCGGTTCCGACACGGACGGAGACCTCATCATAGATTCGGGCTTCGCCTATTCGGTGGATACCCTGCTGCGGCCCTACGTGGAGACCGGCGGCATAGTCGCCCTCAAGACCCGGGGCATCGACACCCGGATAGGCCAGGAAGAGCGCCGCGTCGAGGCCCTGGACAAGCAGATCGCCGCAAAGGAGGCGAATCTCAAGCGCCAGTACGGGCTCATGGAAGGCGCCCTCAATAGGATGGAGCGCCCCTCGTCGTCCATCGATCAATTCAGCAATCGCTCAAACGATAGGTAGAAATTCAGGGAGTCGTGCATGCGGATTACAATAAATGGAGAGAAGGCGGACATCACCCTTGAGCGCGAACGGACCGTGGGGGAGCTCCTGTCGGCGCTTTCCGCGTGGCTGGAAGAAACCGGGTACAGCATAAGCGGAATCACGACGGATGGGACGGTCCACGGGCTTGGTACCCTCGATAAGCTGTACGATACGGAGCTTTCGCTCATCGAGACTATTGACGTCAGGGTGTCCTCCTGGGCCGATCTGCGGCGCGAGGCGTTGACGGCATCCCTGACGGCGCTGGAAGCCTCGGCGCGAACCGAGCTTCGGGAACACCTGGAAAAAGAGTGGCGGGACGGAGCCGCCGCCGCCCACCTGCGGAGGACCGATGCGGAGCTGTACGGCACCGTTGCCGGGGCCTTCGTGGGCGATGGGGAACTGACGGCCGCCGCGGCCGCTGCGCTCAGGGAGCGCCTGGCGGAGCTTGAAGAGCCCCTGGCGGCCCTGGGCGTTCTGAGCGGGCTTTTGGAAGAAGCCGCCCTGAGGCTCGAAGACATCCCCTTAGACCTTCAGACCGGCAAGGACGGCCGGGCGGCGGAATCTATTGCCCTTTTCACCCGGGCTACGGAAAAACTGTTCCGCCTTATGCCCATACTCGCCCTGGCCGGATGCTCCCTGGAGGCCGGATCGGTAGCCGAACTCCCCTTCAGGACCTTTATGGATGAATTGTCCGCCGCCCTCAGGGAGCTTCTGGAGGCCTACGAGACCAAGGACGCCGTCCTGGTAGGAGATTTGGCGGAATACGAGATCGCGCCCCGCCTTAGGGCCCTCGGCGCCGCGCTTACCGACCTTCTGCGGTCGGCGGCCTAGGGGAGGCCGGCATGCTGCCTTTGCAAGTTTCCTACCTGGACGAAGGGGATCCCCGGGCCGCCATGGTCCTTCTGGCGCTGCTGGGCGTGGGCGTGGTGATCCTGATCATCGTCAACATCGCCAAGAACGGCGTCGGAGGCTCCGGCGGAGGCGGCTCCGTCGGTCCGCGGCGCTTCAGCCCCTGGGTCTTGAAGCGCGCCGCCGCCGCCTACGGCCTCGACAGGGACCAGGTGGTCCTCCTGGAGTCCATATTCCGGAAGGGAGGCGTCACCGACCCCGAGGCAACCTTGGCCAACGGTGCGGTCCTAGATCGCCACTTCAAGCGGGCATACCGGGAGATCGATAAGACCGCGGACACCGAAGCCCTTGCCGAAGAGAACAAATCCCTGCTCTTCTCGATCCGCGATACGGTCGAGCAGGCCCAGAGCAGCTCCGGAAAGATCAGTTCCAGCCGGAAGCTCTCGGACAACATGGCGGCCACCATCATAACCCCCAAGGATGAAACCTATCCCATCAAGATCATCAGCGCGAAGGGAGATCAGCTGGTGGTGGAATGCCCCAGGAGCGCCGTGGGGACGCCCCTCCGCTTTACCCGGGGTGCCAAGGTGCAATTGTCCTTCTACGCAAGATCCAGTCAAGGCTACCGCATCGAGACCCGGGTGCTGGGGGTATTGGACACGCCCCGGGGACCGGCCCTTCAGCTGGCCCACTCCGACAAGGTGCAGTCCCTGCCCAACCGGCGCCACAAGCGCAGACAAACCCACCTTTCCTGCTTCTTTTCCCTCGTCCGTGTGGAGGAGCGCCTGGTGGGAAAAAAGATTGAGAAAAAAACGGTGGTGGACGACCGTCGATCCCTAGGAACCATAATGGACATCTCGGCGGGGGGATGCTCCATCAAGAGCGCCGCGGCCCTATCCTCCGGCGTCTTCCTGCGCATCGAATTCGACGATCCCCACGATCGGACGTTGGCGGCCCTGGGAAGAATAGTGAGGACCAACAGGACGGGCACCATGGGGGGCATAATGCACATACAGTTCGTTAAGCTGCCCCGCAAGACCCTTAACGGGATACACGCCATGGTCTATGAATACGACCAGGATTGACCGGAGGACTACGATAGCGTAGTATTTTGAGGAAATGACGATACTGGAAATCAAGGATGTCGTCCGCAAGGATGTGCCGATCTACTACAGAAGGCTCTTCACGGGCACCGCGGTCATCGAACTCTTGGGCGACCGCCTGGATAGGCGTATCGAGTTCTCCATAGAAACGAAACCCACCGGGGCCAAGGAAACGACCGTCAACCTATTGGATGATGTAGAATATCCCCTCATACCCCTGGTTCGGGGGCTGAAGGAGCTGGTCGCAGGCATGGACGCTTCGGGAGCACTGCCCTGAGGGATTTCATCACCGCGTCGGCTGAGGAGACGGAGCTTATGGGGGAGCGGCTGGGCCGCATAGGAAGGCCCGGCCTGGTCATCGCCCTGCGCGGCGGCCTCGGGGCGGGCAAGACCACCCTCACCCGGGGCATCGCCCGGGCCTTGGGCATAGGAGAGTCCGTCACCAGCCCGACCTACACCATCATCTCTGAATACGCAGGATCCCTTAACCTCTACCACATGGATGCCTATCGGCTTCGGAACGAAGCCGACGGGGAGGCCATTGGAATGGAGGAGTATTTTCAGGGAGACGGGGTCTGCGTCGTGGAGTGGAGCGAGCGCATCGAGGACCTGCTGCCTTCCGGGGCGGTGCGGGTGGACATGGAAATCCTGGAAGACGGCCGCAGGCGGATTTCCGTTTCGGGGCCCGATCTAGAGGAGCTTTTGGGATGACCATCCTCGCCTTGGACGCCGCCGGGGAAACCCTTTCCGTGGCTCTCAGAAACGCCGAAGGCTGTCGGTATTTCGAGGTCGATGCGGGCCTGCGCCATTCCGAGCGCCTCATGGAGCTCGTCGATGCGGTCCTCTCGTCGGCCAGGATGGAGCCGGATCAGCTGGACGCCGTCGCCTGCATGGGCGGCCCGGGCTCCTTCACGGGGCTGCGCATCGGCTACGCCGCGGCCAAGGGCATGGCCGTCGCCCT
>CAYUPG010000163.1:5912-6731 GCA_964446515.1 uncultured Treponema sp.
CAACTGGCCGGGCCTCGTGCTGCCGGTCCTGGACGCCAAGAAGGGCCGCTTCTTCGCCGCGGCCTTCCGCGGAGGGTTGCGCCTCACGGAGGATGCCGACTCCTCGGTCGAGGAACTGGCCGCCCTGGCTGAGGCCGAACCCAGGGTGCTGCTCACGGGGCCGGGGGCCCCTGCGGCGGGGACCGGCTTGGAAACGCTGATTCCATCCGGCAGGCTGCATATAGATCCGGCCCACCGCAGCGGCCGGGCGCGGGAACTGTCGGCCTTGGCTGAGCTTCGATACCGGCGCGAGGGCCGCGGGGAGGATGAGGATGCGGGGCCCCGGTATATCAGAAAAAGCGATGCCGAACTCGTCAAGGAGGCCAAGCATGGCAGACCCTCTTGAACCCTTAGACATGGAGGATCTGGATGCCTTGGAACCCCTTGACGAAGAGGGTTCTCCCTCTGCTGCGGTCCCCGCCGCCCGGTCCGGAGAAGTCCCCGCCGCCGCCCGCCCCTTCATCAACAGCATTTTTCCGGTTCTCCTGCTGGACTCCTCCCTTGTAATCCATTTCGCCAACGAGAGCTGCGATAGGCTGTTCACGGGCTACTTCAGCCTCGCGGGCAGCTACTTCACCGACGCCTTCGGCCGCGCCATGGGTCCCGAGACGGTGAAGGAGCTGCGGGAGGCGGTGCACTCGGGCAAGTCCGGTTTCTCCTGGAAGGGGACGGTGAAGGTGAAGACCCGGGAAGCGGGCACTCTGATGACCAAGGTGTACCTATTTCCCGCCGGCCTCTCGGATAAGCGGCCCGAGGAATTCATCATCCTCTTCGACGACG
>CAYUPG010000164.1:0-6686 GCA_964446515.1 uncultured Treponema sp.
AGGGGTGACCATGGGGGCGCGGGGGGCCCACTTCGCGATGAAGCGCTCCGCCGCGGCGGAGAAGGCCGCGAAGGCGTTCTGAAGGTCCCGCAGGGCTTCGGCGGCCTGCGCTCCTCCCCCTTCCTTGGCGATGAGCTCAAGGCGCGCCGCCGCGCCCCCCAGCGCCTTTCCCGTCAGGTTGAGGGAGCTGCCCTTGATGGTGTGGGCCTCCAGCCTGACGTCTTCCCAGGCGCCCTGCTCCACGAGTCCGGGAAGGGCCCCCAGCTGGTCCCTGGTCCTGTCGAGGAAACGGCCCAGGAGGGACACCACGGTATCCCGCTTTCCGAAGAAGGTGTCCAGGAGCTCCTCGCCGTCCAGCGCTTCAGGGTCTGCGGCGCTCCTGCCGCTCTGCGTCGCTTCCGCCGCAGACGGCGCGTCCTCAAGCTCCTCCTCCAACTCTTCGAGCTCCTCAAGCTCCTCAAGCTCTTCGAGTCCCTCGGGTCCACCGTCCTCGGCCTCGGCCGCCGGGCCCCGTTCCGGCAGGTCCCGTCCCCCCAGCCATTTTGTCAGAAGGGCTTCGATCTCCGGCCTCTTGAACGGCTTGACGAGCACGTCGTCCATGCCTACGGTTATGCACTTTTCCCGCTCGTCCTCCAGGGCGCTGGCGGTCACCGCGATGATGGGGCAGCGCAGGCCCTTCTGCCGCAGACGCTCGGTGGCTTCGTATCCGTTCATCCGGGGCATCTGGATGTCCATGAGGATGAGGTCCGGCCGGAATTCCTCCGCCTTTTCCAGGGCGTCTATGCCGTCGTCCGCTATGGCGGGCGTGTATCCGAGGCGCTCCAGTATCATGCCCACGAGCTGCTGGTTGACCGGATGGTCCTCCACGACCAGCACTTTCCGCGCCGCCGGAGCGCTTCGAGCCGCCGGAGCCGCCGGAGCCGCATCGCGGACGGGCGACGCCGAAGGCGGCCCTGCGGCGCGGCGGACCGCGCCCTGATCCTCTCCGTCCGCATCCAGATCTATGCCCGCGAGAGCCGCGGAAACCGCCTCCAGAAGATCCCGGCGCTTGATGGGTTTATTGACGTAGGCGTTGAACCAGCGCAGCAGGGTCATCTTGGCGTCCGCCCCCAGCTTGCCCTGGGGGACCATGAGTATGAGCCGGGCTCCGTTGATGGCCTTGTTGCTGTTCACCTCCGCCGCGAGGCGCCATCCGTCCATCTGCGGCATGATCATATCGATGAAGCAGAGCCCGTAGGGCCTGCCCGCGAGGGAGGCGGTGTGCATCTTGGCCAGGGCCTGCTCCCCGGAAGCCGCCTCCTCTATGTGTCGGTAGCCCATGTCCGAGAGGTAGGAGAGCACGACCCGGCGGGATTCCCCCTGGTCGTCCACCACGAGTATGCGCTCGTCTCCGTCGACCTGGAGCTTGGGGCGGTCCGCGGCAAAGGCGGAGCGGACCAGGGGAACGGAGAAGCGGAACACCGAGCCTCCCCCGTCGTTGGGGCTCATGCCTATGTCTCCCCCCATCATCTGCACCAGCTGGCGGGAGATGGCCAAACCCAGTCCGGTGCCGCCGAAACGCCGGGTTGTGGAGGGATCCCCTTGGAAAAAGGTGGTGAAGAGCCGGGGCCGAAGCTCCGCCGATACGCCTATGCCCGTATCGGCGACGGAGACGCTCACCGTCTCCTTAGCCCCCGAGCGGACGAGGCGGGCGGATACCGCCACGCCCCCTTCCCGGGTAAACTTTACGGCATTCTTGACCAGGTTTATGAGTATCTGTCGGAAGCGGTTGGGATCGCCCTTGACCAGGACGGCGAGCTCCGAGGGTATGTCGACGGTGATCTCGAGGCCCTTGCGGTGGGCCTCCAGGGAAATCATGTCCACCGCCTGCTCGATGGTCTGCTCAAGGTCGAAGTCTATCTGCTCGAGCTCAAGCTTTCCGGCCTCAATTTTGGAATAGTCCAGTATGTCGTTGATGAGGGAGAGGAGCACGTCGGCGGAAAACTTGATCTGACGGGCGTATTCGGCCTGTTCCCGGTCCAGCTCCGTGTCCTGCATCAGCTCCGTCATCCCTATGATGGTCTGGATGGGGGTCCGAATCTCGTGGCTCATGTTCGCCAAGAACTGGCTCTTGGTCTCCATGGCCCGCTCGGCCACGTCCTTTGCTTCCTGCAGCCGCCTGCCTGCCTGGTGCTCCTCCGTCTCGTCCTCCACGACCGCCGGTTCGGGGGAGCGTCGGGGAGCTCGTCGATGGCCCAGGCGCGGATGTTGAGGTGCCGGGCCACCGCGGTGGCGTTGCGGAAGGGGGTGTCGAAGGTCGCCGAACGGGTAGCCCCGCTGATGAGCCGGGAAAAATGATAGGCGAAGCGGAAGGCGTCGCGGCCGCGAAGGAACTCGGGGAAGCTCTCCTCCATATCTTCCAGGCCCCTGCCGGACAGGGATTCGAAGCTCCGCCTGAAAGGTTCGTTCGCCTCCACCACGAAGCCGTTCTCGTCCAGGACGGCCATGGCGATGCTGGATTCGGTGAAGAACCTGTGGAGGGGAGCTATGGGGCCGGCCTGCGCTTCCTGTTCCATGGCTGCTAGAAGTTGGGCCTCAGAATTTCCATGGACTTCTTGAGGATGTCCGCGGGCTTGAGGGGTTTGACCAGGTAGCTCTTGATCCCCGCCTGGAAGGCCTTGACCACCGCTTCGCGCTGGGTTACCGCGGAAAGCACGATGACCGGCTGGTCTATGTCCCGGGACTTCAATTCCTTGAGCACCGTAAAGCCGTTCACCTTGGGCATCATGAGGTCCAGGAATACCAGGTCGAATTCCTCTTTCCCCGCCGATTCCAGGTAGTCTTCCCCGTCGGAATAGGTGACGACCTCGGCGCCCACGCTCTCGAAGGTATTCTTGAGCAGCTCCTGGATGACGAAATCGTCGTCCACCGCCGCAATCCTAAGGTTCTTCGCCGATTCCTTGATCTCCTCCAAGTCCAGGGGCTTCCGGCGCCGCTCGGCATCGAATTTGAGCTGCACCGACTCTCCCCCCACGCTCTCCTCGGCCTGCAGGACCCGGTCGCCGATGATCTGGGCCTTTTTGGCGCCGAACTCCATGGAAGGATCCAGTTCCGAGAGGAGCCCGTCCAGGGCGTACTGCAGATTCGCCGTCACCTCGATGTCGGCGTATTCCTTCCGCCCGGTTATGAACTTCCTGACGAAATCGTCGTTGGTCAAGATGCGGACGTAGCGCTGCTTCGCCCGGGATGCGTTGAGCACCGTATCCAGGAGCTTCTGCAGATTGGGCCCGTCGGCGAAGCTCAGCTTGAGGTCGCTGAGCATCACGATGACCTTGGGCACCCGAATCTCGTAGAGGTCGATGAGCTCGATGATCTTGAAGCGCAGCAGGTCCAGCTTTTCACGGTTCAGGCCCTGGGCGATCTCTATGAAGACGATGTCGTCGTTCACGTGGGCCTCCACGATGGAGGGCGTGTCGTCCATATCGAAGGCGATACCCAACAGTTCTCCCAGGGTCACGAAGAGGGCGTCGATCTTGATGGGCTTGGTGAATACCTTCTTGACGTTGTAGGGGACCAGTTCGATGATCCGCTTCTGGTCGATGCGCTGGGCGGTGATGATGACCGGAATGTCCGCAGCGTTGGGATTTTTCTTTTTTTCCTTCAGGACTTCGATGCAGCTCTGCCTGCTGAGGTGGTAATCCAGGATGACCAGGTCCGGCATCAGGTTGCGGATCTTCGCGATGCCGTCGAGGCCGTTGATGGCCACGCTGACCTCAAGGTCGTTCTCCGACAGCTTGACCCGCAGATACTCCCTCAGGAGGGGCGATTCGTCGATGACCAATACGTGTTTCATTACTTTCCTCTCCGCCCATTTTAGGTTAGGAATCCGACGCGCGCAAGCTCGATATGGTATAATGGGCGCAGGAGGAAGGCTGGATGTCGAAAAAGGTTATCCTCTTGCTGGCCGAGGGGTTCGAGGATGTCGAGGCGGTCACCCCGGCGGATTATCTGCGCCGCGCGGGAGCCGAAGTAGTGGTGGCCGCCGTCGGAGGCACCAAGACGGTAAAGAGTTCCCGGGGCCTCTCGGTCCTGGCCGACACGACTCTGGCGGATCTGTCGGCGGCGGGGCGGCTGCAGGCGGTCCACTGGGACGCCGTGGTGATTCCCGGAGGCATGCCCGGGTCGGCGAACATCGCCGCCTCGCTCACCGCCCTCGGACTCGTCAAGGACGTATTCGCCTCCGGCCGCATCGTGGCGGCCATCTGCGCCGCCCCGGCGGTGGTCTTGGCTCCCCACGGCATGCTCGCGGGCCGGCGCTTCACCTGTTTCCCGGGCATGGAGAAGGGCCTCGGCGGCGCCCACTGGTCCGCGGAGCGGGTCGTGACGGACGGGCACCTCGTCACCAGCCGGGGAGCCGGGACTGCGGGGGAGTGGGCGGTGACGATAATCGAGAAGCTCCTGGGCGCCGAAGCGGCCCGCAAGGTTGCCGAGGCGGTACTTCTGAGGATGGGGTGAAAAAGCGGCTAACGCAGAAAGCGGGTTAGGCGGCGCAGCCGGTTCCGGTCCAGGGCGGTGCCGGGGACGCGGAGGGCTTCCTTGGCTACCCGGTTGCCCAGATCCGCGCATTCGGAGAGGGACCGGCTTCGTATCCAGGCGGCAAGGAAGCCCGCCGCGAAGGCGTCCCCCGCGCCGGTGGCGTCGAAGGGTACTTCGGCTGCGGTCCGGGCCTCGTGGACGTCACCGCCGCCGAATACCAGGGCGCCCTTGTCGCCCCGCTTGACCACGATGATGGGGAATAGGTCCTCCCGCGTCATGGCGGCCAGGGGCGCGTAGACCTCCTCTGCCTCATCCGCATCGGGGCAGTCGGAGCCGCCCGGGGCGCCCCTGCGGGCGCAGTAGAAGGCCTCCGCCTCCGCCTGGTTCATGAAGAGTATGAGGGGATATTTTTCGCAATAGCCTGAGATCTCCGCAGCCCGCGCCGCCGCGATGGGGGCCGAGCCCACGTCCAAGGCGATGACGGTCCCGTAGCGCTCCGCCGCGTCCAGGATGTGGCGCACCAGCTTGGCCCGGCCAAGCAGGAATCCGTCCAGGACTACGACCTTGGCGCTGCGGATGAGCTCCTCCGGAACGTGCCGGGCCTCCAGCTCCGCCGCGGCGGAGGGGCATGCGGCGACGGCGGTTGAGCCGCCGGGCATGCGTATGACGGCGCAGGCTCCGGTGGGGAGCCTCGACCGGGCCAGCACGGGGACCACTCCCGCTTCCCGCAGTTCACCCTCGAAGAGGGCCGCGAAGCGGTCGGGCATGCCGTCCGGTCCTGAGCCGAGGCAGCCTGCGAAGGCGGCGCGGATGCCCAGGGCGGAGGCGAGCTTCGCGGTGTTCGCCGCGCCGCCCCCCGCCCCGGCCGCCGGGTCGGGTAGGGCCACGAGTATCTCCGATAGGCGTCCGTAGTCCACGTGGGCGGCCCGGTCGGGGTGCAGGCCCAAGAGGGGACCCACCTCCTCGTCCACCGCCGCGAACACGTCCACCAGGGCGTTGCCCACGGCGACCAGCTCCGGCTCACCCCGCTCCACCACCGACGCTCTACCTTACTTCGCCTTTGCGATGACCGAGGCCAGGGCCGGATTCTTGGCCAGATCGGTCTTGAGGCCCTCGGCCCGGGTCTTGTTCACGTAGTCCTTCTTCTGGAAGGAGTAGGTGAACTTGGTGTGCAGGTCGTAGGTGCCGGCCATCAGGGCGTAGGCGTCCTCGGTCATGACCAGCTCCTCGTCCGTGGGGATGATGAAGATGGGCACCTTGGAGCCGGGACCGGTGATCTCCGTCTCGGCGTTCCGGGTCTTGGCGATCCGGTTCTTCTCCGCATCGTAGACGATGCCCACGCCCTCGAGTCCCTCCAGGACCTTGCGGCGGATGAAGGGGGCCATCTCGCCCACCCCGGCGGTGAACACCAGGGCGTCCAGGCGGCCCAGGGCGGCCATGTACGCGCCGATGTACTTCTTGACCCGGTAGGCTTCGATGTCCTGGGCCAGCTCGCAGCGCTGGTCGCCCTTCTCAACCTCCGCCTGTATGTCCCGGCGGTCGGTGTACTTGCCCGTGATGCCGAAAAGGCCGGACTTCTTGTTCAGGGCGGCCTCCGCCTCCGCTGCGCTCAGGCCCGCGGCGCGCATCATGTAGAAGGGCACCGCGGGGTCCACGTCGCCGGAGCGGGTGCCCATCACCAGGCCCTCCAGGGGGGACAGGCCCATGGAGGTGTCGAAGGAGCAGCCGTCCTTGACGGCGTTGATGGAGGCGCCGTTGCCGATGTGGGCGATGATCAGGTTGGTCTTGAAGGGGTCCTTGCCCAGGAGGACCGCGGCCCGCTTGGCGTTGTACAGGAAGCTCGTCCCGTGGAAGCCGTAGCGCCGGACCATGTTCTTCTCGTACCACTCGTAGGGCACGGCGTAGAGGTAGCTCGACTCGGGCATGGTCTGGTGCCAGGCGGTGTCCATGATGGCGCACTGGGGCACCTTGGGCAGGACGGCGCGGGCGGCCTCGACGCCCAGGAGGTTGGCGGGATTGTGCAGGGGGGCCAGATCGTTCAGGGACCGGAACGTGGCCAGGAACTCGTCGTCGATTAGGCAGGACCGGGCGAACTTGGACCCTCCGTGGACCATGCGGTGTCCCACGGCCTTGATGTCGGACATGCCCTTGATGACCCCGGTCTCGGCGCC
>CAYUPG010000165.1:0-6572 GCA_964446515.1 uncultured Treponema sp.
ATGAACCTGAAGGCCGGCTGCTTCGGCGCCGAGCCCTGGAGCGAGAACATGCGCCGGGAGATCGAGGCCAAGTGGGGCATCGACGCCTACGATATATACGGGCTGACGGAGATCACCGGTCCCGGCGTCGCATTCGAGTGCGAGGCAAAGGACGGACTCCACGTCAACGAGGACCTCTTCTACCCGGAGATCATAGATCCCGAGACCGGAGCGGTGCTGCCGGACGGGGAGAAGGGAGAACTCGTCTTCACGACCCTGGTGAAGGAGGGGACCCCCCTCCTGCGCTATCGGACCCGGGACGTGACCTTCCTCCGCAGGGAGCGCTGCTCCTGCGGGCGCACCACAGTCAAGATGAACCGCCTCTTCGGCCGCACGGACGACATGCTCATCATCCGGGGGGTCAACGTCTTTCCCAGCCAGATCGAGCACGCCCTCATCGAGATCGAGGGCACGGATCCCCACTACCTCATCGTGGTGGACCGGGGGCCGACCCACCTGGACGAGGTGGAGCTCCTGGTGGAGGTGAAGAAGGAACTTTTCGGCGACGAGACGCGGACCCTGGAAAATCTGCGGGCAAAGATAGAGAATGTAATGAAGTCCAAGCTGGGCGTCGCCATGCGGGTGAAGCTCGTGGAGCCCAAGACCATAGAGCGCTCCATCGGCAAGGCCAAGCGCGTCATGGACAAGCGGAAGATCTAGGAAGGAGAGCGCCGTGCAGATCAAGCAGATTTCGGTATTTCTTGAGAACAATGCGGGCCGCCTGGCCGAGGTGACCAAGACCATAGCCGCCGCAGGGGTGAACATCCGCGCCATCTCCATCGCGGACACCGCCGACTTCGGCATACTCCGCTTCATCGCAGACAAGAGCGAGGAGGCCATGGCAGCCTTGAGCGCCGCGGGCTTCACCGCCCGGATGACCGACGTTCTGGCCGTGGAGATACGCGACGAACCGGGCGCCCTGGCCGCGGTCATGGAGCTCTTCCAGAAGACCCAGGTCAACATCGAGTACCTCTACGCATCCCTCGAGGGGGCTAAGGAAAAAGCGGTGGTCATCTTCAAGGTGGAGGACGTGGAGCACGGCCGGAAGATCGTGCGGGAGCACGGCCTTTCGGTGCTGGAAAAGTTCTAGCAATGAAGATACTCATGGCCACAAGCGAGGCGGTGCCCTTCGCAAAAACCGGCGGGCTCGCCGACGCGGTCTCCGCCCTTTCCCTCGCCCTGGCCAAGCTGGGCCACGACGTGCGCCTGGTTATGCCCCGCTACTACGGCATCGACCGCGATACGCTGGAGCTCCTCGAGGGGCCCCTGGGGGTTCCCGTGGGCTACGGGGAGGAGTGGAGCGCGGTCTACACGACGACCCTTCCCGGGAGCGGTCCTGAGAACCCCGTGCGGGTCTATCTGGTCGACCACGAGGGCTTCTTCGGGCGGGAGGGCATCTACGGCACCCAGGCGGAGCCGGATTTCTTCGACAATCCCCGGCGGTTCATCTTCCTCTCCCGCTCCGTCTTCCAGGTGTGCCGCAAGCTGGACTGGTACCCCGAAGTGCTCCACGCCCACGACTGGCCGACCGCCCTGGTGCCGGTATTCCTCAAGTACGGGGAACGGACCGGACCCTTCGCCCGGACCTCTTCGGTGCTCACCATCCACAACCTGGGCTACCAGGGGGTCTACGGAAAGGATTTCTACCCGTACGCCAAGCTGGGCTGGGACCTCTTCGCGGAGGCGGGCTTCGAGGACTGGGAGCGGATGAACCTGCTCAAGGCGGGCCTCCACTGCGCCGACCGGCTGACCACCGTATCTCCCACCTATGCGGAGGAGACCAAGACCCACGCCTACGGCTTCCGTCTGGACGAGGTGCTGCGCCGCCGATCGGCGGAATACGTGGGCATACTCAACGGCATCGACGCGGAGGTCTGGAACCCCCGCCTGGACGGCTATATCCCCCGCAGGTACGGTTCCGAGGATCTGTCCGGCAAGGCCGAGGCCAAGGCCGCCCTGCAGGACGAGTTCGGCCTTCCCCGGGATCCTTCCGTTCCGGTGATCGGCATGGTCACCCGCCTGACGGAGCAGAAGGGTGTGGGTGAGCTCTTCGGTCCCTCCTACGGCTCCGCCTGGAGCATCTGCAGCGACATGCGCATCCAGATGGTGCTCCTGGGCTCGGGAGAGAAGTGGTGCGAGATGGAGATCCGAAGCCTCGCGTCCCGCATCCCAAACTTCAAGGCGATGATCGGGTACAACGAGCGGCTAAGCCACCTCATAGAGGCGGGCAGCGATTTCTTCCTCATGCCCAGCCGCTACGAGCCCTGCGGGCTCAACCAGATGTACTCCCTGGCCTACGGAACTCCGCCCATAGTGCGGCGCACCGGAGGCCTGGCGGATACGGTGGAGAATTTCGACCAGGACGCGGGGACGGGGACGGGCTTCATGTTCGAGGACCTGACTCCCCGCTCCATCTACGATACCGTGGGCTGGGCCGTGTGGGCCTACTACAACCGCAGGGAACAGGTGGAGGCCATGCGCCTGCGGGGCATGGCCCTGGACTTCTCCTGGGAGCTCTCCGCCAAGAAGTACGCGGAGCTTTACCGGAGCCTTCGCCCCTCCTGAGCCGCCTGCCGAGCCGGGCCCGGCGACCGTCCCCCGCTCCGGTCCGCGCGCGGAACCGCGGGGCCGCCCGTTCGGGCGGTTCCGCAATTTTTCTATTTCCGCTCCACCAGGTCCGAAGGATTGAGCGCCAGGGCAGAACCGTCTTCCCGCTGGGTCAGCAGCACGCCGTCCCGCACCGCCACGGAGGCGAAGGGATGGACCGGCACGGCCGTGCGGGCGCGGCGGACCAGGTCGGCGTCGAAGCGCGCCAGATAGGCTTTGCCCTCCGTCGCCGCAAGGGCGTAGAGATCCTGGCCGACGATCCAGAGCAGGCTGTTCGGATGGATGTCGTCTTCTCCCTGCTTGGTCATTTCAAGGTTCTTGGGGTCGATGGCCACGAGCCGTATGGCCCCCGTGCCGGCCGCTTGCCCCGCCACCGCAACGATCTTTTCCCCCAGCACCGCGACCGTCCTGCCGTTGACCGTGTTGAGGGTCGAGAAGGCCAGCTCCCTGCCCGAGGATGGATCGACGAGGACGACCCTGCCCAAGGGGGAGAGGGGGCCCGTGAGGCGTACGCCGGGGATGCCGGCAGGGGCCGCCCTGGCGGCGTCCTGGGCGGCGATCACCGCCTGCTGGTCCTGGGCGATCGATGCCCGGTCGGCCTTGGCCTCCGCTTCCTTCTGCTCGGCCCGGGCTTCCGAAGCCGCGGCCTCTTCCTTTTTTTCCGCCAGGTCGGCCTCTTTTGCCGCAAGTCCCTCTTCTTTTTTTGCCAGCTCTGCTTCCCGCTCCGCGGCCCGCTCCTGGGCAGGCGTCGGAGCAGGGGAAGCCGCGGGAGCCGCTCCCGCCGCCAGCGCAGGACTCTCCGCCGCCCGCCGGGCCGCCTCGGCGTCCGCCGCCCGGCGCTCCTCGGCTACCCGCGCCCGCTTGGCCTCCAGCGCCGCCCGCTCCGAGGCGAGCTTCGCCTCCTCCTCCGCTATGGCCTCCCGCTGGAGAGCCGCGGTCTGCCGTTCGCCCGCCGCTTCCCGCTCCTTCAGGTCGACCATTTCCTTCCGCTGCTCGACTCCCCGGTCCTCTTCCCGCCGCATCTGGTCGATAACCGCCTTCTCCGTCACGGCGCCGGTATCCACGGCGCTCAGGGAGCCGAGGCGGGCGGTCGCCAGGGGGATGAGGATGAGGGCGCGGCCGGGCCACTCGTCGAAGCGTATGGAGAGGCCCGCCTTGTCGGGCGTCAGTTCCTTTACGACCCCTTCCCGATATCTTCCGGTAAAATACTCCCAGTTGCCCCGGTAGGCGGCGTTGTAGACCGTTATGAACTCCGCCAGAAGGGCCGCGTCTCCGGCGGAATACTCGTAGGCCCCCTCCAGATAACCCTGGAGGATGAGCCTGAGATTGCGGATGTGGTCCACGGCGACGTCCACGCCGAGGCCCAGCATGTCGGCGTTGAGCTTCTCGGCAGTGCCGGGCGCGACGGAATGGACGGCGAAATAGCGGTTCGCGCTGCCGGCGCGGACGGCTCCCGCCCGGATCGCCCGCCCGAGGGCGAGGCCTATGCCCCGGATGTCTTCCCTGCTCTCGATGCGGGCGTGGGGACCCTCGTAATTGATGAACACGATCCGCGCGGAGCGGCTCTTTTCCAGCTCCTCCCGGTCCACCCCCTGGGCGTGGAGACCGGGGGCTCCCAGAAGGACGAGAAGGCACAGGGCTGCTGCGGTGTGGGGCACGGAAGCTCCAAGGCGCGGGGTACGGACGCGGACCTGCTTCATCGATTACTCCTTATGGGGAATAGTATATCCTATAACGGGGGAATGTCGAAGCGGAAGGCAAAAAAATCTAGCGCAGGGTCGCCAATTCTTCCCGAGCCCGGCTGCGGACCGCCGGAGGCCTATCGTCGGAGGAAAGGGCGACCAGAAGCCGGACGCCCGCATCGCTCAGGGGGGGGCCGGAGAAGCGGCAGAGGGCGCCCACCGCGCCTGCCACGGATACCAGGACGCGCTCGTCCCTGACCGCCCGGGGCGGCAGCACGGCGGCGGCGAAGGCTGCCATGGCTTGTCCTTCGCCGTCCACGCCGATGCGTCCCAGGGCTTCGGCGGCGGCGGCGGCGACCGCGGTTTCGGCATCCCTGCGGAAGAGCTCCGCCAGGAAGGGGACGGTCTCCCGGGAGCCGATTATCGACAGGAGCGTCAGGGCCCGCACGCGCCGCTCCGGGGAGACTATCGGGGGCGTTCCCGGGCGGAGAGCCGTGCGGGGCACGCCCTTTCCGGCTATCTCCATCAGGTAGGCGAGGTAGTCCTCCTCCCGCTCTCCGATATTCCACGCCCGCACGGCAGCGGCTATCTCGTCCAGAACTCGGTCCACCGCCGCCTCTTCGTGGCCGAAGGGATCGTCCGCCCAGGGGGAGGGCGCAGGCGGTCCGTAGCGCCCCTCCGGTTCGGGGCCGAAGGGTGAAGGCTCCGCGCGGAGCACCCGGCCCTCGAGGCGGTAGGCGTAGAGTATCCAATCCGCGCCCCCGGAGTAGAGTATGCCCTCGTCGCCGAAGGCGGGAAGGCCGGCCGAACCCCGCAGGCCCAGCAGCCAGAGCCTGCGGCCGTCCTCGGCGAAGCCCGCCGCCCCGGTGGAACTCAGGGCGTAGATACCCCGCTCGTCGTAGAGGAGGCGCCCGCCGCCGTCCGCCGCCGCCGCGGTCCCCACCCAGAGGTAGTCCCCCGTCTCCGCCGACGCCAGGGCCACCGTTCCGTCCTGCAGGAGCACCGCGGCGCGGCTGCCCCGCCCTGCGGCGGCGACGGGCCTGCCTGGGAGGGGCGGGAGGGAAGCGGCGGTACCTCCGCCGTCCCGGATTTCGGCCCTCCCGTCCCGGTAGAAGACCGCAGCGGGGGGGCCGCCGCCTTCGGGCGGCCCCGCCGCCGAACCTACGCCTACGGGGGAGGGCGGCTCCCGGAGCGCCGCGGGGCGCACCGGCGCGAGGGCCGCGGCTTCGGCGGAGAGGGCTTCCCGGCGCACGCGGCCGTAGGGGTCGATGCGCAGCAGGGTTCCCCCGTCGAGGGCCGCCAGGAGACCGCCCGCACCGTCGGCGACGGGAGGGACGGCGAAGGGGGCGCCGAGATCGCGGCGCCAGAGCCGGAAGCCCGCGGCGGTGTAGCAGGAGAGGGCGCCGGCCTCGGAGACGAAGATGCGCCCGTCCCAGCCGAGGACCAGGCCCGCCGAGAGAGGCGTCCCGAGGACGGTGCGCCAGAGCTCCCGACCCGACCGGTTCACCGCCAGGAGGGTGCCGTTCCGGAGCCCCAGGTAGCTGGTGCCCTCCCGGGACCGGGTCAGATGGGGCGTGGGCCGTCCCCGGATGTCTGCGGTCCAAAGCTCCTTGCCGTCGGTGCCGAAGCAGCGGAGCACGCCGTCCTCGCTGAGGACGGCCACCGAGGACGCCTGGGTTTCCGGGCTGCCGAGGAGTCGGCCCCCCAGGGCTCGGCGCCACAGGGCCTCGGTGCCTGCGCCCTGGGCCGAGGCCGCCTGGGGCAGGCCGGCGCCGAAGAGGCCGCCTATGAGGCAGGCAGCGAGAGCGGCGAGGGGGATAGCCGCGCGGACGGACGCGCTCGGCCTCGTCTTCACCGATCCTTCCTGAGTATCGCCAGGGTTTCGATGTGCGCCGTCTGGGGGTAGAAATCGTAGAGGGTGAGGCTTTCAACGCGGTAGCCCGCGGCGGCGAGGATTCCCGCGTCCCTGGCAAGGGTGGCGCAGTCGCAGGAAACGTAGGCGAGGGCGGGCGGGCCGCCTGCGGCCAGGGTGCGGCGCAGGGCCGCCGAGAGGCCTACCCTGGGGGGGTCCACCACGGCGAAGTCGTAGCGGGAGCCCTCCTTGTCCGCCAGCCGCGCCCAATCGTCGTCCTTCAGGGCGAAGTACCGTATCCCTTCGCCCCGCACGTTCTCCCGGGCCAGGGCCAGGGCGGTCTTGTTCTGCTCCATCAGGTCGAGCCTTTCGAAGACGTCGGCCAGGAAGGC
>CAYUPG010000166.1:0-6553 GCA_964446515.1 uncultured Treponema sp.
TTCTTCCACTCGATGTCCCCCAGCAGGTGGTCATGGAACTTCGTGGTCTCCCCCAGGGGTATCTTGAGGCGCACCACGCAGCGCTCCCCCGCGGCGGCGCGGGCTGCGGCCTCCCCGGGCGGGACGGCCCGGCAGTGCCGGTCGTAGCCGGTCTCCGCGGACTTGGACTCCTCCCGCTCCTTGCGGACCGCGTCCAACCGCTCCTCGGTGCAGAAGCAGTAGTAGGCCCTATCGGCCTCCAGAAGCTTTCGGGCGTATTCTTTGTACAGCGCGAAGCGCTCGGACTGGATGTAGGGGCCCGCGCCGCCGCCCACGTCGGGACCCTCGTCCCACTTCGCGCCCAGCCATTCGAAGGTGTCGTAGAGGTTCTGCACGTACGCGGGATCCGAACGGGTCTGGTCGGTATCCTCCAGGCGGAGTATGAATTTGCCGCCCAGGGACCGGGCGTAGAGGTAATTGAAGAGGGCGGTGCGCACCCCGCCGATATGCTGAAGTCCCGTGGGGGACGGGGCGTAGCGGACTCGAACTTCCATGGTTTTCTGCTCCCTTGGGTAACGTAGGTTCTTGGATTATAACGATACGATATCGCCGCGTCCACGGAGGATGCCGTGCTACACTGGGGACATGAACCGCCCAGGCCGCTCGGCGCCGCGCCGCGCCTTCGTCAACCTTCCGTCCGATGCGGGGCCCGGCCTCTACCGCCTTCCCCGGGACTACATTTCCTTCACCATAGACACCTCCCTGCTCTTGGGCGGCTATTGGTGGGGACCGTCCAGGTCCATGAAGGACGGGGTATCCACCGACAGGGCCGCCCCCTTGGATCTTGCCCAGGACAAGCTCGTCGCCTATGCGAAGGCGCTCTCCCCGGCGACGTTGCGGATAGGGGGCACCGAGGCGGACCATGTGCGCTATAAGAGCGGCGCCAAGGCGGTCCGGGCATTAGGAATGGAGGCTTCCACGGAGGAGCGCCCGGACGCGGCGGTTCCGGTCCACCGGTACGCCATGGGAAAGGGGCTCTGGAAACGGATCCACCGCTTCGTCGGAAGAGCGAGGCTGAAGCTCCTGTTCACCGTGAGCGCCGGACCTTCGGACAGGGACGAGGCGGGCGTCTGGCTGGATGGAAACCTCAGGAAGCTGGCGGCCTACAGCCGCCGCAAGGGACTTTCCGTCGCCGTGTGGGAACTGGGCAACGAGGTGAACGGCTTTCCTTTCATCTACGGACTCAAGCACCGGGTAGGTCCGGGACGCTACGGGCGGGATTTCGCCCGCTTCGCGGCCCTGCTCAAGGATCTGGAGCCCGAGAGCCTGCTGGCCGGGCCCTCATCCGCCGTATGGCCCAGGGTCGGAGAGCCCAACCCCCTCATTCCGGGATTCTGCGCTTCCGCCGCCGCCGCCTTCCTCGACGTGGTTACCTGGCACTACTACCCGCAGCAGTCCAGCCGCGGCAAGATCGCCGTTCTCCGCTGCGACGAGGGGACCATGCTGAAGCCCCGCAACCTGGACGCGGTGCGCAAGGCGGCCCGCCGCATCCGCAAGTCCGTGGAACGGGCCAAGCGCTGCAGGCCTTCCCATCGGCCCGTCCGGAACTGGGTCACCGAAACCGCCCACGCCCTCTACGGGGGCGAGCCGGGCCTCTCGGATACCTTCGCGTCCACCCTATGGTGGCTGGACGAGCTTGGCGTCCTGGCCCAGGAGGGTGTCTCGAAGGTCTTCAGGCAATCCCTGATAGGCTCGGACTACGGGCTCCTTTCTCAGGAAGAGATCAGGCCCCGGCCGGATTATTACGCCGCCCTGCTGTGGAAGCGCTTCATGGGCCGCCGGGTCCTGGACCCCAAAGGGCTCGTGGAGGATGCGGATCCCTATCTGCGCGTCTATATCCATGGGGACGGCAAGGGCGCCCTATCCATCCTCGGGGTGAACATACACCGCCGCAGGGCGTCCCGGCTCATGCTGCGCCCGGCCCCGGGAACGGACGGATCCGCCTTCGCCTCCGCGGAGCGGCTGATCCTCTGCGGCCACGGAGGATTCACCTCCCGCATCCTCTCCGTGAACGGCGTAAGCGCTGAGGAGGACCTGATATTCGCCCCCGAGGCGGAAGAGACGATGGGGAAATACCGCATCAGGGCCCTCTCCCAGGAGGAAACCGCCGGCCGGTACGAAATCCCTCCCCTGGCCGCCCTGCTGCTGCGCATCGATACGGGCACGCCGGGGAGACAGGCCTGAGGCCCCCGGGTATACTGGCTCCATGATTCCGGAAAAGGTGCGGAAAACGCTGGATGCCCACGGCCTGCGGGCCCTGGAGTTCGAAGCGGGCTCAACGCCCACGGTGGCGGACGCGGCCGCCAAGGTCGGCGTAGCCGAAGGGCAGATCGCAAAGAGCCTCTTGTTCGTCGGTTCCTCTGGCCGCTGCGTCATGGTCGTATGCGCGGGGGACAAGAAGATCTCCGCCGGGGCGCTCAAGCGCTTGGCGGGGGAGAAGCTGTCCATGGCGGACGCCGAGCAGACGGAGTCCGCCACGGGCTTCCGGCCGGGAGGGGTCTGCCCCTTCGCCGTGCACGGCGTGGCAATCTACATCGACAAGAGTCTTGCGGCTTGGGAAACCGTATACCCCGCTGCGGGGAACGACGCGTCCGCCGTTCCCACCTCCTTCGGTCAACTCCTAGAGATCACCGGGGGCTCCGCCTGCGAGGTGACGCAGAGCGTGACGCCTTGCGTTACGCAAAGCGGTTCCGGCCCGCGGACTTAGCCGCGTAGAGGGCCGTATCGGCCCGGTCGATGAGCTCCGCGCAGTCCTGCCCCGGCTCGGGCACCGCCGAGGCGATGCCCGCGCTCACGGTGACGCTCGGCGACGCGGCGGACGCTTCGTTGGGTATGCCCAAAGCCTCCACCGCCCGCAGGATGCGCTCCGCCACCGTGCGGGCTCCCTCGGCGTCCGTATTGGGAAGCGCCACCACGAATTCCTCTCCCCCGTAGCGGGCCACCAAGTCGGTTGCCCGTTCGGTAGCCTGGAGCATGGCCTGCGCCGCGGCCTTGAGCGTCTCGTCCCCCTTTAGGTGACCGTATTTGTCGTTGTAGCCCTTGAAGAAGTCGATGTCCAGCATGATGAGGGAGAGGGGCTTCTTCTCCCGGGCGCAATCCGCGGCCATGCGGGGCAAGAGCTCGTCCAGGCGGCGGCGGTTTGCGATTCCCGTAAGGCCGTCCTGCATGGAAAGGTTGTCCAAACGCACGTTGGCCTGCTCCAGGGCGGACTTGAGGGCCGTGAGCTCCACGATCTTGAGCCTGAGGGCGGTCTTGCCCCGCTGGGATGCCACCAGGTAGCCGAAGGCGGTGATGACCAGGAAGTAAAACAAAAAAGCCGGAAGGGTCATCCAGGGCGGAGAGGCCACCCGCACCGGAAGGGCCAGGGCCTCGTCGTTCCAGTAGCCGTCGTTGTCCGAGGCCCGCACCCGCAGCACGTAGCTGCCCCCGGGCAGGTTGGTGTAGGTGGCCGTATGCACGGTCGACGGGGTAGTCCACTCCTTATCGAAGCCCTCCAGCTTGTAGGAGTAGAGGTTGCGCCCCGTTTCTCTGAAATCCACCGTGGAAAAGGTGATGGAGAAATTGTTGCGGTTGTACGGGAGGCTCAGGGACTCGAGGTAGGGGGGAGCCTTTCCGACCCCTTCTCTGACCCCGTTGACGGTGAGGTCGGAAATAAGCAGGCGGGGCGGAGGACGGTCGAGCAACTTTTCATTGGGGTTTAGCTGGTATAAGGTGTTTTGGCCCCCGAAGTACATATAGCCGTCGGCTGCCTTCCAAGCGCCGGTGTGGAAGTCCCTATCCTTCAGATCGTTGTAAACCGAATAGCCCCGGAAGAAGATGCCTTCCCTGTCGATGATGCCTATGCCCGTGGCCGTTCC
The DNA here is from genome assembly GCA_964446515.1 of uncultured Treponema sp. Lineage (GTDB taxonomy): Bacteria > Spirochaetota > Spirochaetia > Treponematales > Breznakiellaceae > CAYUPG01. The sequence continues at coordinate 3,897 of CAYUPG010000166.1, forward strand.
TATCCAGAGGCTGCCGTCGTCCGCCTCCAGGATGGAGCGCACCGTATTGTTCGGCAGGCCTTCCTGCTTGGTGAAGTGGTGGAAGCGATCCGTATCATGGTCGTAGCGCATGAGGCCCCCGCCCACGGTGCCCAGCCAGAGCCTGTCCCGGGAATCCCGAAAGATGTTGCGAACCGTATTGGAAGAGATGCCGTCTCGGTTGCGGATGTCGTAGCGGTACCGGGTAAATTTTCCGTTCTCGTAGCGGTCCAGCCCGTTGTTGTAGCCGATCCAGAGAGCCCCCCGGTGGTCGTACTCGAGGGCGTACACCAAAGAATCCTGGGGAAAGGCGGGGTTCTCGGAGTCCGGGGGAAAGTGGGCGAATTTTCCGGTAGCCGGATCGAAGAGATCGAGGCCCTTCGTGTAGGTGCCTATCCAAATCCTGCCGTCGGGGCTTTCGCGAACGGCGTAAACCACGGAATCCGCAAGGGAATCGGGATCTCCGGGATCGTGGCGGTAGACCGTGAACGAGTCCGACTCCTCATCGTATAAGCCGAGGCCTCCGTTGGTGACGACCCAGAGACTGCCCCGGCTGTCCTCGTAGAGGTAGTTGATGATGTCGTTGGGAAGGCTGCGCGGATTCTTCGGGTCGTGGCGGTAGTGGATGAAGGTGCCCGAAGCCCGGTCCAGGCGGTTCAGCCCGCCCGAATAGACGCCCACCCAGAGCCTGCCGCGGCGGTCCTCCAGCACCGCCGAGACTTTTCCGGGGCTCAGGCTTTCCGGTTTTTCAGGATCGTGGATGTACATGCGGTACCGAACATCGGAACGTTCGGTCCTGCCGAGGCCCCCGCCGTTGGTGCCCACCCAGAACACCTTGTTCGAGTCGAGGAAGGCGGAGTAGACCACGTCGTTGGGGATCGAACCCGTGCCGTCGGCCTGGCGGAGGCGCTCCACCCTATCGACGGCGGCATCGTACACGAACAGGCCCCCGCCCCAGGTGCCGGCGTATACCCGGGATCCGTCCTGTGCATTCACGAAGTAGATCCTGTCGTCCTCCAACGTCAGCGTCTTGAACCGATACTCCCCTGTTTCTTCCAGCACGGAGATGCCGCCTCCCCAGGAACCGAAATAGAGCTTCCCCTCCGGGCTTTCGGAGATGGACATGATGTGGGGACTGGGCAGGGCCGCCGGATCATCCGCATCGGGAGAGAACTGCCTGAAATCGTCCGTCTCCGGCCTATGGAGAAAAAGTCCGGCACCGCTGGTGGCGACCCAGAGACGCCCGGTACCATCCAGGTGTATGTCCCGTATCATGATCTCGGGGACGCCCCCGTCGCGGGGGCCGTAGTGGAAGAAGGTCCCCGTCGCCTCGTCCAAGCGGTCGAGGCCTTTGGAGGTCCCCACCAGAAGCCGGCCCTTCGCGTCCCGCGCTACGGATACCACCAGGTCGCTCCTGAGGCCGGCGGCGTTTCTAGGATCGTGACGGAAGGCAGTGAGGGAGTTGGTCCGCAGGTCCAGACGATTGAGTCCCCCGTAGGTCCCTATCCAGAGAACGTTCTCTTCCATGAAGAGGGTCTGGACTTGGTTGTGGGTCAAGCCGTTCTCCTGGAAGGGCGCGTTTTCATAAGTCATGAAGCTGTAGCCGTCGTATCGGACCAAGCCGCCCTGGGTGCCGAACCAAAGAAAGCCCTTGGAATCCTGGGCTATGGCGGCGACGGCGGAATTGGGAAGTCCGTCCCGGGTGCCCAGGGTCGTGAAGAAGGGCCGTTCCGCCGCCGACGCGGACTGTAGAGCGCCTAACAGGAGCAAGAAACGGAGGAGGAATCTCGGTCGCATAGGTATAATCATATACAACGACGGCACTTTCGCAAGCCCCGGACGCTTCCTTTCGGTCCCCGGGAAGCATATACTAATGAATACCGGAGGCTATTATGAAAGCCATTGTGAAGCACGAGGCGGGGATCGGTCTGCGCATGGAAGACGTGCCCATGCCGGTTATCGGAGCCAACGACCTCTTGGTCAAAATCAAGGCGGCGGCGATCTGTGGCACGGACGTGCATATCTACAAGTGGGACGCCTGGTCCCAAAGGACCATCAAGCCGCCCATGGTCATAGGGCATGAGTTCGTCGGAGAGATCGTGGAGCTCGGATCCTCCGTGACGGGCTGGAGCGTCGGAGAACGGGTATCCGGAGAAGGGCACATAGTCTGCGGCACCTGCCGCTCCTGCCTCGCGGGCCGGCGCCACCTCTGCCCCAACACTCGAGGCATCGGGGTCAACCGGGACGGGTGCTTCGCGGAGTACCTGGCCCTGCCCGCCTCCAACGCCTGGCGCCTGCACCCGTCGGTGCCGGACGACACGGCGGCCGTCTTCGACCCCTACGGGAACGCGGTGCACACCGCCCTCTCCTTCGAGATGATCGGCGAAGACGTGCTCATCACCGGCGCGGGCCCCATCGGCTGCATGGCCGCCGCGGTGTGCCGCCACGTGGGCGCCCGCCGGGTAGCCGTCTCGGACGTCAATCCCTGGCGCCTGGAGCTGGCGGCCAAGCTGGGGGCAACGCACACCATCAATGTGCGGGAGGATTCGGTCCGGGACTTCATAGCCCGGGAGGGGATGAAGGGTTTCGACATCGGGCTTGAGATGTCCGGCTCAGGCGAAGCCTTTGAGTCCATGCTG
>CAYUPG010000167.1:0-6543 GCA_964446515.1 uncultured Treponema sp.
GGCGGCGCCCCGCCGTCCGGGACGCGGGTCCGTTCCGGGTGCATGCGGTGCCCCGGAGCCCCGGCGCACGGACGCGGCCTTAGGCGGCCGGGTGGACCAGCCGCCGCCGAAATCCTCCTCCCGCCGGCCGGCGCGCCCCTGCTTTCGCCCCTTCACGAGCGCCGCTCCAGGAGGACCGAAACTATTTCCGCGAAGCCCTCGCCGCACTCCGCCTCCGCGACGTAGGCGGGAAGGCTGCGGACCAGGCCGGCGTAACGGCGGATATTGGCCACGGCGCAAGCCAGGGGAAACCGGGCGAACATGGGCTCGTCGTTGGGAGAATCCCCCACGAAGACCACCTGGGCGTCGTCGGCACCGAGAACCCAGCCGAAGCGGCGGGACAGGAAACGCTCGGCCATGGACAGCTTGTCGTAGGAGCCCATCCAGACGTTCACGTGGATGGAGGACACCTTGGCGACGGCCCCCTCCTCCTCGGCGATCTCCTTGACCCGGACCGCCGCCTCCAGGGGCAGCACCGGGTCCTCCTCCGCGAAGTCCAGGGCCAGGTCGTACATGCGGGAAAACTGATCTTTTGCGATGCGCAGGCCGGGAACCTCGGCCATGGCCCGCGCCCGGACGCGCTCCAGGGCGGGGTGGTCGTTCCGTACGGCATTGGGGTGGAAGTCCTGTTTGAGGACAGGAAGGTGCGGGCCGGGGGCGGCCGCAGGCGCCGACGAAGGCGCAGGCTCCTCCCAGAAGGCCAGGGCGCCGTTCTCCCCCACCACGCCGTCCACGGGCCACTGGCGGGCGATGAGGTCGCACCACCCGGCCGGACGCCCCGTCACCGGGATCACCGCGAGGCCCGCCTCCTTCAGGCGCCAGAGCGCGGCATAGGCGCAGTCCAGGAGCTTGCCTTCCCGCGTGAGGGTGTCGTCTATGTCCATGAGCACGTACCGAACTTCCTTTGCCCGGTCCGCCGTCAATTCTTGGATGGAAACCATGGGCCATGATGACACGACCGGGGCCGCCGGGGCAAGGCCGGGGGCGACAGGCCGGGGCCGAACCTGCTACCATGGGGCATGGAATTCCTCGCATCCCTGAGCCTCGCCCATTGGGCGGCCCTGGCCGCGGCGGCGGTCCTGGTGGGGCTGACCAAGGCGGGACTCAACGGCGGCACCCTCATCGCCGTGCCCCTCCTGGCCTCCCTCTTCGGCGCCCGCGCCTCCACCGGCATACTCCTGGGGATCATGATGTGCGCCGACGTTCCGGCGGTGTGGAACTACCGCCGGGACATCAGCCCGCCCCACCTGGCCCGCACCCTGCCCGCGGCCCTGGCGGGCATACTCCTGGGGGTCCTGGTGGGCGGCGTCATCCCCGAGACGGTCTTCCGCCGCACCATGGCGGGCCTCATACTCCTGAGCGCGGCCCTCCTTACCCTGCGGGAGCTGCGCGGCAGGGCCACGGTCCTGCCCCAGCATCCGCTGGTCACAGTTCCCATGGGCCTCCTCGCGGGCTTCGCCAGCATGGTGGGCAACGTGGCGGGCTCCCTCATGGGCCTCTACTTCATCTCCAGCGGCCTCTCCAAGGGCAGCATCATCGGCACCTCCGTGTGGTTCTTCTTCCTCGTGAACCTGGCCAAGCTCCCCTTCCACCTCTTCGTCTGGCGCACCGCGACGGCCGGCACCCTCCTGGCGGACCTCGTCGTCCTCCCCGTAACCGTCGCGGCCACCCTCTTCGGCATACGCCTGGTCAGGCTCATCCCGGAAAAGCCCTACCGCCTCTTCCTCATCGCCGCCTCGGCGGTGGGGGGCATCTACCTGCTGGCGCGCTAAGAACGCTCGGCCTTGACCGCCGGTACTTCCTGTCCTATGCTGGGGAACAGCCATGAACACCGTTAAACTCATAGAAAAGAATTCCTATTCCATGCGCGTTTTCGAGCTGGAAGCCCCCGAGATCGGGGACCGTTTCGTCGTACGGGTCTCCCTGCCCGGATCTTTCGGTACGGCGCCCGATAGGCGCTATCCCGTTCTTTACGTGCTCGACGGGGATGCCGCTTTGGGCGCCGCCGTCAGCACCTTGGACTACATCAACCTGGGCGGCAACTTCGGACTGGGGAAAAATGTACCCGAGCTCATCGTGGTGGGCATAGGCTACGAGCGCGGACCCCTTCCCTGGCTCTTCACCCGGGTCAGGGACTTCACCCCCACCGCCGATCCTTCCTTCAACTACAACAATCCCGCCTTCTCCATACCCGCCTCCGGCGGCGCGGAGGCCTTCTACGAATTCCTTACCCGGTCCGTGATGCCCGCGGTGGCCTCGGAATTCCCGGTGGACCCGTCCTTGGCTCTGTTGTCGGGACATTCCATGGGCGCCCTCTTCGCCCTCTACGCCATGCTCAAGGACGATACGCCCTTCCATAAATACATCGCCATGAGCCCCTTCATCGGCTGGGACGGCGGTGTCCTATTCAAGCTCCAAGCCGCGCATGCCGCCGCCGGAAAAGCCCTGCGGGCGGACCTCGCCCTTTCCTGCTGCGGCATCGAACCCACGCCGACCTACATTCAAGAAGTACGGGAGTACCGGAACGCCCTGGAAGGCCGGGCCTGCGCCGGTTTGCGCTGCCTGTACAAGGAATACCCTGAGGAAAACCATTTCTCCGTGCTTCCCAAGGCCTTCTCCGAAGGACTCTATGCCCTCTTCGCGTGAAAAGGCGAAGGAGCTGCTTCGTTCGGTCTTCGGCTTCGATTCCTACCGGCCCGGGCAGGAGGAGATAATCCGCGCCGCCCTGGAAGGGCGGGACGTGCTCGCGGTCCTGCCCACGGGGGGCGGCAAGAGCCTGTGCTACCAGCTGCCGGCGGTGGTGCTGGAGGGACTGACGGTGGTGGTATCCCCCCTCATCGCCCTCATGCGGGACCAGCTTATGGGGCTGCAGGAGTTGGGGATCGCGGCGGAGGCCTTGAATAGTTCTCTCGAGGGGGATGCATACTACGCCGCCGCCGAGGCGGTACGCTCGGGAAAGGCGCGGCTCCTCTACCTGGCCCCGGAAGCCCTCGCCTCGAACCGCATCACCGCCCTCTTGGAGCGGCGGAGGCCCGACCGCATCGTGGTGGACGAAGCCCACTGCATCTCCCGGTGGGGCCACGATTTCCGTCCCGACTACCGGAACATCGCCGCCCTGCGGGAACGCTTCCCAGACGCCCCCTGCATGGCCCTCACCGCCACCGCCACCGCGGAGGTCCGACGGGACATAGCCGAAAGCCTTCGACTCCGCTCACCCCTGACCGTAGTCTCCAGCTTCGACCGTCCGGCCCTGATGCTTCGGGTGGAGCCCAAGAACGACACCAGGCGCAGGCTCCTGGAATTCGCCAAGGAGCGGCCGGGCACCTCGGGCATAGTCTACTGCCTCTCCCGCAAGGGGGCGGAGGAGACGGCGGAGGCGCTGCGGGGAGCGGGGATATCCGCCCTGGCCTACCACGCGGGCCTGGACGCGGAGACCCGGGACGCCGCCCAGCGGGCCTTCATCCGGGACGACGTCCAGGTGATGGCCGCGACCATAGCCTTCGGGATGGGAATCGACAAGAGCGACGTCCGCTGGATAGTCCACTACGATCTGCCCAAGGACCTGGAGGGCTACTACCAGGAGATAGGCCGGGCCGGACGGGACGGGCTGGCGGCGGAGTGCCTGCTCTTCTACAGCCGCGCGGACGTGATGAAGCTCAAGCGCTTTTTAGGTGAAAACGGGAGCGAGGACGGCGAGGACGCCGAGCGAGCGGCGGAGCGCATAGAGGAGATGGCCCGCTACGCCGAGAGCGAGGACTGCCGCCGCCGGCGAATACTCGCCCACTTCGGAGAACGCTACGGCAAGGAGAACTGCGGGGCCTGCGACAACTGTCTGCGCTCCCCCGAGGACAGGGAGGACTACACCGTGGCGGCCAAGAAGTTCATCTCCGCGGTGGTGCGCACCGGCAGCCGCTTCGGGGCGACCCACGTGGTGGACGTCCTCTTAGGTTCGGAATCGGAAAAGATCGAGCGCTACGGGCACCAGGACCTATCGGTCTACGGCATAGGGGGCGAGCTGAACCGGAATCAGTGGATGGATCTGGCCCGCCGCCTTAGCGCCTCGGGCTACCTGGAGAGCGTCCCCCCCTACGGGGTGCTGCGCCCCACCGCCGCGGCGAAGGGCCTCTTGCGGGACGGAGAGTTCAAGGGCCGCCCCCTGGACGCGGGGGGAAGAAAGGCCAAGTCCGGCGGCCGGGGAGCCAAGCTCGGCTATGCCCGCGCGGAGTCGGCAGAGGAATCCGCCGGGGAATCCGGCGACGACGAGAACCTGTTCGAGCGGCTGCGGGTCCTGCGCAAGACCCTGGCCGACAAAGCCGGCGTTCCCCCCTACGTGGTCTTCCCGGACCGCACCCTGCGGGAGCTCGCCCGCCGCCGCCCCCGCTCCGTGGAGGACCTGGAGGGCGTCTTCGGCGTGGGCCTCCACAAGGCGGAGCGCTACGGCGCGGCCTTCGTGGCGGAAATCCGCGCGGCGACGGGGGACTAGGGACGGCCGCGCACCCTCTAGCGCTTCCGCGCGACGATGATGAGGTAGGGCAGGAGGCCCAGGGGGTTCTTCGTCCGGAAATGCAGGACCTCCAGGCCGCAGCCCTCCAGGGCGGAGCGCAGTTCCGCGGGGGTGAACATGCGGTCGTAGGGGTGGACGGTCCGGCGCCGGAAGTAGGGGCCCGCCCCGCGCTCGAAGGACTCGATGCTCAGCTCGTTCATGACCAGCAGGCCCCCCGGCGCAAGGACGCGAACCATTTCGGCCAGGGCGGCGCGCCATTCGGCGTAGTTGTGGAGCTCCGCCAGGTTGAAGACCCCGTCGAAGCCGGCGTCGGGGAAATCAAGCCCCGGGATATCCATGACCCGGAAATCCGCCCCCGCCCCCCCGTGCCGCGCTGCGGCCCCGGCTATGAGTTCCCCGCCCTTGTCCACCGCGATGAGCTCGCCGATGTCGAAGCGCCGCAGGAGCTGGACCGTGGAGTCCCCCCGGCCGCAGGCGACCTGAAGCGCCCGCTCCATGCGCGCCGGCCCCGCCGCCCGCCTGAGGGGCAGTATTTCCATCCGGTCCCGGACCAGGGGCCGCAGGGGATTGTCCTCCAGGGCTTCCTCGAAAGTTCTAAGCTTGTTCATGCGTTCTTCCCCTTTCCGGCCCCCAAGCCGAGTGCGGTTTCCGCCTGTTCTTTGAGTCCGGCAAGCAGGGCGGCGTCTATGCGCCGGTTGTCCTTGAGCCCGCCGAAAACCACGATGGCCCGGGAGGGGCATCCGTGGACGCAGCGGCAGCAGAGCAGGCACTTGTCCGCCCCGATCCGCACCCCCGCGGGGGACAGGGTCAGGGCCGAAGCCGGGCAGGCCGCGGCGCAGAGTCCGCAGGTCGTGCAGCGCTCCTCCAGGACCCTGAGCCGGTGCTTCACGGCGTCGAAGTGGTTCAGGGCCAGGATCTGGAGGAGCTGGGTGAGGGGCGTATACCAGCGCGGCGGCGGAATCCTCTCCGCCGGAGCGGGCAGGACGGCCGCGGCGGCGATCTCGGCTGCGGCCCTCCGCAGGCGCTCTTCGAAGCGGCGGCCGTAGCGGTAGAGCCAGGGCACCAGGGCCGCGGGCAGCACCGCCGTCACGTCGCTCCCGGGCGAGCGGATCGCCATGCTCCCCGCCGTGGATAGGCCCCGGGAGGCAAGCATCTTGGCCAGCCGGCGGGTGCTGTTTTCCGAATAGAGCTCGCAGGTGGTCACGAGGTAGCAGGGCTTGCGGCCTGAGAAGGGGCCGAGTCCCGCGGCGAAGCGGCGCATGGGCGGGGCGGGCTTAAGGTAGTAGGTGGGGTAGCAGAGCACCAGGAAGTCCGCCGACCGGGCCGTCTCCGCCGCTCCGGCCTCCTCGATGCCGGCCAGGGCGATCCTGAAGCCGGACTCTCCGCCGGAACCGGAGAGCCCCTTCTCCAAAAGCGCCGCCAGGAGTTCGGCGACCACCTTCGTGCTCCCGACGGCGGAAAAGTAGAGCAGGGCGAGGCTCTTCATGAGGCCTCCCGGGACCGGTGCCACAGGGTGGGATGGTCCTTCATGAAGCCGCTCCAGTAGTGCCTGATAGCCGCGCAGGCCAGGTTCGGCGGGGCGAAGCGGGAGAGGAGGGCCAGCAGGGCGTTGAAGCGCCCGGGGTAGATCTCCGCCCTCCCCCGCTCAAGGCCCTCCAGGCCTTCCCGGGCGATGCGCTCCGGGCTCAGGCAGGCGAGCCGGGACGCGAGGCCGCAGCGGGCTATGTAGGCGGCGGACTCGGGGGTGGTGACGAAGGCGTTGGGGCAGAGGACGGAGACGGCGACCCGGCCCGCCAGCTCGTCCCGGAGGGCCAGGGAGAAGCAGCGCACGTAGCTCTTCGTTCCCGCGTACACCGCCATGCCCGGCATGGGATAGAGGGAGCTGAGGCTCGCGACGTTGAGGATGCCGCAGCCCGAGCGGGAGCCGAACTCCCCTACCGCAAGTCTGCAGAGCCGCGTCAGGGCCGTGATGTTCAGGGCTATGGTGTCCTCGTGGTAGG
>CAYUPG010000168.1:0-5301 GCA_964446515.1 uncultured Treponema sp.
CCAGGCGGCCCTTGCCCATGATGATGGAGTTGATGCGCTCGGGGTCCGCGGCGCCGGGAATCTCCACGTAGATCTGATCGGCCCCCTGGCGCCGGATGACCGGCTCGGTAAGGCCGAACTTGTCGATCCTGGAGTTGAGGACCTCGAGGGCCCGCTCCAAGGCGTCTTCCTTGTCGTCGTCGTTCAGGCTGCGGCCGAGGCGCTCGGCCACGGATTCCAGGTTCGCCTGGATGACGACGCTCATGCCGCCGGAAAGGTCAAGGCCCAGCTGCACGGCGCTCTGATGGAGGTCCTTGAGGGCCAGTATCTCGCCGCTGTACCGGGACTCTATGGCCTCCAGGGCTTCCCGCTCGCTTGCAAAGGCGGTCAAAACCGCCCGGGCGTCCCACTTCTGGGGAGCGGGAATCTTGGCCAGCTTGTAGTTGGACTTCGCGATGGGCGCCAGGAAGGAGAGCTTCTCCGGAACCTCGCCGCCGGCTCGGGCCGCGGCCACCAATTCCTTGAGGTCCGCCTGGGCCTTCCTGTTGGAATAGGTCTTGATCTGCTCCCGGGAGCCCAAGGCCAAGGCCTGGTCCTCCTTGGGAACCATGAAATACCAGCGCAGGGTCGGGGACAGGAAGGCGAGGCACACCGCGACCGTGGCAAGGACGATGAAGAATCGATACCGTTTACTCATGCCGTTGCTCCAATAATTTGATTGCGTAGCTCGTTATTTTTTTGATTCTTCGACGGCGGGAGCCGCCTCGTCCTTCTTCTCTTCCTTCTTTTCCGCCTTGGAGACATCGGTGACCGAGGCAATGGCGCTGCGGCTGAATTCCATACGGGTGTTCTCGTCCACCTTGACCACCACGGTGCTTTCCTTGACTGCGTGGATCACTCCGTGCACGCCGCCGATGGTGACGACCTTGTCCCCCTTCTTGAGGGCGGAGAGCATCTTCTCCGTATCCTTCTGCTTCTTGTTCTGGGGGCGGATGATGAGGAAGTAGAAAATGAGGATAACGAGACCGAAGGGAATGAACGTGGAAATGAGGGACGCGGTGGAACCGGAGGCTCCGGCGTCGGGGGCTCCCATGAGGAGCGGGAAAACAAAGGTATTCATACGGAAACTTCCTTACGAGAGAGTTCCTCGTAAAATACCATAGCCCCCGACCTCGGTCAAGGCGCTATATTTGGACGGCCTTCTTGACCTCCACCGGAAAGACGCCGAAAAGCCTGTCCAGGGGCGAGGCGACCGTGTAGGCGGTGCCGGCAGCCCTGTTGTAGAGCTCAACAACCGCCTCCATCTCCGACGGGTCGCCGGAACAGAGGGCGGAACTGTAGGCTGCCCGGAACAGCCCCTGCTCGGCCAGCTCCCTGGTGGACAGGGCCCCGTAGCGCTTCTTCGCCTGGCGGTCCACCAGCGCGGCGGGCCCGTCGTAGCCGATGGTGAAAATGCGGTCTTCCCGTGAAAGCATTTGGATTCCCCCTAATAAAAAACGAGGCCGCCCCGCGGCGGGAGAGCCGGGGACAGCCTACGACCGAGTACGGTCCGTGTCAAGCGGAAGGAAGCTCAATCCACCGGGGAAAAATCGTCCTTTCCGGCACCGCACATGGGGCACACCCAATCGGCGGGCAACGCGTCGAAGGCGGTCCCCGCCTTAACGCCGGCGTCGGGATCCCCTTCGGCGGGATCGTAGATGTAGCCGCACACCTCGCCCACGTATGTCTGCATGTCAGACTCCTTGCTGTATTGTTCAGGCCTTCCAGAGGCCGTGCAGGTTGCAGTACTCCCGGGCCGACACCGAGACGGCGGAAACGGGGAATACCGCCGTGGGGGCCTCTCCGGGCTTAAGGAATTTCCGGTGGACCACCCCGTCGGCGATCAGCTCTATCCATTCGATGTAGTGTTTTTCCTCCATCGGGTGGGCCACCGACCCGACGGTGACCCTGTAGCCGCCGTCCACCTTCTCGATCACCGGCACGTGCTTTTCTTTAGCGGCGTCCACGGTGTTCGCCGTCACCAGGCGCATAGCCTGACCGCAGCATACCAGCTCTCCGGGCCCCGCATGGAGCACCTCGACGATGTTGCCGCAGATCTCGCACTTATAGATACCGAAGCGTTCGGCCATGGTTTCCTCCTACCAGTTCTCGCCCAGAAGCTCGAAGTAGGACTGGGGATGGGCGCAGGCCGGGCAGGCCTTGGGCGCTTCCGGAGCTTCGACGATATAGCCGCAGTTCAGGCAACGCCATACGACGGCCGCATCCTTCTTGAAGGCCTTGCCGGCGTCGATGTTGGCCTTGAGGCCCTCGTAGCGCTTGGCGTGCTGCTTCTCGGCAACGGCGATGGCTTCGAAGACCGTGGCTATGGCGGCGAAGCCCTCGTCCCGGGCCACCTTGGCGAACTCGGGATACATGGTCTGCCACTCGTAGTTCTCGCCCCCGGCGGCTTCCAGCAGGTTTTCGGAGGTGGTGCCGATGACGCCCGCGGGGAAGGATGCCTCGATCTTGACCTCTCCCCCCTCGAGGAACTTGAACAGACGCTTGGCGTGCTCCTTTTCCTGGTCCGCCGTCTCGGTGAAGATCTGGGCCACCTGGACGAAGCCCTCTTCCTTGGCCTTGCTCGCGAAGTAGGTATAGCGGTTGCGGGCCTGAGACTCCCCGCAGAAGGCGGTTAGGATGTTCTTCTCGGTCTTGGTTCCTTTCAGATTCTTCATTTCTTGCTCCTTGGATATGATGCCCCGCGACGCCGAAAATGCGGGTCACGGGCCGAATATAGTTTGATTCCCTTTCACAAAGAAATCAAGAGCATTTTTTACTTTTATTTAATATTCGGAAGCATTATTACAATGATCCTAGGGCGGCAGCATACTCCGCCTGGTAGCGTTTGAGGATGGGGTTGTCCGGAGCCAGGGCCAGGGCCTGCTTTAAGTAGTAGACCGCCCTGCGTTCGTCCCGGCGGCGGTGGTAGATCTCGAGCATGGCTATGAGGGCATCCAAGTTGCGGGGATCCTCGAAGAGGCTCGACCGCAGGTCGTTGAGCACCCCCTCCTCGTCCGTCTTGAGCCGGCTGCGGAGGAAGAAGTAGCGGCTCTTCACTACACCTCCGGGAAGGGCGGCAAGGCGCCCGTCGATGAGCCTCGCGGCCTCGTCCCGCCTGCCCGCCCCGATGAGGGCCCCTATGTAGGCCGACACCCCCTCCTCGGAGAGGGGATCCCGCTCGTAGAGTTCCCGGGCGAAGGCCAGGGCCGCATCGCTGTTCCGCAGGCCCCGCTGGATCTGATAGGCGTTGAAGAGGTCGGTCGACGACCGCCGCTCCAGGAGCAGCCGCTCCATGAAGGGAAGAGCCTCCGCCCAGGACGAGCGGACGACGGCGTCCCTGACCGCGAGATCCAGGACCACCGCGGCGGGCCGCTCGGCGGATAGGAGGCTGCGCAGCAGGGCCCGGCCCTCCTGCTGGTCTTCGGGGCGGCCGGACTCCATGAGCAGCCTGGCGGCGTAGGCCGCCGCCTCCGCATCGGAGGGGGCGCTTCGCAGTATGGAGCGCAGGTAGGTAAGGGCGGAATCCCGATTTCGGTACCCCTCGGCCTGCACCCTTGCCCGAAGGTAGAGGTAGAGGCGGTTGCCCGCATCGATGCCCGCATAGACATCCAGCAGGGGCTGGGCCTGGAGGAATTGGCCCTGCTCCACCAGGATGTGGGCCCGCATGAGGATGAAGCGGCCGTCCCGGGCGTCCCGCTGGAGCAGTTCCGCCACCGCAGGCTCCGCCCTGGACCAATCGCCGCTTCCATAATACGCCAAGGCCAGCTCGCGCTTGATGCCGAGATTGTCGGGATACTGGGGCAGCAGGTCCTGGAGTATGCGTATGGCCTCCTCCGGACGTCCGGAGGCGACCGCGACTCTGGCCAGGCCCAGGGCGGCGGGGTAGCAGTCCCGGGACAGGGAAAAGGCGGCCGAATAGGCGGTCCGGGCATCCTGCAGGCGGCCTGAGCGCTCGGCGGCCAGGCCTATGAAATAGGGGGCCAGGACGGAGTTCCGGTTCAGCGCCGCCGCCCGCTCCAGGTCGGGCAGAGCCGAGGCGAGCCGTTCGCTCCGCGTTTCCCCCAGGAACGCCAGAAAGGGGAGCACCAATTCCAGATAATCCCCCGACGAGGAGGCCGCGGGGGTGTAGGCCCCGCGTTCCGCGTCGCGGAGTATGCGGGCGTAGGGGTGGGTTTGGGGCAGGTCCGTCGGCGGAAGTTCAATGGAAATATCCGGATACAGGCGCCTGAGGAGGACCGAAGCCGCGCCGTTCATGACCCTGCCGAATTCTGTCTGGCCCAAATCCCTGCTCCTTATGAGATCCAGGGCTCGGATGAGGGAAGGGGGCGTGCCGGTCTCCACCAACGTCCGTATCTCGTCGGCGATGCCGGCCGGCCGGGATTCCTGAGCGCCGGCGCCGGACGGAGCGCCCAAGGGAGCCTCCGCGGGGGGCGGGGCGGAGGTGCAGGAAGCCGCCGCGAGTAGCGCCGCAAGGGCCAGGGCGGCGGGAAGCGACGGCCTGGACCGGCGTTTGCCGCCCGGAAGGTTCACGATTCGTTTTCCTTCGACCGATCCCGGGGATTGAGGGAAATCAGGAAAAGGAGGAAACCCACCAGGAGCAGGAGGACGGGCCACCAGTCGAGGAAGAAGCTCTTGAAGGAAAAGGGCACCACGTCGAAGGAAAAAATCAGGAGCAGGCCTCCCAGGGAGACGAAGCCCAGAGCCGGAACCAGATAGCGGCTCAGGGGAAGGCCCGACCTGTGCCTGGCCGCGGGCAGGAGGGAGGTGCCGGCGAAGAGCGAGAGCAGGGGCCACAATTTCGAGAAGCCGACGGGAATGGCCTTGAGGGCCAGGAGCAGCAGCAGCAACCCCGTCTGTACGAAGAAGGCGGATAGGAACAGGTACTGGGATGTCCGGTTGAGCTTTATGGCAAGGACGGCGAAGCTTATTCCGATAATAAGGGCGAAAGAAGCGGGGAGCGCCGCGAGACGGGAAGCGCCGGCGATGCCGGCCACAAGTATGACGCTGCCGAGGATCATCAATGAGAGACCGACCGCGAAGGCCAGGCGGGCCGCTATCTTATGCAAGGGTGTCGCACGCATCTGGCATCCATTATAGCCGCAGACCCTTTCCCTTGCCAATGGGAACGGCCTATGTTAGTATCCGGGCGAAATGATGGTCCCATTCCGAAAAATCATGGCCTACGCGGGGGCCCTGGCGCTGGTCCTGACGATCCCGAGCGCCTGCGGCGTGCCGGGCGGCGGCTACGGAAGGCGGGCTCCGGACCCTTATTACCTGACCGGC
>CAYUPG010000168.1:5311-6497 GCA_964446515.1 uncultured Treponema sp.
TCCGCTCCCGGGGAAGAGCAGTTTTCCGTGGTGCGGGAGATTTCCAATGAGCTGCTGCGCCTCAAGGAATACCGCAGGCTGGCGAATTTCCTGACCGGCTGGGTTGCCCGGCATCCCGACGATCCCTACAATGCGTACCTGCTCTTCATGTGCGCCTACATCTATCTCCAGCAGGACGCCGGTCCCGTGGCGGCCCTCTACTTCGACCGCATCGTCAAGAATTATCCGGATCTGACGGTTCGGGGAGAATCCATACACCTGGCGAGCTTGAAGAAGCTTATAGAATTGGTGGAGAAGAGCGAGCAGCGGGTATGGTACTACCAGGAGCTGATATCCCGCTTTCCCGACAAGGTGGATCTGGGTTCCGCCTACTTCATGCTCGCCCAGTCCTACGAGCGCATCGGGGAGTGGGATGCGGCCATCAAGACCTACATGAAATTCCTTCCCTATTATTCCAGCTCCATACCCGGCTTTCCCGATGCCTTCGGGTACGCCAAGAACCTGACGGACTTCAACAACTCCCCGAAGGATTGGTCCTTCGAGACCCTCGACTCCCTTGTGCAGGCGGTCAAGACGGCCCTGGATGCGGGGAGCAGCTTCCGCCTGCGGCAATACCGCGCCAAGGTAAACTTCTTCGCCAAGTCCTGGGAGCAGGAGGACGGCGATACTTCCGGCACGGCGGAATTCAACCTCTCGGACTTCATGACCGGAAACCGGATACGCTATGCGGCCGCATTGGACGCCGGCTCCAACGCAGGCGAAGCGTATCTGCGGACCTGGGGCTGGTCCCAAAGGATATCCACCTGGTACCTCTACTTCCGGAAAATCAATTTTCCAGCGGACCCGGAAATCCATGGCCGCTGGGAGTGGGCCGGGGTCTATTACGGGGAGAAATTCTGATGCCGCTGCGCCGAAGCGCCGCCGCCGCGGCGACCCTGTTCATCCTCTGCGCGGGCCCGGGCGGACGCATCCGCGCCGAAGAGGTCGGAGCCCTCCGCGCGCCGCCTGAGTCGGCGCCCTCCTCAGCCGCAGCCCAAACCGCCGAAGAGTACGGACGGCCCCTGCGGAGCGCCGAGGAGTCGGGCGGCTTTGGGGAGGCGGCGGCCTTGCCGGCGGCCTTGCCGGACCTCTGGCACGGCGAGACGGAAGTCGTCCTCACCATACCGGGCTCGGACCGGGAGCTGAC
>CAYUPG010000169.1:0-6493 GCA_964446515.1 uncultured Treponema sp.
CCCTTCTCGGCCGCGTCCGCGCCCTGGACCCGAGGCTGGCCGACCGCTACGCCTCCCTCGCCGACGCTGCCGCCACGACCACCCGCGCCTCACAGGCCGGCAAGGAGGAGACGTTATGGTTCTAGCACGAAAAGCCTCTGTCCGCCTCTTGGCGGCGCTCGCGGCCCTCGCCTCGGCGGGTTGCGCCAATGAGCTCCTCGTGGCGGCGAAGGAACGCCAGGCGGAGGCGGTAGCGCCCAGAATAGCCATAGCCCGCCAGGGGGGCACCGAGCTCGCCCATGGAGGCAGCCTCGATTTCGGGCCGGTATCGGTAGGCGGGAGCCGGGAACTCGTCCTCGAGGTCAGGAACGACGGGGAGACGACTCTGGTGCTACCTTCCGGGGCGATCTCCATCGCAGGCGGTTCGGGGGCCTTCGCCGCCGAGGATTTCCCGGGCCTCTCCCTCGCCAAGGGCAAGTCGGGCAGCTTCGGGCTGCGCTTCTCCCCGGCCGCGGCCGGCTCCTACTCGGCGACCCTCACCATCGCGTCCAACGACGGCCGGGTGCCGGCCTTCGCTCTAGGCCTCACGGGCTCAGGCTCCGCGACGGCCAAGGCGCTCACGAGCTTCGGGATACTCCAGCCCCCGATCTTGGGCTCCATTGACGAGGCGGCGAAGACCGTCTCGCTCTCCCTTCCTCCCGCCACCGTCCTCTCGGCCCTCGTGCCGACTTTCGAGACGACGGGCGCCAGGGTGCTCGTCGGCGGCGCCGTCCAGACGAGCGGAGCCTCGGTCCAGAACTTCAGTACTCCGGTGACGTACCGCGTCGAGGCCCAGGACGGATCGACCGCCGATTACGTCGTGACGGCAACCAACACCAGTATCGCGCCCATCCTGGGCACGGTCACGTTGAGCTCGGTGACGACCAACTCGGCCGCGGGCTCAAGCAACGTCGCGTCGAGCGGGGACGGCGAGGCGGAGGTGGCCGAATGCGGTCTCTGCTGGTCGACCACGGCTAACCCGACGACGGCGAACTCCAAGGTGGTCAGCTCCTCCAAGTCCGGCGGCTTCAGCGATACCGTCCTTACCGGGCTCTCGGCCGGGACCCTCTATTACGTACGGGCCTACGCCATCAATGATGCCGGCCTGACGGGCTATGGGGCGCAGTCGAGCTTCATGACCCTTCCGACGCAACCAACCGGCATCTCGGTTTCACCCGTCGGGTATGCCATCGGAGCCGACAGGCTGACGGTTTCCTGGTCCGCCGTCACCGGAGCCTCGAGCTACGACGTCTACGCCAGTAAGAACTCGACCGCCCCCACGGCCGTCACGACTCCCACCACGGGCGGCGTCGACGTGACGGGCACGACCTGCACCTTGACCGGTCTCGAGACCTACGCGCTCTACTACGTCTGGGTCCGGGCCAAGAACTCGAGCGGAGCCGGGGCCTGGAGCAGCTTCGTCTCGAGGCAAGTCGGCATCCCCGTGACGAGCATCACGCTCGAGTTCAACCGGCCATCCATGGATGTACCCATCGACGGAGAGATCAACGTTACCGTTAAGCCGACTCCCGCCGACGCGACGGAGCGCGAGGTCACCTGGACCCAGGGCGGCACCCACACTAGCTTCAACCTGATCGATTACCGCTCGTCGGCCTTGGTACGGATGAACAACCCGACGTACGACGGGACGTACGCCGAAATGACCCTCCGGGCGACCTCAAAGTACGGCACCGGCATCTCGAGCTCGTCGTATACGATAAAGACCACGGTGCCCCGCTCGGACCTCAGGGCCGAGTATCTCTTTACCGGCGGCAGCCTCTCGGATACGAGCGGCGCCTCCGCGGGGGCCGCGACTATAACATCGGCATCGGCGATAGCCGATCGAGGCGGCGCCTATACGAAGGCCGTCAACACGGCCGTCGACGCCATGAAGCTGGGCGTCAACGGCGATACATGGGCCTATAGCAGGTTCAGCGTAAGCCTGTGGTTAAAGGCCGGCGAACTGCCTGTCGCGGGTGCCTATCCGCCCATCATCGGCCAGCAGGCCAGCGCGAACCAAGGCTTCCAATGGGATCTCCACCTCGATCCTGATGGAAAGTTGCATGCCTACGCGGGGACATGGAGGGATAACGTAAACCATGCCGACATCGCGACGGCCTCCTCCGTGCTTACGTCGACCTGGCGCCACGTCGCCTACGTGCAGAACGGCACATCAGTGTCCCTATACGTTGATGGCGCCTTGGTAGGCTCGGCGCTGCATAAGTCTAGCTCGTCGTTTACAGACAGCACGCCACTTCAGATCGGTTTCGTGAAAAACCCGAATGTTAGCCCGCCTTTCTACGGCTTGTACTGGACGGGTCCGGGGACGGCCTTCGCCTTCGACGATGTACGCATCTACGGCAAGGCCCTGAGCGCGACCGAGGTTCGATCGCTTTCCCGGCATTGATCGGCCGGCCGTCGCGCTATTGCTGGGGCTACGAACCCTTCGTGGCTTCGGCAAGGAGGAGACGCTATTGTTCTAGGTAAGGCCGCTGTGATGAAGCGGGGGTCTCTGGCGCGACGGGCCCTCGCCTTTATGGTGGACTTCCCCCGGTATGTAGGAGGGAGAGCATATGGAAAAGCAGCGAAGGACGTATCCGGAGGAGCTGAAGCGTAATGCGCTGGAGCTGGTGAGAAGCTCGGGGAAAAGCGCCGTCGCCGCGGCTCGAGATTTGGGCCTTGACCCGGGCCTGCTGAGTGGAGGCGCGAGACGCCCCTATCGTTGGGACCGTCTCCCATCGGCTTGCACACCTTGGTGGCCAAGAAAATGCGGTCCCGGTTCTTCATCCGCTTGAGCGCTTCGCCGACGATTACCTCGCTCTCTCCCTTGTTGTAGGCGTTCGCGGTGTCGATGAAGTTGATGCCCGCCGCGGTCGCCCTCTCGATTATGGCCAGCGAATCTTCGCGGCCGGCGGGAGATCCGAAATTCATCGTCCCGAGTACGAAGGGAGAAACCGACACGCCCGTTCGCCCGAATTGCCTGTATTCCATGCAAGGTGCCTCCGTGTTCTCGCTCGTTCTACGTCATTGTCTGCTTTCCTGGTCCGCGCAATACCGCATTGCCGCCGCGATTCCCCTCTTTTTTCCTTGACAAGGACGAAATCCCGTGGGATAGTATGTTCACGCGAACACATGTTCGCGTGAACACCATCAAGGGGAGGAGCCCATGCGGGTTCGGCAATCGGACATAGCCCAGGCTCTGGGCATTTCCCGCACCACCGTGGCCCGGGCGCTCAACGGCTCAGGCTACGTGGACGAGGAAACCAAGCGCCGCATCTTCGAGCTCTCCGAAAGCCTCCAGTACCGCAAGAACCTCTTCGCCAGCTCCCTGGCGGCGAAGAACAAGCTCAGGGTCCACTGCGCCTACGTGCGGACCTACAACAAGACCTTCGTGCAGGATCTGGAGGCGGGCTTCAAGGCCGCGGTGCGCCAGTTCTCCTCCTACGGCATCGACTTCTCCTTCTCCTCCGTCTCCTCCGAGGCGCCCCGGGACCAGCTGGCTTCCCTGGCGCGGATAGAGGAGGAGGCCCCGGACGCCCTGATCCTCATGCCCCTGCTCATCGACGAGCTGCGTCCCCTGGTGCGCACCACGGCGGAGCGGGGCGTGCCGGTCATCACCCTCAACATGGACGCCCCGGAGAGCGGCAGATGCGCCTTCGTGGGATCGGACAACTACTCCGGCGGCCGCATCGCCGCGGAGCTGTACGGAAAATTCATGGGGGGGACCGGCAGCATCCTGGTCTTCACCTCGGAATACCACTACGCCATGCCCGAGGACCGCTTCCGGGGCTTCCGCGAGAAGATCGCCGAGTACCCGGGCATCAGCCTCGTCGGGCCGGTATCCATAGGCGACCTGGGGGAGATGTACGACCGCACCCGGGAGCACCTGGACGCCGGGACCAAGCTGGAGGGCATCTACACGGTCACCGACAGCTCCTACGTCGCCCGGGCGGTGCGGGACTGGTCGGCGGCCCGGGGCAGGGCCAAAAAGCTGTGCCTGGTGGCCATGGACGACGACGCGGACGCCCGGGAATACCTGCGCTTCGGGGCGGTGGACGCCATAGTGGGGCAGAGGCCCTTCATCCAGGGCTTCATCGCCGTCAAGCTCGCGGTGGAGCGGCTTCTGCACAAGGACCAGGCGCCCTGCGCGGCGCCGAGGATCGAATACGACATCGTGGTGAAGGAGAACATGAGCTCCTTCGACAACATGGACTACTACGAGGCCATCTTCAGGAGCCTCTGAACAAAACGGAGCATCGATGGAACAGATGAGATTGGCGGGAAGGCGCACCTTCGTGAGCGGCGCCAGCTCGGGTATAGGCAAGGCCATAGCCCGGCGCTTCCTGGAGGAAGGGGCGGCGGTGACCGGATGCGGGCGGCGGCCGAGCTGCGGCATAGAGCACCCGCGCTACGCTTACGTTTCCGCGGACCTCGGATCCTACGATGAGGCGGTCCGGGCGGTGGACGCGGCGGCCTCCGGGATGGGGGGCCTGGACATAGTGGTGAACTCCGCGGCCATCATGGCGGAGGGAACCCTGGAAAGCACCGCCGGCGCGGACTTCCTGCGCATGCTCGAGGTGAACGTGGGTGGCGTCTTCAACGTCTGCAAGGCAGCGGCGCCCCTCCTGCGCGCCGCCGGAAAGGCCGGCGCCGGCGCAGCCATAGTGAACATAGCCTCGGACCTCGGCGTGCGCCCCATCCCGGGCCGCATCGCCTACTGCCCCTCCAAGGCGGCGGTCATCATGCTTACCCGCTGCGTGGCGCTGGAGCTTGCGCCGTATGTTCGCGCGAACACAATTTTACCCGGCCTGGTGGAGACGCCGATGATACGGCACCGCTTCGAGGAGTCCGCGGATCCCGCGGCCCTGCGCCGGGCCATGGAGGAGCTCTATCCGCTCAGGCGTCTGGGCTCCACCGACGACATGGCCGCCGCCGCGGTCTACCTGGCCTGCGCCGAAAGCGCCTTCATGACCGGCTCGGAGCTGTCGGTCTGCGGCGGCAGCCTTATATAGGAGGAAAGGGATGAAGACGGTCGTATTCTACGGTTCCGCCCGCCGGGCGGGCAACACCCGGGCCCTCCTGGACGCCTTTCTGGCGGGAGCCTCCGGGGAAGTGCGGGAGGTGGACGCCTACCGGACCCGGAACGTGTCCCCCTGCATCGACTGCCGGCACTGCTGGAAGAAGCGGGAGTGCGCGGTCAAGGACGGCATGCAGGACATCTACGGCCTGATCGACGAAGCGGACGTCATCGTCCTGGCCTCGCCCATGTACTTCCACTGCGTGAGCGGGCCTCTCAAGTCGATCCTCGACCGCTGCCAGATGTACTGGGCGGGAGCCGTGCGGGGAGACCGTCCCGAACGGCCCGTCAAGAAGGGGGCCATCCTCATGGTGGGGGGCGCGCCCTCCTTCCCGGGGCAGTTCGAGGCGGGCCGCATCGTGCTCGCGGGGCTCCTGGGAGACCTGGGGGCCGCATGCTCCGGCATCGTCGTCTCGTCCCACACGGACGCGGACGCCGTGGCGGACAACGAAGGTAAAAAAGCCGAGGCGTTTGCCCTGGCTAAGAGTATGTATTCGGACCAACAAGGGGGCTGAACATGAATAGCATTCCGTACTTCAAACGGACCGACGTGGACGCGACCATCGGCGTCTTCTTCGACGGCTTCACCAAGGTGATCGCGGGTGTGGGCATCCTCACCGGGGTCATCGGCATCTCCGGGGGCACGGTCTTCGGGAACATCATGCCCGGCATAGGCCTGGCGGTGCTGCTCTACGGCATCTACCTCTGGTGGGAGGGCCGGAAGCTCGCCCGGGCCAAGAATGATCCGAGCACCGTGGCCATCCCCGGCGGCCTCGTGGCGGGACGCTTCTTCGTCTGGCTCTTCGCCATCATGGGTCCCACCTTCTGGAAGACCGGCGACGCCGTCCTGGCCTACCAGGTGGGCCTCTGGGCTCAGATGCTGGGCGGCATAGTCTTCATCCTGGGGGCCTTCCTGGCGCCCTACATCCTGAAGATACTGCCCAAGCCCGCCCTCTTCGGCTCCCTCGCGGGCGGCGCCCTGGCCTGGCTCTTCCTGAGCCCCGTGGGCGACATGATGAACAAGCCCATCATCGGCTTCGTGGCCCTCTTCCTGGTGCTCATCCTCTACCAGGGGAATTTCAAGACCAAGATCCCCGTGGCGATCATCTCCATCATCGTCGGCACGGTCGTGGCCTGGGTCACGGGCGCAATGTCCATCCAGGCGGTGACGGATTCCTTCGCCAACGTGGGCGCCCACATTCCCCTCCCCCACTTGGCCTTCCTGAACGGCGCCGCCCTCTCCTACACCCTGTCCAACTTCATGCCCATCATCATCGTCTTCTCCTTCGGCGAGGTGATCTCCGGCATCCAGGGCCTTGAGCAGGCCCGGCAGGGCGGGGACGACTACAACGACAAGCGCCTGCTTATCGGCACCAGCGTGGTCTCCATGATCTCCGG
>CAYUPG010000170.1:0-6470 GCA_964446515.1 uncultured Treponema sp.
CGTCCCGTAGGGACAAGGCCAGCTTCTTGATCTCCTCGGCCAGCACCGCGACGGCGCGGCCTTCCCTGCGGCTCTTCTCGTCCAGAAAGACCCGGAGCTCCCCGTTGAGAAGGTGCGCCGTCCGCTGCACCCGCGCTCCCGCGGAGACCAAGAGCCGGTCGAAGGCATCGAGCTCCACGCTTTTCGGCAGGGCCGCCACTTCCGGCAACGCGAGCACCCGGCCTGCAAGAGCGGCGAACTCGCTCTTCTTCTCCGCCGACATGACGAATGCCCAGAATGCCTGGAAACTCTTGCCTTGGTCGCTCGAGAGGATGGCATCCCTATATTCGAAGATATCCTTGAGGACGCGCCCCCGCTCCCTGTCCGCGGCAATGACCCGCGAGCGGGCATCGCGGTCGAGCTTGCGGAAGTTCAGCTCGATCTGCCTGAAGTCCGCCAGGAGCCGGCGCGCCGTATCTTCGAGCTCGTAATAGCGTTCCCGCACCGCCGTCGGGTCAAGACCTCCGGCGGCTCCCGAACGCACCCGCTCAATTTCAGCTTCGATCTCGTTTTTCCGCCTCTCCAGCTCCGCTATCCGTTCATCCGCGTCGAAAGCCGCCCCGTAGGCGATATCCTTCATGAGATCGAAGACCTTGAGGAGCCGGGACTCCGCCCCCACGAAGCGCCGCTCGGACAATTCCCTCAGCCACTCGATGGCCTTCTCGCTCTCCGGGGTCAGATCGTAGCTCGGTTCGGCGGCCTCGGAGCGATAGTACTTGCGGAGAAATCCGTCGTCCGCCCACTCGTCCAAAAGCGTTGCGGCACTTCTCGTCTCCGCATCCTCCCCGACGACCAAGGCAAGGTAATCGCAGAAGGCAGACAACTCGGAAACCAGAGCGCTCCGCGGTATATCCGACCGGTGGCCCTTTTTGAAGGCTTCCAGGAAGAACGCGAGCATCAGCGCCGCCCGTTCCTTGCGGAAGAGCTTGAAGGTCCCGTGGTTCTCCAGGCGATAGCGGATCTCGCGGAAGTCCAGCTCTGCGTCCATGGGAAGAAGGGTACCACGAAGCTGCGCGAAGGGCTATCGCGTTCCTCGAAAGCATACAGATGAAATGACCCTTGACTGTCACGTATTTACGGATTAATCATTGTATATACGAGGTGCCCATGCCCATCAGCATCAGGAATCCGGAGGTCAAGCGTCTCGCCGCACTCTTGGCCGAGAAGGAAGAAACGAACCTGACCGAGGCCATCCGGTCCGCCCTGGAGCAGGCTCTCCGGGCGGAGGACCAGGAAACGGCCTCCCGCAGGGACCGAATCGCGGCGGTCGCGGCTTCCTGCGCGGCCCTCCCCGATCTGGACACGAGACCGGAGGGCGAAATTCTCGGCTACGGCGCGGAGGGCGCCTTCCGGGCATGGTAGTCGACAGTTCGGCCCTTTCGGCGCTGCTCTTCGGAGAAGAAGGTTGGGAACGCTTCGCCGCGGCCCTCGCGTCTCCGGGACGGAAACACATGAGCGCCCTCAATCGCTTGGAAGCGGCTATCGTGGTGGAGGCCCGCAAGGGCGAAGCGGGGGCCAAGGCCCTCTCAGCCCTACTTGCCCATGCGGGCATCGAGGTCCTTCCCTTCGACTCGGGCCAAGCGGAGATCGCCCTGGACGCCTGGCGGCGCTACGGAAAGGGGCGGCATCCGGCGGGCCTCAACCTGGGGGACTGCGCCGCCTACGCCCTGGCGTCCACCCTCAACCAGGCTCTGCTGTTCAAGGGCGACGATTTCACCAAGACCGACATCGCGGAAGCCTGAGAAGGGCTTGCGCCGGCGGGGGCGGCGTTGTACATACTATAGGGAGTGATGAAAACGTCGTATCCCATCAAGCCGATCCTCATCGTCGACGATGAAATGCCGGTGCTCCGGCATACCGCCGCCCTGCTTGAGACCGCGGGGCTCGGCAACGTCCAGACCTGCGGCGAATCCTGCGCAGTACTTGAACTTCTGAGAAAGAGCGAATATTCCGTGCTGGTGCTGGATCTGGCGATGCCCGCCCCCGACGGAGAAACGCTTCTTTCGATCATTCATGAGGAGCTGCCCGGACTTCCCGTAATCGTGGCCACCGGGGCCGGCGGGATAGACTCGGCGGTGCGATGCATGAAGGCGGGGGCCGTCGATTACCTGACGAAGCCGGTCGATCCCGTCCGCCTTGTCACGGTCCTGCGGCGCACCCTGGAACTCGGCGAGGCCCGACAGGAGTGCGCCGACTTCAGGACCGCAGTTCTCAACGATGAGCTGCGCCGGCCGGAGTGCTTCTCGGATATCGTCGCGGCCGGCCCGCGGATGCGCGCCGTGTTCCAGTACGCGGAAAGCGTCGCGCCGACCGCCTACACGGTCCTCATCACAGGCGAGACCGGCACCGGCAAGGAACTGCTCGCCGAAGCCATACATCGGGCGTCCGGCCGCCCCGGACCGCTGCTGGCCGTGAATATCGCGGGCATAGACGACGCGATGTTTTCCGACACCCTCTTCGGACACACCCGGGGGGCCTATACCGGCGCGCTGGAGGTCCGGAAGGGGCTCCTTGCCCAGGCCGACGGAGGGACCGTCCTGCTGGATGAGATCGGAGACCTCTGTTCGGCATCCCAGGTAAAACTGCTCAGGCTGCTGGAGAGTTCGGAATTTTTTCCCCTAGGCTCCGATCTGCCCCGCAGAACTGCCGCGCGCTTCATCGTCTCGACCCATCAGAACCTGGGCGACCTAGTGAAGCAGGGCCGCTTCAGGCGCGACCTCTACTACCGCATCAACGCCCACGAAATCCGAATTCCGCCGCTGCGCGAGCGAAGGGAGGACCTCGTCCCGCTCCTCGACCATTTCATCGCCGAGGCCGCCGGCGAGAACGGGATTCGTCCGCCCGGCTATCCTCCGCAGCTTCCGGTGCTCCTGGGTACGCATGCTTTTCCGGGGAACGTCCGGGAACTCAGATCTCTAGTCTACGCCGCCATGAGCCGGTTCCAGGGCGGAATGCTTTCCATGCGCGTCTTCGCCGACATGATCGGGATCGCGGCGGAAACGATAGGCCCGGCGGAAGGCATCGAACCGGACATCAGCTTCGGCCCCGTATTGCCGACCCTTGCGAGGGCCGGAGACGCGCTGGTGGAAGAGGCCCTCCGCCGGGCGGAGGGCAACCCCGGCATAGCCGCGGGCCTGCTGGGCATAACCCGGCAAGCCCTGACCAAGCGCCTCAAGCGGAGGGAATAGGGGGCGGGAACGCCGGAGCGAGCCGACCCGAATGGAGAGCCAATCCACAAGCACCTCGCTTGATAGAGGTTAGCTTGCAGACTTCTCAGTGTAGGATATCAATTCCCTGATCGCGTGTAGCTTCCTCCTCCAAAAGACAAGGTAGAACCCGAAATAGTCGCCTTTTCCGAATAGGACTTTACTGACTTGTCCACAGTATCATAGCCGGCCGATCCGGTTAGCTCGGTCCTATCAATTGTGTAATTGAGCGTCTGGGTTAAGGGATCATAAGAATAGGTTCCGGAGATGATTAGTATGCCTGGATTGCCGTTAACGCTCTTCGTCATTTGATTCGTGAATTTTCCATTACCATCAAATTTTACAATGACCCCGCTGGTATTTCGCCATGTTCCGACGATATTGCCACCGGTGGAGACAGTACCTGATGATTGTGCCGTGCCGCCGCCGCCCGCCGGGGCTGCGGGCGCAAGGCCGGGAAGCACCGGAGGGGCCACCGCCATGCGCGGGGCACTCTGCTGCGGGGAACTGCGCGTCTGCGCGCCGGCGCCCGAGCGGGCGGTTTCGGATTCCGTCTTGGCTTTCAGGGCGTCCAAGTTGGACGTGCCACCCTCGTAGATGTCTTTGGCCGTAGCGACTCCGAGTTCAACGGCCAGATCATCTGCAATGCCGTGGCTGCCTGCGATTCCCGTAACAGCGAGGCCGCCCGCAGCAGAGGCAGCCTTCTTCCAGAAATCCTGGTTCCTTTGTCGTTCCTCCGCGAGGCGTTGTTCTTCCTTTTGCCGGCGCTGTTCTTCCAGGCGTTCGCGCTCGGCCGCCGCTTCCTCCGCGCGCCGGCGCTCCTCCCGGCTGCGCGCTTCCTCGGCTATGCGGTCCCGCTCCACGCGCATCAGGTACACTTGGTCGACCCGTTGTCCCTCTATATATTCCGCCCGTTCCACCGCAGACCCAGATCGGAAAATGCCCATGCCGTGGGGTACGCCGGCGTTGAAGGAGCCTTCATAGCTCTCCCCATTCGCGTAGGTCAGCTTGCCTTCGCCCTGGGCGTTGCCGTTCACGAAGCTGCCCTCGTACACGGTTCCGTCGTTGGTCTTGAGCTTGCCCTTACCGTGGGGCACCTGGTTCGCCAGGCCGCCCGTATACTGCGAACCGTCCGGATACGCCATGGTTCCTTCGCCCCTTCCGATGCTCTCCGAATCGAAGCTTCCCGTGAAAACCCGACCGTCGGCAAACATGACCTTTCCCGGGGATTGGAGCCGTCCGTCTTTCCAGATCCCTTCGCCTCCGGAACCGTCGGGCCGCCTGAGGGTTCCGCGCATCAGGGCTCCCTGCTCGAAGGTTCCCTGGAGCTGAGTACCGTCTGCATGGCGCTTTAGGCCTTCGACCAGCTCGCCGCTGCGGAAGGTCCCCTCCAGGCTTTCGCCGCCATCCATGCGCAGCGCCAACCCCTTGCCCTCGGCCAAGCCCTTTGCAAAGCCCTCGCCGAGAAAGAGCAGATCCGCCGACTCCCGCAGGGGCTGCGCAGGGTACGGAACGCGTGCCTGCTCGATTCCCTCCCGGGAAGTAACCAGGAACGCGGGTTTTCCGTTCCCGCCGAACTCGATGCCCGCGCCGGACCGCTTGCCGGCCTCGAAGAGCCCAAGGAATAGGAGCCGCGGGTTTCCCGGATCGGTCAAATCGAGTTCTTTTCCCAAACCGTTCAACGCGTCGGCCTGGAATACCCCAGCCAAGGCGAACTTGCCGTCGGGACTGATCATTGAGCCGTACCCTTCCCGCTTTCCCTCCACCAGGCTGCCGTCGAAGCGCGCTCCATTGGGATACACGCCGTTTTTGGCGATGCCGAAGCGGTCTACCCCCGTCTTCGGGTTTATGCCTTCGGCGTCATATATGGCAAGAGCAGCCAGATTGCTATCGTAGACGGTATGCTGGTTTTCGTAGGTTCTAGCATTGCCGACAGCAACAAGTGGAACTCCGCCCGCTAAACAAGCTAATCCCCACAACGTAAAGAAAGATTTTGCACCAGAGTTGTCCTGTTCATAGCTTGTTCCCGGGTCTGAGGTTTCCGGCATCGAACTGCTGATGATTAAGGAAAGGAATCCGAAAAACAACAAAAGGCCTCCGGATGCCCAATACTTGTCTTTTCCTATCTTTTTGGTCGGCTTGATTGTATCAATATAGGGTCTATAATCACGATGTGTCGCCAGCAGGGTGGTCTCGTAACCGCGGGCGTTTATCACCGTCTCCGTAGGGAACTCGTTCTTGAAGGATATGCCGAAAAGCCCTTTCCTCTGCAGCGCGGCTTCGCGCTCCGCACCGGGGTTTCCCAATTTCAGAACCGCTTCGGTTGCATCCGCCAACAGGGCGGCCGCATGGGCCGCGGTCTTCGGCGCTTCGCCGTTGATTGAGGCAAGAACCTCATCGGGCCGAATGCCGGCCTCCGCCGCCGGAGAATCCTGATCCACCGCCGCCACTAGAACTCGGTTCGGCTTCAGCGGCGTCCCTTCTTTATCGACAACGACAAACTCGGCTCCCGGAACAGGACTCGTCAGTCTTACCTGATTGGGCGTTACGCACCCGGACACTAAAAAGCTGATCAACAACAAGCCTGCGACGGTTCTATAGAGCATTCCTTTTTTACCGCGGCCGATCATCATTATGCCTCCTCGGGGTAGTTCCCCGCACCGTTGTGTCTGAAATCGGATATGCATGGACCATGCCATGTTTGGAAATTTTTCTATTTCTTTATATGAAATAGAAATAACAACCAAGTTCCAGACTCTGCAATAAAAAGGGGATGCAACTACACGCACGATAGGGCTGGAGGAAGAAGGGAAAGGCGATTACCATTTCTTGGCCGAAAAACAATTTATTGTGAATATCAACAAGCCGTATAAAACGTACCGCCCCAATTGGACGAAAGTTGCGCCCCCTCTATAATTCCGGTAGCGCCCAGGCAAATTCAGGACTATACTGAGGAAGCTTGAATAAGCGGCAGGTGCATTTTGATGGAACAAAGAATAATAGCCACATCCCATGGATCGGTCGGAGTGCGCGATTCCGGCGGCTACGGGCCGTCGGTACTCTTCATCCACGGCAACTCCCTCAATGCCGAACTCTTCGCCCCCATGCTCGCGCGCCCCATATTGAGCCCGTATCGGCTGGTGTCCTTCGATCTGCCCGGGCACGGAAGCTCCCCGAGGGCGCATGATCCCGGCAAGGACTATGGACTCCTCGCCTATGCGGAAA
>CAYUPG010000171.1:0-284 GCA_964446515.1 uncultured Treponema sp.
AGCCGCTACCCGGGGCGAGCTGGTCATCGAACATACCCGCCCCCAGGACCTCCGCCCCGCGCGTATAGCCTTCGGCAAGCTGGGCATACGTTGGGAGACCGAAGGAAATTCCATCCGCGTCCCGGCCGACCAGGAGCTCGTGGTCAACTGCGATCTGGGCGGCATGATCCCCAAGATAGACGACGCGCCCTGGCCGGGTTTTCCGCCCGACCTCACCAGCATCATCACCGTGGTGGCGACCCAGGTGGAGGGCACCGTCCTGGTGCACGAGAAGATGTTCGAAT
>CAYUPG010000171.1:294-6425 GCA_964446515.1 uncultured Treponema sp.
CATGTTCTTCGTAGACAAGCTCATCGGCATGGGTGCCCGGATCGTGCTCTGCGATCCCCACCGGGCCGTGGTGACCGGACCGTCCCGCCTTACCGGTTCGGAGCTCACATCCCCCGACGTCCGGGCCGGCATGGCCATGGTCATCGCGGCCATGTGCGCCGAGGGCAAGAGCGTCATCAAGAACGTCTACCAGATCGAGCGGGGCTACGAGCACCTGGTGCCCCGGCTCACCGCCCTCGGGGCTAGGATACGCCGGGACGACGAGTGCTGAGAATTTCCTTGTAGGCGTTCTGGATCCTCATGAACGCCTCAGCCGCTTGGCGCTGCTGGTCCTCCCGCAGATCCCTGACCGAATCGGGATGG
The DNA here is from genome assembly GCA_964446515.1 of uncultured Treponema sp. GTDB lineage: Bacteria > Spirochaetota > Spirochaetia > Treponematales > Breznakiellaceae > CAYUPG01. Next base: position 658 of record CAYUPG010000171.1, read on the forward strand.
AACTGCACCGCCAGTTTCCTGAAGGTTGATTTGATCTCATCCCGGGCTGCGTCGCGGTTCAGGCCGAGTATGGCCCAGGGATCGTGCGCCGCCGCGGCAGGCATCGGCGTTCTCGGGATCCCGGGCACGAGGATGCGCCGGATGCGCCGGGCTTCCTCCTCCGCCCCCGCCCCCAGGGCGAGCTCCTCCAGCCCCTCGCAGAGGTAGGGCAGGTCCCCTAAAGGGCCTCTTCGCGCTGCGAGGCTTTCGGCCAGCAGGTCCGCGTTCAAGCCTGTTCCGGCCTCGGCGGCCAGGCGGCAATAGGCGTCCAGGGCGGGGATATCCTTTTCCGCCAGGCGGAAGATCCGCCGTGCGTTGCGGGCAACCGTGGCTCCCAGGGCGATTCCTCCTGCCCCCTGGTCCGGGTAGGGCGCCCGTCCCTCCGCGAGCAGGGTCCCCAGGGCGCAGTAGGCCGCAAGGCCCGGGCTGGGCTCCAGGAAGTTTGCCTTTCCGGGGTACTCCAGGTACCGGGCTATGGCCCTGTCCGTTCTTGCCTGGGACCGCAGCTCATCCGTCAGCGCGCCGATGACCCCTCCCGCCAGCAGTGCGAAGAAGCCGCCGAAGGCCCCCGCCGCCAAGCCTGCCACAAGTCCGAGGTGGGCGTACAGGAGGCCCCTGAGCCGGACAAGGCTCGCCGGCATCATCCCCGCTGCCCGGCCAGGAAGACCAGGGCAAGAAAGAACAGCAGCGAGCCGACGCCGAAAATGACCAATAGGGCCGAGATGAAGGGCAGGGCGAGGATGAGCCTGAGGGCGATGAGCTCCGCTACCATGCGGAAGCACTGGACCACCGTGTCGGAGACCAGGGGAAGCAGCGCCACCATGGGTATGCCGACCGCCCCCGCTCCCCGGCGGGACCGCAGCCTCCAGCCGATGGTGACGGCTAGAATGCAGAGCACCAGGAAGTTGAGGGGGTCGTAGAATCGCCGTATCAGCTCGCCCTGGAAGGTTTGGGGCAAAAATCCGTAGTCTCCAAGGACCTGGCCTGCCCTCTGCAGTTCCCCCGCGGACAGGGCGCCCGGCCCTCTTTTGGCATGCAGGGCCAGCCGCAGGTCCTCGTAGGGTATGTCCAGGACGATCTGCGCCGTATCTGCCGCCGCGGCCCGGGAATGGGACCAGCGGGGCGTCCACCGGAGCGTCTCGTCCGCCCTATCCAGGGCGGTGAGAAGCACCAGGGTTCGCGGCCTTCCGGCCGCCCTCGTTCCGTCGGTCCCGAGCGGGGCAAGGGTAAAGGGAAGCAGCTTCGCGTAGGCCGTCCTAACCGATCCGGTCGCCCGGCCTTCCGCATCGTACATCCGAATCATGAGGTCCGTGCCGTAGCTCACATCGCCGAATGCCGCCAGGGAATCGAAGCTGAGCAGCGCCGTGCCCTCCCGCGACCCGGCCCCGCTGCGCAGGGGCAAGGAGAGGACCGCCGCGCCGGCCACTTCGCCCAGGGATCTGGATACCTCGTCCGCGAAGAAGGCGATTTCCGTGGTTCCCTGTTCCGCCAAGGCCAGATAATTGCGGACGTCCGGATCCTGGGGCAGGATTGCGGAAAGTTCCTTGTAGATGTAGTAGCTGCGGACCCAGTCCCCGCTCTGCAGGGCCGTATATCCGTCCCGCTTCCGGCGGTAGAGGCTGTAGGCCTGCAGGTCGCCGGCATCGGGTTCGAGGCCCGCGACGGCGTCCCAGGCCTGGGAAGCGAGAGCTGCGGCGCCCGCTTCCTCCGGGCTGCCCTTCCTGGCCAGGCGGGACGCTACCCCTGCGAGCCAGTGGGCATCGTAGTAGCGGCCGTCCCGGAAGGCTTCCTGCGCCTGGGCGAGAGCAGCTGCGGCGTTCAGGGACCCCGCGCCCGGAATTCCCAAGCTTTCGTTCCGCGATGTCGTTTCCGCGGAAGGCTCGGCGGGTCGACCCGCAAGGGTATTCCTCAGCTCCTCGAGGCCAAGGTTCACCGCATCCCGCAGCGACTCCGTTTCAGGGCTCTGCGGCCAAATCCTCTCGCACACCGCAAGGTGGTTGGCCGCCTCCCGCCACTGCTTCTTGCCCGCAAGCACCGCTACCTGGGCCTTGGCCTCGGTGAAGAGTCGTCCCCGGAGGGTCATGTCTGCGTGGGCATCCTGAATCAGGGGACGGACCAGGAGGGACAGCAGGGCATAGAGGGCTGCCGCAGCTATCGCGCTCAAGAGGGGCTTGCGCATGGACGTCAGAAAAGCGGGGGAAAATCTCCCTCCCTCCACGGCGGAATATTTTCCGAAGCCGAAGGGAACCACCAGGGCGGAAAGGAGCAGGGAGGGATACAGGTAGATGAATAGATCCAAGCCTTCGACAAGGCGCCAAGCAACCCCGAAGGGCTTGAGGGGCGGTGCCTGGAGGGGGCTCAAGAGACGTACCAGCAGCGCGGCGGCCAAACCGGCGAGGATATAGGCCGCTATGGCCGCAGGCGTGTCGATGTTTCTTTTCTCACCCATGGCCGCCCTTCTTTTCCCGGGCCAGGTAGCTCAGAAGCGTGTAGAGGATCATGACCAGGGATACCGCCGCCATGGCCGCCAAGGAGTAATACCGCCCGGGCAACACATTCCCTAAAAAGCGCGAGAAATAGGAGGCGTATCCGTCGGTCTGCAGGAACAGCGCAAAGACGAGCACCCAGCGGAAAAGAAGAATACCCAGAAGAGTGTTCGCCAACGGCCAGGCGGTAAGGGCGAATACGAAGCGAAAGGAGGAGAGCATGAGGGCCTGGACGGCGATATTCACGACGAAGGGGACCGCCCCCTGTTCCCAGAATCGCGATTGGTTCGCCGCCTCCGCCTGGAAATCCCGAAGTATGGGCACCAGTATGCCGGGGGGGCGGGGCGCCAGGGCGAGGTCCGCCCTGGAAACGGGGATGCCTGCGCCGTCTTCCGCCGCGGAGACGAAGCGGGGAGACGCCGTATCTCCCCCGAGGAATACCAGTTCCCCGGCAGGGATCAGCAGCCCCGGAGACAAAAGCGCAGGCCCCTGCGTCGGGGGGACCGACTGCGCAGGGGTGCGCAGAGCGGCGGCGCTCCACTGCAGGGAAAAAAGCGTTCCTGCGCTCAGGAGGGGCAGGATCAGGTAGGCCGCCGCCGCCGGAATGCCTCTGCGGACGGTGTAGCCCAGGGCCACGGCCACGGAGCCGTAAAAGGCAAAGGGAAGGCTCAGGATAAAGGCTTCCAGCAGGTCCTGAAGGGGCTGCTGCGTACCGGTCGGCACGGTTCCCGCCGCAAGAATCCAGCGGTGCAATGAAATGACTGCGGCCGTAGCGACGCTGAAGAGCAAGGTGGTGGCGATGAATAAAAGAATAAGCCTCGCTACGTTTTTCACGATACTCTAGCCTAGCATGGGAGTGTACCGAATGCAAGCTCGACCACGGAATCCACCGGTTTTCACCGGCTCCTCACAGGTTATCCACAGGATGGATTGGCATACATTTTGCATTAGCTTTTCCAACATAGCAAGAAATGGAGATAATTCAGAATATTTGATGTTTTCGCATGCATGCAAGGAGATTTTATTTATTTGTGTAATAAGTATATATGTGCTTTCTCTGCTGGAAGGCCAAATTCTGCTACCCCAGGGCGTATACAATCATATACACATGTCCGAGTTATGCAGGGTCGTCAACAAGTTATCCACAACATATCAACAGTTTCGATTCGATACAAGGATGTAGCCAAATCCACGTACGGATGATATTTGCGCTTCCGACGGCTCCCCGCACACGGACTTCAGATGCTTCCTGAGCCGGGATGCGGTAGTATCCACAACCCGCGTTGAAGGGGAAAGTCTGGGCCAGATCGCCAGGCGCACCGCGGATCTGGAGACATGCCGCGTACCGGCCTCCGCGAGTATGCGCAGGAAGCGCGACTCTTCCCGGTTCAGGGAGACCGAACCTGCCGGTCCATGAAGCCTGCCCTCCCGGATGAAAAGGCTCGTCCCGGGCAACGGGATACGCCGGTCCTGGGCAAAAGCCCGAGCTACCCTACCGCTAAGCTCCAGGGGGTCGAGAGGGGTCCTCAGAAAATCCGCAGCGCCCAGGTCGAAGGCTTCCTCCATCCAGGCGGAATCCCCGTAGGCGAGGAAGGGCACCGCCTTGGGAATGCTTCCGCAGAGGGGCTTGCCTTCCGGAAAGGGCACCAGCAAGGCCGACGGCGAGGTCCACCGCAGGGGAACGGAAGCAACCATGCGCAAGGAAAAGGATGTGAACGGAAGATCGGCCGGCCCCAGGGGGAACCGGCCGTTGGAGACGGCGTAGAGAACGGGCGGATCCGGTGAATCCGTCGTTCCCATCTCTATTTCGATCCCTCCGGTAGGGCCTTCATTTTTTCTTTTAAATCCAAGAGCAGCAGATCCGCCGAACTGTCGGACTTCTCCAGCTCCGCGAAGCGTTTTTCCAGATTGGAGCCCCGGGAGAAGTCTTCAAGCTCCTTGGCGGCGTCCGCCTGGGCTTCCATCTGGTCCACCTTCTGGGCCATGCGGTCGAAGGCCTCGAAGGCGCTCTTGTTGCCGGAGACGCTGGAAATGGTGCTCTGGATCTTCTGCTGGGCTTCCGCCCTCTTGGCGCGGGCGACGAGGAGGTTTTTCTTTCTTTGAGCCTCTTCGATCTTATTCTGAAGCTCCCGCAGGGACTCCTTGAGCTTCTCCACGGAGGCCTTCTGAGCCTCCCACTGCTTCCGGTATTCCAGGTGGTTGTTCTCGTGCTCCTGCTTTCGGAGCAGGGCTTCCTTGGCGAGATCGTCCTGCCCCGCCCGGACGGCGAGCATGGCCTTGCGCTCCCATTCCTTGGCCTGGGCTTCCTGGTTCGCCGTCTCGCGCTCCAGCTTCTTTTCGTCGGCGATGGCCATGGCCACGGCCTTCTTGGATTCAATCAGCTGCTCGTTCATATCGACGATGAGCTGATTGAGCATCTTCTCGGGATTTTCCGCCTTATTGATCATGTCGTTGACGTTCGACGAAATGAGCGTCTTCAACCTGGAAAAGATACCCATACTGTACGGTCCTCCTGACTTAATGGGCTCGGAAACCCGATAGGATAGGATAGTGCTGCGTCAACGCCATACCTACGGCCTCAAGACTGGCTCTGAAATCCTCAAAATCCATGCTATCGTACTCCAAGGTATCGATCAAAACAACCTCGTCCTTCTCGAGCGCATAGGCGCCGTGGAGCAGGTCGTTCGCGTTGAGTTCCAAGAGCTTGGTGAACAGTTCCAGCCGCCGTTTCTCGGGGGCCGGCATGACGTCCACCCGTATGATCACCAGGGGCGCGGCGTGCATCACCACGACGCCCTCAAGGCTATGCGCATCGTCGTCGATGAGCCACATGCCCTTCTCGATCTCCCGATAGCTGAGCATGAGGTCGATGAGGTACCGTTCTATCTTGCTTTCCGCCATGGACGAACTCCTTTGATGCCTGGAGGGCGTTTGGATGAACGATCGCTCCGGCGGCGCCCATCAGGCCGGAGCCTGAAGGTCGGGCTACCCGAGGAATACCTGCCCGGAGTTGTCGATCGCCAAAATGGTTTTACACTCGGAGCACCGGAACCGGCCGGGCTTTACCGCCTTAAGCTTCTTGGAGCAGATCGGACAGGAGAAGATCTTGGGGAACACGGTGGTCTTCTCCGAAGGCGCCCCGCTCCTGAAGAAATCCACCGACTCGTCCAGATTGTCCTTGATGTTGAAGAACTGGGAGAATCCCAGGAGCTGGAACACCTCGTAGACCTTGGGCTGGATCTC
>CAYUPG010000172.1:0-6412 GCA_964446515.1 uncultured Treponema sp.
GTTGGGCAGGGCCGAATCGAGCACTTCGTCCCAGCCGAAGACGGTCTTGCCCTTGGCTTCCAGATGGGCGCCCACGACGGCCATGAAACGGCCGTGCAGGTCCACCCAGTCGGCCAGCCCCAGCTCCGCCTTTTTTGCGGCGCAGCGGGGACACTCCTCCCAGCGCACCGTGGGGCACTCGTCCCCCCCGATGTGGACGTAGGGGCCGGGAAAGAGGGAGCAGACCTCGTCCCAGGCCGCCAGGGCGAAGTCGATGGAGGCGGGATTTCCCATGCAGAGCACGTCGTCGGAGATGCCCCACTCGGTGCGCACGGCGTGGGGGCCGGGGGTGCAGGCCAGTTCCGGGTGCCCCGCCAGGACGGACTGCACGTGGCCGGGCAGGTCCAGCTCGGGGACCACGGTGATGCCCCGGTCCGCGGCGAAGGCGACCAGTTCCCGTATCTCGTCCTGGGTATAATAGCCGTTCCGGTGGGGGTCCCCCCCCGGCCGGGTGGAGCCCGCGCCCACGGCGCCGGGGGTGTTCAGGAGTTCCACCCGCCAGCCCTGGTCGTCCGTGAGGTGCCAGTGCAGGCGGTTCAGGCGGTAGAGCCAGGCCAGGTCCAGGACTCGCTTGAGGGCGTCAGCCGGGATGAAGTGCCGGGCGGAATCGAGCATGAAGCCGCGCCATGCCAGGACGGGCTCGTCCGCGATGTCGCAGGCGGGGAGGAAAAAGCGCCAGCCCTCCCAGCCCAGGTGCAGGAGCTGCAGGAGGCAGGCGCAGGCCGCCGCGGCGCCCTCGGCGCAGGAGGCCCTCAGAATGATGCCGTCCGCTCCTGCGCGGAGCGTATAGCCGAGGCTGCCGCGGTCTGCGGCCTCCAGGCGGACGGGGACGGCGGGGGCGGAGGCCGGCCTGAAATTGCCGCCCCAGAGCTCCGAGCCCTCGGCGCGGTTCTTCTCGAAGTAGGCGAATTCCTCCGCCGAGCTGAGGGGGGCCAGCACCGTGTCGCCGAAGGCGGACCGGATCGCGTCCCGCAGGGCGCGCAGCTGGGGAACGAAGGCGGCCTGGGCGGAGAGCTCCAGAACCGCGGCGAAGAACCTATCTCCCCGCTCCGCGTAGGACCGGGGGAACGGCACGAGGGCCGGATTTTTGGTTTCCATAGGGGTCTCCCGTCAGCCCAGAAAATCTTCCCGCTGGGGGGAGAACACGTCCAGGGCCCTGAATTCCGTCACCGCCACGACGCCGTGGACCAGGTCCGGCGCCACATAGATAGTATCCCCCGGGCCTATTCTGCAGGTCTCTCCGTTGAGGGTGAAGTCGGCCTCCCCCTCCAGTACGTAGACGATCTGCTCGTGGGGATGGCTGTGCAGGGCGCCTACGCCGCCGGGGGCGAAGCGCATTTCCGAGGCCATGAGGCCGCCGCCGTGGGCCTTGATGGTGCGCTCGGACGCGGCGTCCAGGCGCTTCGTGGTCATGTCGCGGTTGAAAAAGAACATGCCTACCTCCGATCCAGTTCTACCATTTCCCGCCTTCCGGTGTATACTCCATGCCATGGCGCGTCGCACCGTCGGCTTCCTGGCCACCCAATTCGATGAGTCCTACCAATATCTCGTGTGGAACGGCGCCGCGGAAGAGGCGCTCTCCCTGGGACTGCCCCTGGTGTTCTACGAGGGCACCAACAACGAGAACCAGGGGGTAACCGGGAATCTGGAAAACCTCGCCTTCTCCCTGGCGGCCAAGAACCGGCTGGACGGACTCATCGTCATGTCCAACGCCATGGGAACATCACTGCCCTACAGGCGCATCGCCCAGTTCCTGCGCAGCTTCGAGCATATTCCCCTGGTGTCCATCGGAGTAGAATTTCCCGGCATACCCAGCATCTGCGCCGAGAACGAGGGGGGCATCCGGGCCATGACGGAGCACCTGGCCCGGGACCACGGAAGACGCCACTTCCTCTTCCTGGCCGGACAGCGGGGGCACCCCGAGGGGGAGATACGCAAGAAGGAGTTCCTGGATACCCATCGGCGCCTCTTTCCCGACGAGAGCGCGCCCAAGCACCTCTACGGAGACTTCATAGAGGCCAAGGCCTACCGTCAGATACTGCGCCTGGTGGATGCAGGCTGGAGCTACGACGCGGTGGTGGCGGCGAACGACCAGATGGCCCTGGGCGCCGTCCGCGCCCTGGAGGAGCGGGGCATCGCGGTGCCCCGGGACGTCTCCGTGACGGGGTACGACAACATCGAAGACAGCCTCTTCTCCGTTCCTCCCCTGACGACCATACGCCAGCCCACCGGCGAGTTGGGGCGGCGGGCCGTACGCCGCATCGCCGCCCGCCTGGGGTTGCTCCCCGACGAGACGCCCCAGGAAGACCTCGCTTCGGTCTGCGTGTTCCGAGAATCCTGCGGCTGCCCCGCTCAGGCGGAACCGGCGGCGGACGACAATTCCACCGAAGGCCGCCTGCGCTATCAGGTTTCCCAGCGTGCGGCGACGGAAACCCGCTTCAGGGCCCTCAGAAAGATAGAATCCTCCCTCATCGCGTCCTTCAGCATAGAGGATATCCTGAAGGAGGTGGCCAAGGGCACCCGCGCATTGGGCATCCGCTTCTGCGCCCTGGTGGCCTTCGAGGCGCCTTCGGGCAATCTGGATTGGTCACGCCTCATGCTCCGCTCCGACGAGGCCGGCAGCCGCATCCTGGCGCCCTACGGCCTGCGCTTCAGGACCACGGAGCTCCTGCCCGGGGGCCTGGACGATTCCTTGGCGACCTTCGTCTGCGAACCCCTGCAGTTCGGCGACGAGCGCCTGGGCTACCTGGTCTGCTCCGCCGATGCTCCGGACCGCCATCTCTACGCGGCCCTGCGGGACCAGGTATCCACGGCCCTCAAGGGGGCCCTGCTCATGGCGGCGGAGCGGGACCGGGAACAGGCCCTGGAGCAGGAGGTGCATCGGCGCACGGCGGAGCTATCCCTGGCGAACAAGCGGCTCAAGGACGAGATAGGCCAGCGGAAGCTCCTGGAGCGGGAGCTGCTGGACATTTCGAACAACATCATGGGACGCATAGGCCGGGACATCCACGACGACCTCTGCCAGGACATCGCAGGGATAGGCATACTGGCTGCCACCCTGGAGGGGGGGCTCAGGAGGGACGGCGCCGCGGGGGCGGAACTGGCGGGACGCATAGCCCGCACCGCCGCCGAGACGGCCCTGCACGCGAAGCTCATCGCCCGGGACCTCTTTCCCGCGGAGCTGGAAGAGAACGGCATGGTGCGCGCCCTGGAAAACCTCGCCGGCTCGAAGGGAGGGCCGGGAAAGCCCCGGATAGAGCTCGACCTGCATGCGGACTTTCCGATAAAGGATCAGGAGAAGGCCCTCCACCTGTACCGCATAGTCCAGGAGGCCTTGAACAACGCCCTGCGCCATTCGGGGGCGAAGACCGTCCGCATCGGGCTCTACGTGGACCGGGAGACGGCCACCGTGGAAGTGGCGGACGACGGCGCGGGCATGGGTCCCGATTCCGGCGGCGGATCGGGCATGGGCTTGAAGATATTGAAATACCGTGCCAATGTGATCGGAGGCCGTTTGCGCATACAAACGGACGAGGGGGGAACCATCATCTCCTGCAGGGTGGCGCGATAATGTCCTTGAAGCCTAAATTCATCGTCGTGGATGATCATCCCCTCTACCGGGCGGGGGTCTGCGCACTGATAACCCAGGAGCTCAACCTGGAATGCGCCGGGGAAGCCTCGGATGCCCAGGAAGCCATGGAGCTCATCGAACGGACGGACGTAGCCTTGGCGATCATCGACATATCCCTCCAGCGGCAGAGCGGTCTGGACCTGGTGCATGCCCTCAAGGCTTCCCATCCCCGCATGCTCATGGTGGTCCTTTCCATGCACGAGGATTCCCTCTACGGAGAACGGGCCCTAAAGGCCGGAGCCCGGGGCTACGTGATGAAGCACCAGCCGCCCCAGGAACTGGTGGCGGCGGTGCGGACCGTGCTTTCCGGCGGTATCGCCGTGAGCGACGGCCTGAAGAACCGGCTCTTCGAGGGGATGCTGGGCGGCAGGGACGGGTCCGATCCCGTGCGGTCCCTGTCGGACCGGGAGTTCGAGGTATTCACCATGATAGGCCGCGGCATGGGGGCGGCGGAGATCGCGGAGCAGCTCCATCTCTCCGTCAAGACGGTGAACACCCATCAGGACCACATCAAGGAGAAGCTCGGCATCCCCTCCGCCGGAGAGCTGCGCAAGTACGCCGTAGATTGGACCTCCCGCCCCCGCTGACGCATCGGTAAATTCCCCTATGGAAAAAAGGGGAGCTCCACCGATTCCCCGGATGCGGCGCGGCGTTTACCATGCTTCCATGTCCCTGTCTAAAGCCGATATCGATTTCTACTCCCTCCACGGCATGTGGGGGGCTTACGCGTCCTTGGCCCTGGGCCGCATCGGCCGGGGCGCCGGCATCGTTGCCGGCAACGTCGCCCCCCCCGGCTTTTCCCTATTCGTGGGCTACAAGACCGGCAGGGAAGAAGGCCGGCTCCTGCCCTTCTCGCCCGGGGGCAACCGGGCAGACGACGGCATCGCCTATACGGCGGAGCCGGCGGCCCCGCCCCAGCGCAAGGGAGCCTCTTGGTTCTCTCCCTCCGAGATCACCCGCACCCTTTCCCTGGGGGGTGAAGAGTGGCGGGCCGGCGCGCTGAGCTTCAAGGTGGCATCCTTCTTCGGACCCGTGCCCGACCCGGCCGAAGTCTCCCCCTACCTCTTCCGCAGGCACGCGTGCCCCGCCCTGCTCGTGCGCCTGCGCTTCGACAACAGCGCCGGATCGGAGCCCATGACGGGCTTCTTCGGCATGCGGGGCATACGGCGAACCCTCTCCGACACCTCGGGCGGCCGTTTGGCGGGGATGGCCTGCGGCACGGAGTACGGCTTCGCAGCCCTGCCTTCGGAAACGGTGGAGGAGGTGATGGACTGGAATGCGGTGGACGCCGCCTTCAACGGCGCCGTCTCGCTCCGCAGGCTCGCCTTCGAGGGGGGGCTGCGCTTCCACGTGGAAGGCGGCGCCGTCGCCGAGCACGTCGTGGCTCTGGGGGCCTACCAGGGCGGCACCGTGTGCTCGGGCATCCCCATGCACCGCTACTACACCTGCCTCTTCAAGGACCTGGAAGAGGTGCTGGAGTTCGCCCTCTCGGAACGGGAACATCTCCTTGCCGGCTCCGCGGAGATGGACGCGCTGCTGGACGAAAGCCCCCTGGATGAAGACCGGAAATTCCTTTTGGCCCACGCGGCCCATTCCTACCTGGCCAACACGGAACTCCTTTTGGACGAGCAGGGCAAGGCGGTCTTCGTGGTGAACGAAGGGGAATACCAGATGATGAACACCCTGGACCTTACGGTGGACCAGGCCTTCTGGGAACTCTGCTTCAGCCCCTGGACGCTGCGCAGCGAGCTTGACTTCATCCTCTCCCGCTCCATGTACAAGGACGCCTACGGCGTAGCCTTCTCCCACGACCAGGGAGTGGCGGACTGCTTTTCCCCCCAGGGGCACTCCTCCTACGAGCTGCCGGGGCTTTCCGCCTGCTTCAGCTACATGAGCTATGAGGAGACCCTGAACTGGGTGCTCTCCGCCTGCCTCTACGTCTGGAATACGGGCGACGAGTCCTGGGCCGCAGGCAAGGCCGACGCCCTGGCCGCCTGCCTCCGCTCTCTGCGGAGCAGGGACTTGAACGGGGACGGCATCATGGACCAGGACTCCGACCGCTGCGAGGGCGGGGCGGAGATAACCACCTACGATTCCCTGGACGTCAGCCTGGGCCAGGCGCGGAACAACCTCTACCTGGCGGTCAAAGCCTGGGGAGCCTTCGTCTGCCTTGAATCATTTTTTTCAGGCCGGGGGAGGGAGCAGGAGGCTGCCGATGCCGGCCGCGCCGCCGCCGCGGTGGCGGAGACGGTCTGCTCCCACTTCATCGAGAAGGAAGGATTCATCCCCGCGGTCTTCGAGGGGGGCAACCGGTCGCGGATCATCCCGGCGGTGGAGGGTCTGGCCTATCCCTACCTCTGCGGGGTACCCCGGGCGGTGGACGAGGAGGGTCCCTACGGAAAGCTCATCGGCCTGCTCAAGCGGCACCTGGACACCGTGCTTGCGCCGGGGGTATGCCTGGACGGGAGCTCCGGAGCTTGGAAGCTGTCCTCCACCAGCCGGAACACCTGGCTCAGCAAGATTTTCCTCAACCAGTTCGTGGCGGAGCGCATACTGGGCATCGGCGGCGAACGGCTGCGCAGGGATGCGGTGCACGCCTCGTGGCTCCGGGAGGGCAGCGCCGACTTCGCCGCCACTGATCAGGTGGACGCTTCGACGGGCAAGGACCTGGGGTCCCGCCTCTACCCGCGCCTGGTCTCCTCGATACTGTGGCTCCTGCCCCACCGCGCCCTTTCGGGCATG
>CAYUPG010000173.1:0-6383 GCA_964446515.1 uncultured Treponema sp.
CTTGTGTTAATGGAAAAAGCCGCGTACCCTTGCCGCCGCCCAGAATGATGGAGAGCACCTGAGACATGTTGTTCCTCCTGAAGTCCTACGCCGCCGGAGCCGCCGCAAGGCGGTCGTCGGATTACCTTTCAAGTATAGGTTGCCGTGATTCATCTGTCGATACCGGATGTGATAGAATACGCTATGACCCAAAGCTCAGCCGTCGACACTATCTTGCGGGATCCGGCCTTTTCGCAGTCAATCGTTATGGAACGGCGCCTAGAGGCCTCGGATGGACTTTTTGCCCCCTTCCCCGACGACCTGGACGTCCGTCTCGTGCGGGCTCTTGCCTCCAAGGATGTGGATCGGCTGTACTCGCACCAAGCGGACGTGTGGTCCTCCGTCCGATCGGGAAGGCACACCGTGGTCGTCACGCCCACGGCCTCCGGAAAGACGCTCTGCTACAACCTTCCGACCCTCCAGACGCTCTTGGAGGATGAGTCCGCCAGGGCTCTCTATCTTTTTCCTACCAAGGCCCTCTCCCAGGACCAGCAGGCGGAACTCAACGAGCTGGTGGGGTCCGAATCGGCGGCCCTTCCCATAAAAGTGTGCACCTACGACGGCGATACTCCGGACTCTTTGCGGACGGCGGCCCGGGATACCGGGCGCATCATCGTCTCCAATCCGGATATGCTCCATGCAGGCATACTCCCCAACCATCCAAAGTGGATCAAGTTCTTCTCCAACTTGAAATACGTGGTGGTCGACGAAGCGCATGCCTACCGCGGCGTATTCGGCAGCCATGTATCGAACGTCATTCGACGCTTGCGGCGCATCGCGTCGTTTTATGGTTCCGATCCGACCTTCATCCTATGCTCCGCCACCATCGGAAACCCCCAGGAGTTGGCGGAAACCCTGATCGGTCGGCCGGTCGCTTTGGTGGATCGTAACGGCGCGCCCAGGGGCGAGAAGCGCATCATCCTCTACAATCCCCCGTTGGTGGATGCTGTTCAAGGGATACGCCGCAGCGTCGTTACCGAGAGCCGGAGCTGGACCCTTGCCTTCTTGAAGGCAGGAATAAAGACCATCCTGTTTGCCCATTCCCGCCTTCGTACCGAGGTTGCCGCCTCCTACGTGAATGAAGCCCTGGCGAATATCTATACGGACAACTCGGGCATCAGGGTCGAGGCCTATCGGGGCGGCCTGCTTCCCACCGAGCGCAGGGAGATCGAGCGCGGGCTAAGGGACGGCACCATCCAGGGAGTCGTCTCAACGAACGCCCTTGAGTTGGGCATAGATATCGGCGGATTGGATGCCGCCGTTGTGGCGGGCTTTCCCGGATCGTTTAACTCCTTCTGGCAGCAGATAGGCCGGGCAGGCCGCCGGGGAGGAACGTCCGTGGCGGTATTCATCGCTTCCTCCTCTCCCCTGGATCAGTTCATCATGAACGACCCTGAATGGTTCTTTCGAAAGAGCGCTGAAGAAGCCCACCTGGATCCCGACAACCCGTATATACTTACGGACCATGTCAAATGTGCCGCCTTCGAGCTTCCCTTCGCGGAGGCATCATTGGAAAAAGGAGAGGATCCCTTCGGATCAGGCGCCCGGGATGTTCTCTCGTTCTTGCAGGAAGACGGCATCGTCCGATGCACCGGCGGCAAATGGTACTGGTCCGACCGGTCCTTTCCGGCGGAGGGCATCAGCCTGAGGTCGGCGACGGCCGACAATGTGGTGATCATCGATACGACGAAGGGCCGGAATACGGTGATCGGCGAAATGGACAGACCGAGCGCGAAGGAGCTGATCTTCGAGAACGCCGTCTACATACACCGCGGTCGGCAATATCTCGTGCGGCTGCTCGACATCGAAAACAGAAAATGCCTCGTTGAGGATGCGTCTGTCAACTACTACACCGACGCCCTGGTCAAGACCGACCTCAAGACGCTTTCGGAGGATGTACGCTACGTTTACGGCTGCGGAACGCCGCCTACCGCACTTGGCGTACTCGGGGATGTCCTGGTGCGGTCCCAGGTCGCTAAATTTAAAAAGATCCGTTTCCATACCCATGAGAACATCGGCTATGGAACCATCGATCTTCCCGAGGAAGAAGTTCAGACCAGAGCCCTGATTCTGCTCTTTCCTCAAGAAACCGGCGGGGGCGCCGTGTTGGCTGCCCTTGACGAGATGGAAGCCGGCGCCGTCCTCAGGGGCGTGGGAAACATGGTCAGGCGCATCGCGCCCATCTATCTGCTCTGTGATTCCCGGGACATCGGAATCTCCGAACGGGTTAGGGATCCCCATTTCGGTGTTCCCAGTCTCTATGTATTCGACAAGTATCCCGGCGGCACCGGCCTTGCCGAGGCGCTCACGACGACGGCGGATAGTCTATTCGGCGCAATCCACCGCGCCGTGAGTTCCTGCGCCTGCACCGACGGATGCCCTTCCTGCGTCGGCCCGGAGGGCAACAAGGACGCTACGGAATCGTTCTTGCGAGCTCTAGCCGCCGCGGAGTGAGTTGATGGCGCAAAATCTCCGGGATCGATTGCGGCGTATACGCAGCCAAGGATCCGGCTACCGGTTCCCCCGGATGCCGGATGCCGCCGGATACGACACTATGAAAGCGGCTGATGAAGGCATACCGGCGGCATCGCCCTTAATCGATGGTGTGGAGGAGTATCATCCATGGACAAAAATCGATACCTTTGTGGAGAAAAGGACAGTCCGCCTTGTTTTTGAAAGGGAACTTCCGGACGCGGTAGACAGCACCCTTGCCTGTCTGGTTCCCGACGCCGCTTCGCTTTTTACTGCCGGGCCCCTTGTCGACCCGGGCATATTCAGCTTCTTTGATCTAGAGACCACCGGGTTGTCCGGAGGGGCCGGAACGGTCGCTTTTCTTGCGTCAATCGGTAGATTTGACAGCATAAGTGCCGGCGATGCGCCGGTGAAACTCCCGAGCGGCCCACGGAGTGCTGAAGCCCAGTCTAGGCGCTTACTACAGGTCACCCAATTCCTTCTTTTGGATTTTCCGGGTGAAGGAATCTTTTGGGAGTTAATCCTAGATGAGCTGAATTCTGGAAACCTTGGAACTGTGCTTGTTTCATACAACGGGAAGGCTTTTGATCATCAAATCATGAGGAATAGGTGCCTCATGAATGGAATACGCATGCCCATGGTGCCACATTTGGACCTGCTGCCGACAGCAAGGGCCCTATGGAGGCATAGGCTTCCATCTTGTCGGCTTACGGAGATAGAGACGTCCATACTGGGCCTGACCCGCGAAGATGATCTGCCCGGATCTGAAGCCCCGGTTATATGGTTCGATTTCTTAAAAACCGGACAACGGGAAAGGTTGGAAGGAATCGCGCGCCACAATGTCTTGGATATCTTGGGCCTCGCGTCGCTTTTAGCGCACCTCGTTGAATTAGCCGCCGATCCGGTGGATTCCACTCGCGTGAGGCCGGATGACTTCGAATCCTTTGTCTTGCGGTGGCACGGTCGCTTAATTGCGTTTAAGAAAGAGCTGCGCTCAGGGGTGGATTACGATATGCTTGAGCAGTTAGATGCGTTGTTGGTTGATACTGCCGTAGCCAAAAGATTGCCGCGATTACTCTTGCTGAAGGCAAGGGAGCTGCGTTCCTTGCGCAAATGGAAAGAGTCAAAGCCCCTTCTTGAAGCTTTGGTTCACGGGGTTGAATGCCCCGTTCCACCAATAATCAAGGCTCTCGCATCAAGGCTTTTGGCTATTGATTGTGAGTGGCGGCTTAAGGACGTAAAATCATCCTTGGAATACGTTGAAACGGCTCTTTTCCAGACGGATTTGCCGGAATCCTTACGGGCGGATCTTCTTAATCGGAAAATTCGCCTGGAGGCGAAGAAGGACGATACTTTTTCTTTCTTAGAGCATCAGCCGATAGCGTGATCAACTTGGTGCAATTCAAAAAAGAAGCTTGCTTTCTAGAGTTTTATGTAGTAAAAAATTTATCATGTGTTTAAAATACCTTAATACTAATAGATACCGTGATTTATCCCGCAGTATTTTTGGAGAAAATCCTTATCCAGAAAGAATCTGCTATGGCGACGGATTTTTCAACGAGCTGGAGTTGCTTGTTGAAGAACCTATAGCAACAGAAATCACAGCCTTTCGCAACGAAAACGCAAGTTATGCGCAAGCTGCATTTTCCCTGGATTTTCTTCCTCCTGAAACAACCGCGCTGCTCTTGATCGGGAAATTTCTACACCATTTGCCCATCCGTCATATGGTCGAGCAATTGAATAAACATGGATCATTTCTGAATGTCGCAGAGGTATTTCACTACTTGCATGCTATAGGCTCCATTCTTGGGGGTCTAATTAGAATAATGCGGCGTGATATGCTTGGGTCTCCCGTAATGATAATGGACGAGATCAATGTACTATGCACGATCGAAAAGAGATCTTTTTTTAATACGAACCAACTATGGGCGGCAGTAGGTTATTGGGAACGTCGGCCGATCTGCAATCTAGTGTATTTCTCCGGGATGTATGGATCATATACGGATTTGTACATCGGTGACTTCCGTGGGTACCTTCAAACCGATAGCTATTTAGGTTTTGCCTATACAGCACCATGGGCTGATATTGTTTTAGTCAGTTGCATAGCTAGAATGAGAGCTAGATTCAGCAAGATATATGAGGCATCGCGCCGCACCAGCATAACCGGAGAGGTAATAGAACTTATTGATAAGATTTACGAGATTGACGAAAAGTTGTATGACGCTTGGATGGAGAGAGAAATAAGTGAAGCCGAATTCATTGCTTCTCGCAGGGAACAAGTGATTCCGGCTCTAGCGGCCTTTAAGGACTGGCTCTATGAAAACTATCCCTTGGTAAATCATCAGAGTGAATTAGGATATGCTATTGCCTACGCAAAAAAGTTTTTCGAACGGTCGGCTCATTTTATAGAGCATCCGTTGCTTCGACCGCAAACATCTCTGATGGGCTCAATGCTTAAAAATTTTTACGGCGACAGATGTCCTTGGCCTTTTGCTCCTTCCTCCTACGGTGCAAGCGCATCGACCTGTTTCTATAGCATCATTAAGACCGCAATAGCGAACGGTCACGAACCTTTTTTGTATATGAATTGGCTTGTTGAGCAAATAGTGAAGATGAAACCTGGCGTTGATATGGCGTATCTCTTGCCCTATAGGACAATTGATTTGCCAAGCTTTACCGGGTATGAAACCCATCCATTCCTTTGGACACCATTTCCGTGATAGTTTAAAGACGATAAATGTGACGTAGAATCAGCAATGCATAATCGCTGTGCCCAGGTTCAAGATACTCTCCCAGAAAGAACGGTATATCATTGCCGGTCTTTTGAAAACCTAAATGTCCCTTGCGATAACGTCAACCATTTTTCGCACATTTGCGGGGCGCCTCATCCGGAGTAGCTGGTAGCTACCCGGTCAGTACCTCGAAACGCACGAGGCCGTTGAGCCTCGTCATATCCATGTATCTACGCGATCCCCATTCCTTGCCGGCGACGTATCGAAGCCGCGCCGTTACCAGCATAAGGGCCGATCGACCGTCTGGAAAGTTACCGACCACGCGCGTCCTTCTCCTGATCTCGCGCATGATACGCTCCATCGGGTTATTGGTCCTTATGCTCCGCCAGTGTTCCCGCGGGAACGCCGTATACGTTAAGGTTTCCCGTATACCGTCCTCTACGGTCTTCGCGGCGACCGGCAATTTCATCGCCTTGAGCTTTTCGATGACGAGCTCGGCCTTTTGGACCGATGCGTCACGATCCTCCTGCGCATGGATCGCCTTGAGCATCGCCGCGACCTCCTTGACCTTCGTCGAGGGGACGTTGCTAAACACGTTTCGGTAGAAATGCACGGCGCACCGTTGCCATGGTACCTCGGGGTAGTACTCGCTGAGCGACTCGACGAGCCCCATGCACTTATCGGAGATGAACAACTGAACGCCGTCTAGGCCGCGCTGCTTGAGCGAGGCGATGAACAATCCCCAGCCGGCCTTGTCCTCTTTAGCCCCTTCGACGGCGCCGAGGATTTCCCTGTACCCATCGGCATTTACGCCGAAGGCGACGAGGATCGACACATTGCGTATCTCGTCGGCCCAGGTGCGTTTGAGCACGATGCCGTCGAGGTACACGTACGGAAACGCACCTTCTATCGGGCGGGTGCGCCACAGATCGATCTTGTCGTACAGTTCCTGGTTGAGCTTCGAGACGATGCCGGCGGAAACGCGGGTTCCCCAGAGCGCTTCGGTGATGTCCTCGACCCGACGCACGGAGACGCCGGCGAGGTACATCTCCATGAGCGCTTCCTCTACCGAGCTTTCGCGCCGGCGGACCTATAACGAATTTTGTGTAAACGGTTATACTTGTAGGAGAGGCAAGTATG
>CAYUPG010000174.1:0-6364 GCA_964446515.1 uncultured Treponema sp.
CGAGCAGGGCCTCCGCTGCCAGGATCATCCCGGGGGAGCAGAAGCCGCACTGGAAAGCGTTCTCCCCGTGGAGGGCGAGCATAGGCGCCGTGGGCCCCTCGGAAGCCAGGCCCTCGACGGTCACGAGCTGCCGGCCGTCAAGCTCCTCCAGGGCGAGGAGGCAGGAATTGACGGGTATCCACTCCTGGCCTGACCCGTCGGCCCGGCGCTGCCCCAGAAGGACCATGCAGGCGCCGCAGTCCCCCTCCCGGCAGCCCTCCTTGGTGCCCGTGAGCCGGCGGTCCCGGCGGAGCCAATCGAGGACCATGCCTCCGCTGCTTCCGATTTCCGTCTCAATGAGTTCGCCGTTCAGTCGAAACCGGATGGTCCTGGGCACGCGCAGCCTCCTGCTCATCAATCCGCGAACAGCGGAACTCCTACGAAGCGGTCCACGTCCACCAGGCCCCGGTCGGTGATCTTGAGGTGGGGAATGACCGGCAGGGCCATGAAGGAGAGGGTCATGAGGGGTTGGGTGTTGGTGAGACCCTCGGAGCGGAAGAAGTCCTCGAACTGGTCCAAGCGCCGGTTGATCTCCTCCGCGGAAAGCTCGCTCATGAGCCCGGCGATGGGAAGGGGGAGATCCGCCACCACCCTGTCCCCCACGGTGGCCACGAGGCCCCCGCCTATCTTGTTCAGGTGCCGGGCGGCCTTGAAGATGGAAGCGTCGTCTACCCCCACCACGATGAGGTTGTGGGAGTCGTGGCTTATCGTGGAGGCCACCGCCCCCCGCTTGAGGCCCAGGCCCGAGATGTAGCCCCGGCCCATGTTCCCCGTTCCCCGGTGCCGCTCTATCACGTAGATGCGCAGCAGGTCCCGCTCCGGGTCGCTCTGGCAGTACCCGTCGCCGTCCACGGGGACGGTCTCGATGCGCTCCCAGGTCAGCAGGCTCCCCTCCCGGGCCTCTATCACCCGAACCCGCTTTCCTTCCGCGGCGATGCGGAAGTCCGACTCCTCGAGCCACTTGATGTTCACCGAATCCCGCAGGGGATAGGGCCTGCTCTCAATGTCCCGAACCAGGCGGCCCTTCTCCGCCCAGAGGACGCCGCACTTGAATACCGCGGAAACGACGAAGTCCGTCAGGTCCTCAAGGAGCACCAGGTCCGCGGCGAAGCCCGGGGCGACCGCCCCGGAGTTCGAGAGGCCGAAGCGTTCCGCCGCGTTGATCGTGGCCATGCGCAGTGCGTCTATAGGGTCCACACCCCGGGCGACGAGCATGCGCAGCATGCGGTCTATGTGGCCCTCCCGGACGAGGTCCGTGGGATGGCGGTCGTCGGAGCAGAGCAGGAAGCGCCGGGCGTTGGCCGGGGTGACGGCGCCCACCAGGGCTTCCAGGTCCCGGGCGGCGGAGCCCTCCCGTATCATCACGTACATGCCCTTGGAGACCTTCTCCGCCGCCTCGTCGGAGTCCGTGGATTCGTGGTCGGACCGTATGCCGGCGGCGATGTAGGCCGAGAGGTCACGGCCCCGCAGCCCCGGCGCGTGGCCCTCTATGGCCTTGCCCGCCTCCTTGAACAGGGCGATCTTGTCCAGCAGCGTCGTCTCGGCCGCCAGGACTCCGGGGAAGTTCATCACCTCCCCCAGGCCCAGGACCCGCTTTTCCCGGGCGAACTGGTGCATGTCCGAGGCGTACAGGGAGGCCCCCGAGCTGTCGAAGTGGGTGGCCGGCACGCAGGAAGGCACGGTGAGGTAGACGTCCAGGGGCAGGCCCTCGGAGGACCTGAGCATGTAGTTCATTCCCTCGTAGCCCAGGACGTTGACGATCTCGTGGGGATCCGCAGCGACCGCCGTGGTGCCCCGGGTCAGGACGACCCTGGTGTACTCCGCCGGGCAGAGGAGGGAGGACTCGATGTGGACGTGGGCGTCCATGAAGCCCGGGGCGAGGTAGCGGCCCCGGGCGTCGTAGGTCTCCGCCGCCTCAAGGCCGTCGTTGACTCCCACGATGAGTCCGTTCGATATGGACACCACGGCGTCGTGGACCACCGTACCCTGGAAGAGGTCCACCAGGGAGCAGTGGATGATGTTCAGGTCGCAGCGGCTGCGGCCCGCGGCTGCGGCCAGGACGTCGGCGTACTTCATTTGCCCACCCGGCCGAGTTCCCGGATCGCCGCCAAAACCCGCGGGGGCGTCATGGGCAGGGTCCGGATGCGGACGCCCGCGGCGTTGTAGAGGGCGTTGGCGATGGCCGCCGTGGGGGTGTCTATGCCTATCTCCCCCACGGATTTGGCGCCGAAGGGCCCCGAGGGCTCGTAGCTCTCGGCGAACTCCACAGTCAGGCGGCGCACGTCCTCCCGGGAGGGAATCGCGTACTGCAGGAGGCTGCCGGTGAGCAGGCGGCCGGATTCGGTGTACCGCACATCCTCGCAGAGGGCCATCCCTATGCCCTGGAGCAGGCCCCCCTCCACCTGCAGGAGCGCCAAGTTCCGGTTGATCGTGGTGCCGCAGTCCACCACGGCCACGTAGTTCAGCACCTCCACCTTCCCGGTCTCCGGATCCAGCTCTATCTCCACGAAGCCCGCCATGTAGGGCACCGGCGACTTGTCCCCGGTATAGGAGCCCGAGGCGGCTATGGTCTTCATGTTCGCCCCGTCGTGGTAGAGGGTGTCGTAGCTGAAGTCCCGCAGGGTCGTCAGCGTCTTCCCGTCGGGGCCGCGGAAGTCCGCGCCGTCGAAGTCCACCGACTCTGCGTCCAGGCCGAATTTCTTTCCCACCGCCTCCCGCAGGGCGCGCTTCATGTTTTGGGCCGCCCGTATGACCGCGTTGCCCGAGACGTAGGTGGTGCTGGAGGCGTAGGCCCCCACGTCGTAGGGCGTGTGGTCCGTATCCGAGGCGTAGACGATGATGTCGTCGGCGGATACGCCCAGCTCCTCCGCGGCTATCTGGGCCAGGATGGTGTCGCTCCCCGTGCCCAGGTCGGTCGCGCCGATGTGGAGCTTGAAGAAGCCCCCGTCCTGGAGCTCCAGGTTCGCGGAGCCCATATCGATGAGGGGTATGCCCGAGCCCTGCATGGCGATGGCCATGCCCAGGGCGCGGATCTTGCCGTCGGCGGTCGTATAGGAGAGCTTTCCCGGCTTCCAGCCTACGAGCTCCTTGCCCCGCTCGAGGCAGTAGGCGAGCTTGCAGCTCTCCACCACCATCTCGACTCCCTCGCTCCCCTCCCCCATGATCTTGAAGATCTCGCTCGTCTCGCCCTCGGCGATCATGTTCTTCTTCCGCAGCTCCGCCGGGTCCATGCCCAGCTTGGCCGCGAGCTCGTCGATGGTGGATTCCAGGGCGAAGTTGCCCTGCAGCGCCCCGTAGCCCCGGAAGGCCCCGGCGGGGACCTTGTTGGTGTAGACGATGCGGCCGCCGTAGCGGACCGCCTCGACCTTGTTGTACAGGGGCAGGCTCTTGGAGCCCCCCACCATGAAGACCGTCAGGGCATGCTCGCCGTAGGCTCCCGTGTTGGAGAGCACCCGCATGTCGATGGCCCGTATGCGTCCGTCCTTCTCCGCACCGATGCGCAGGTCCAGGCGCATCTGGTGGCGCGTGAAGGTGGCCTCAAAGACCTCCTTGCGGGTCATCACCACCTTGGCGGGCTTACCCGTGGCCAGGGTGACCAAGGCCGCGTAGGGCTCCACGTGCACCGTCTGCTTGGCCCCGAAGCCGCCGCCCAGGCGGGGCTTCTGCACCCGGATGTTCCGGGCGCTCATGTTGAGGGCCTGGGCCATGAGGCGGCGGGTGTGGAAGGGATTCTGGGTCGAGCTGACCACGTTGAGCCTGCCGTGGAGATCCAGGTACGTGAATGCCGTATGGGGCTCCAGGGCCACGTGGGCCTGGGCCTGGGTGTAGTAGGTCCCGCCGACCACCACCGCGCAGTCCGAGAGGACCTTCTCCACATCCCCCACCTCCATGGCATAGGCCGCGGCGATGTTGCGCTTGGGCTCGAAGCCGATGGGGAACATATCGTGGATCTCGGGCTCCGGATGTATGACCGTGGGATGGTCCGCCGCAGTCTCGAAGTCGAGGACCGCGGGGAGCACCTGGTACTCCACCTTCAGCGCCTCCAGGGCTGCCGCGGCAGTCGCCTCGTCCGCGGCGGCCACGACGGCCACCTCGTCCCCCACGTAGCGGACGTACTCGTCCAGGATGAACTTGTCGTGGGGGCTGGGCTCCGGATGCCCCTGCCCGGCCCGTGTGTAGGGGATGCGGGGAACGTCCGCGTGGGTGAGCACGCAGGCGACCCCCGGAAGGGCCCGGGCCGCCGAGGCGTCCACGGATAGGATGCGCGCGTGGGCGTGGGGGCTGCGGAGTATGCGCACCACCAGGGCGTCCCGGGGAGCCAGGTCGTCGGTATAGGCCGGTCGGCCCAAGACCAGGGCGAGGCCGTCTATCTTCGCCCTGCTCATGTCCACTTCTTTGAATCTCTTAGCCATGGAGGGCCTCCAGGTACTTCATGATCGCCCGCGTCTGCCCCTCGTAGCCGGTGCAGCGGCAGAGGTTGCCCGCCAGGTAGTGCCTGATCTCCTCCTCCGTCGGATCGGAAAGCTCCCGCGCCATGGCCAGAACCGTGAGGGCGAAGCCGGGGGCGCAGAAGCCGCACTGGTCCGCCCCTTCGGCGGTCAAAAAGCGCGCGAATTCCGCCGCCTCCTTCTCCACTCCCCGGATCGTGGTGATTTCCCTTCCCTCCGCGCGGACTGCCAGGAAGGAGCAGGAGGCTACGGGGTCCCCGTCCAAGAGCACCGTGCAGGCCCCGCAGTTGCCCGTATCGCAGCCCTTCTTGACCTCCGTGTAGCCCGCGGCGCGCAGGACGTCGCAGAGCAGGTCCCCGTTCCGTATCGTCAGGACGACCTTGCGTCCGTTGATGCTCGTGTTCACCGTCATGCCGACACCTCCTCCAGGGCCCGCCGCACGAGGACCGCGCACACGGTCCTGCGGTAGCCCGCGTCGGAGCGTATGTCGTCCCCGAAGCTCAGCTCCTCCGCGGCGGCCTCCGCGGCGGCCGCTATCGCTGCGGTATCGGGCCTGCGCTCGGCCCCCAGCAGGGCCGCGGCATGGGGAGCCAGGCAGGCGGAACCCGGGCGGGCCCCCACGGCGATGCGCCAGGAAGCACCGCGGAAGGCCGCCGCGGCGTTCAGGATGGGCAGGTCGTTCTTGGTGTTCCGCACGGATTTGAAGGCGGCGGCGACGGAAGCGGGCTCGAGGACTATCTTCTCCACCAGGGAGTGGCCGGCCGCCGCGCCGGAAAGGAAGTTCTCGAAGTCCACCGGTCCGACGCCGTGGAGCACCACCCGGGCATCCATGGCCAGAAAGGCGGTGTTCAGCTCCGAGAAGCCGTAGCGCCCCGCCACGGTGCCGCCCACGGTCACGATGTTCCGCAGCTGGACGCCCACGATGCGTGCGACCGCCTCGGAAAAGACCGCGCCGAAGCGAACGCGGAGCAGGTCCGAGCGCTCCACGTCCCGGGCGGTCGCCATGGCGCCGATCTCCACGAGGCCCGCGGTCTCCCGTATATAGCGCAGGTCCAGGGTGGAGAGATCCACCGCGGTCTCTATGCGCCTGCCGCCCATGCGCAGCCAGGCTCCGCCCCCGATGGGGACGGCGTGCCGTTCCATTACGGCCTTCCAGGCCTCCTCCAGGGAGGCCGGACGCACCAGGTTCGCTATCTCCATATCCTACCCCCGCACTTCGGCGTTGAAAGATTCTATAAGCTCGTCCAGCTCGGACACCTGGGCGTGGAGGCCGCCCCAGTAGGCGCGGTAGTCCTCCCACTGGGCGCGCAGCTCCACCAGGTCCTTTCCCAGCTGCTCTATCCAGGTGAAGTACTTAAGCTGATGGATGCGGCGCCTTTCCGCATGGCCCAGGTCCGCCACGTGGTCCACCGAAAGGCCCCTGAGCAGCTCCAGGTCCCGGTCCGCCTGCCGGCCGTCGTAGGGCCCCCGCTCGGCGCTCAGCTCCAGGAGCCGGGAACCGTAGAGGTCCAGGGAGTCGGTGAACACCGTGAGGACCACGTCGTCCGAACCCAGCTCGTAGTACTTGGCGGCCTTGATCGCCGCGACGAGGTTGCCTATCCCCGAGATGCCCAGAAGGCCGAGCCTATCCAGCACCGACCGAGACACGCCCGCCTCCGCGAGGGCGGCGCGGCCCGCCTCCTCGTTGAAGAGGCGCAGCAGGCGGACGGCTATCTCGTCGTCCACGGCCACGGCGGTGTCCGTGTCCCGGAGGTTGTGGATCCAGGGGATGTGCTTGTCCCCGATCCCCTCGATCCGGTGGCCCCCGAAGCCGTTCTCCAGGATGGTGGGGCACTGCAGGGCCTCGCCCACGCCCACCCGGGCGCCGTTGTGCTTTT
>CAYUPG010000175.1:0-6351 GCA_964446515.1 uncultured Treponema sp.
GACGACGAGGGGCGGCCGCTCACCGTTCTGGGCGCCGTCCTCTCGGCCTTCGCTTCCTGCCGGCGCATATCCACCATCGTGATAACCGTTCCTCCGGATGCCGAGAACGGCGAAGCGGCGGCCCGTGCGGCCCTTCCCGCCAAGTTCCTAAGGTCCGGACAGCTCCCCCGCCTCATCTTCGTTCCCGGGGGAGCCTCCCGCCGCGCCTCGATACACCGGGCCCTCAACCACCTTTCAGGCTATTCCGTCGACTACGTGCTCGTTCACGACGGAGCCCGGCCCTGGGTGGACCGGGACCTCATAGAGCGGACCATCGACGCAGTCCTGGTCCACGGCGCCGTCGTCCCGGTACTGCCGCTGGTGGAGACGCCCAAAGAGCTGGACGGTTCCGGTTTCGTCGTACGGCACCTGCGCCGATCGGCGGTCGCCGCGGCCCAGACGCCCCAGGCCTTCGCCTTTTCCCAGCTCCTCCGGGCAAACCTTTCCGCGGAGGAAGCGGAGCTCGCCGAGGGAAGGGAGTTCACCGACGACGCGGAAATTTGGGGCAGCTTCGTGGGACCCGTGGCCACCATCCCCGGATCGCCTTCCAACAGGAAAATCACCTTCCCGGAGGATCTGCCATGATGCGCGTCGGACTGGGCATGGACCTGCACCGCCTGGTGGAGGGCCGCCGCTTCCTCCTGGCCGGGGTGGCCATCCCCGCGGATAAAGGGGAGCTGGGACACTCGGACGGGGACGTCCTGGCCCACGCGGTGACCGATGCCCTATTGGGCGCCGCGGGACTCGGTGATATCGGAGAGCTCTTTCCCCCGTCGGATCCGGCCTATGCGGGGGCGGATTCCATGGAGCTGCTGCGGAGGGCCTTTGCCCTTGTCAAGGAGGACGGCTGGCGACTGGTGAACCTTGACTGCGTGGTGGTCTGCGAGCGGCCCAAAGTGCTGCCCTACCGCGAAGCCCTGCGCGCAGCCCTGGCGGCGGTCCTTGAGGCCGAACCTCAGGCCGTCTTCGTCAAGGGCAAGACCAACGAGAAAGTTGACGCCATAGGAGCAGGCCTGGCGGTGGAAGCCACGGCGCTGTGCCTGCTGGAGCGGGACTAGGGTCGCTATGGAGGATGGAGGCCGGCGGGAAGAGCCCGCCTGGGACCGCATTTTCGCCGCCCTCGAGACTTGGCGGTCCGGCCGCACCCGCCCCGGCGCCGTAACGGCGGATCCGGAGGCTGGATACGCCGGGGCCGACCCGTCGGTCACCGCCCTAGCCCGGGAGACCGGCCGGGACCCCTGGGCGGTGCTGGTGTCCACCATACTGAGCCTCCGCACCAAGGACGCGGTTACCCTGGAGGCTTCCCGCGCCCTGCTCTCCCGCGCACCCTCCCCCGAAGCCCTGCTGCGACTGGGAGAAGAAGAGATAGCCGCGCTCGCCTATCCTGCGGGCTTCTACCGGACCAAGGCCCGGAATTTACGGTCCATAGCCGCCATTTTGACGGAAAAGCATTCAGGCTTAGTCCCCGACGACATGGGGGCCCTCTTGGCCCTGCCGGGGGTCGGTCGGAAGACGGCCAACCTGGTCCTATCCGAAGCTTTCGACCTGGATGCGATCTGCGTGGACATACACGTGCATAGGATATGCAACCGGGCGGGATGGGTCTCCGCCAAAACCCCCGACGACACGGAGCGGGCCCTTCAGATACTGCTGCCTCGGCGCTGGTGGAAGCGGATCAATGCGCTCCTTGTGGCCTACGGCCAGGAAGTCTGCAGGCCCGTGAGCCCGCACTGTTCCCGCTGCGCCATCCGCGCCCACTGCCGGCGCGTCGCGGTCGAACGATCCCGATAAAACCCGTTTCGCGGTAAGCGTACCGGGCCTCTGCGAAGGGCGCGCCCGTCTACGAAGCGCGGCTACGCCTTGGGGGATATCTCCAGTATCAGCTCCACTTCGCCCTTGGAGAGCTTGACCGCCCGGGCTATCTCGTCCACGGACCAGCCCTGGTGGGCCAGCTTGACCACCGTCTCCCGGGTCCCTATGGGGGGAGCTCCCCGGTCCTTGGGAGCGCCTTTGCGGCCCTCCTCCTTGAGGAGGGTGCCCATGATCTTGACCTGATCCTGGGCCTGCTTCGATACTTCCTCTAGTCGGGTTTCCGTGCGGGCCAGCCACTCCCGGGCCTTCTGGAGAGCGTCGGTGCGCTCCTCGATCCCCGCCAAGGTCTTGTCCAGGGACAGCAGCTTTTCCGCGGCCTCGTCCGCCCGTCCCTTCTCGTCGGAAAGCTTCTCCACCGTAGCGCGCAGGGCCGCCACGGCGCCGTCGATGCGCTTCAGCTCGCCGTCGAAGCGCTTGGCCGCGGCTTCCGCCTCCCGTAGGGCCTGGAAATTCCGGTCTATGCCGTCGTTGACGGCGTCCAGGATCTGGTTCTTCTTCTCCACCCGCTGGTACTTCTCTTCCGCATCCGCCACCGCGTCCTCGAGCCGGCGCAGCTGGGCCTGGAGGGCCTGGAGGGTATCGTCGGAGGCGGAAACCTGTCCCAATTTGTCGTCCACCGCCTGGGCGGTCTGGATGAGGCGCTTGAAGTCCGCCTCCATAAGCTCGATGCGCCGCTTCTCCGAAAGGAAGCGGGTCATCTTGGCGTTGACCTCGTCCTCCAGGCGCTTGATCTTCACGAACTGGGCTTCCAACTCCGCGGCCTCGGAACGGCGCTGATCCAGGCGGTCCAAGTCTGCGGAAAGGTCCTCTATCCGGCGCTCGAGCTCGGTCTTGAGCTCCTCGGCCCTATCGAAGAGCTTGGTCTGGGCGATGAATTCCTTGATCCGCCGTTCCGCGTCCTTGACGGCCGCGTCCAGGGCCCTCGCCTGCTCGTCCGTGCGGGCGAAGAGTTCCTGCCGGTGGGAATCCGCGTCGTCCCGGGACTCCTGTATGGCGGTCCTGACCGCCGCAAGGCGCTCGTCGCTCTCCGCCGCCAGTTCCCGAGCCCGCCTGCGCGCCTCGTCCACCGAGGCGTCCGCCTCGCGCAGCTGCCTGGCGAAGGTCCCCTGCCACTCCTCTATGTCCCGCCGGGATATATCCAGGCGCTCGGAGATGTCCTTGGCCCGGTCGTTCACCTGATCCGACAGGGCCTTGAGAGCCGACTCCAGCTCCCGCTGATCCTTCTTGAGCAGCTCCGCCATGGCCAGGCTGTTCTTGGCGATCTCCGCCTTGGTGGCGGAAGCGGCGGCCTCGCGGGCCTCCTCCAGATCGGCGGCGAGCTGCTCCTTGAAGGACTGGACCGACCGGTCCGCCTCGGACATCTGCTCCCGTATACCCTCCTCGAAGGCTCCGGTCTGCTCCTTGAGGCGATCCAGGTCCGCGGTGAAGCGCTCGCCCTGGGCCGAGATGCGTTCCCGCAGCTCCTCCCCGTAGCGCTCCTCGAGCCTGGCGCGCTCCTCGGAGGCGGCGGAAGACAGCTTCTCCAGATCCCCGTCCAACTGGGCCTTCCAGGCTTCCAGGCGGCTGTCGATCTCCCCGCTGCGCTTGGAGAGATCGGCGAAGAAGTCGTCCTCGAAGAGCTTGAGCTTCTCGGAGACGTTCTCGTAGGCCCGGGTCTTGAGGGCCGCAAGCTCCTTCTCCACTCCGTCCATATCCGTGCGCAGGGCGGCGACGGAAGCGGCAAAGGCCGCGGCAGCCGCTGCCCGGGAATTTTCCGACTCCTTCTCGAAGAGGGCGAAG
Organism: uncultured Treponema sp.; assembly: GCA_964446515.1. GTDB lineage: Bacteria > Spirochaetota > Spirochaetia > Treponematales > Breznakiellaceae > CAYUPG01. The sequence goes on from CAYUPG010000175.1 coordinate 3,691, forward strand.
TCCTGGCGCACCCGGTTTTCCGTGTCTCCCATGGAGCGGCGGAGCTCGGCGTCGAGCCGGCCCACATCGTCGGCCAGGGCATCCAGGCGGGCGAAGCGGGCGGCCTGGGCGGTGCGGTAGGCCTCCAGGCGCCGCTCCACGTTCTCCAGGACCTTGCGCTCCGCCTCTTCCGCAGTGTCCGTCAGGCGGGTTTCCAGGGTGGAGGCCATCTCGTCCGCGCCGGCGCGCAGTCCGGCAAGACGCCGCTCCAGCTCCTCGGAAGCGGCGGCTGCATTCCGCTCCGCCACCGCGATGCCCTCCGCGACCGTCTTGGAGAGGGCCCCTATGCGCTGGGTATGTTCCCGCTCCAGACGCTCCAGCTCCTCGCTGTTCCCCGCCGCAAAGGCCGCGGTCTCCGCGGCGGCCGCGGCCAGCTCCTTCTTCCATTCTTCCCGCTGGGCCTTGGCTCCGGCGGCGAGATCCAGGGCGTCCTTCTTCCATTCGTCCCGGAAGGCGCGCTGCTTCGTCTCCAGCTCCGCCGCCTCCTGGCGCCATTCGTCCTTGAAGGCCTTGACCAGGACCTGCACTTCGGCGATGCGGCCCTTGGTGGCCTCCTGGAATTGTCCGAGCTTCTCCTCCACCACGGTCTGGAAGCGGCGGGACCGTTCCAGGGCCTGATCCTTGAGCTTGGCGAAGGCCGCATCCTCCATCTTGTCCGCCGCCGACCGGGAGCGCTCCAGGGCGTCCTCGAAGGCGTTGGCGATGCCGGCCAGGTCCCTCGCCAGGGTCTCTTCCCTGCGGCGCTCTATCTCCACGATCGCTTCCCGGTGATCTTCCACACGGCGCTCGACGGACTCGGCGGTGGATTGGAGGTCGGAAACCGTGGACCGGATGGCGGCGACCACCGATTCCTCCACCCGCTCAAGGGCCTGGGCGTTCTCCCGCTCGAAGCGGCCTTCAAGCTCGCCGAGATTCCGGGAGAGGGCCTCAAGCTGGGACTTGGCCTCGGTGACCCGCTTAAGGACACCGTCGGTAAAGCCGCCCTCGTCCCGGATGCGCTGGAGGTTCTCCTGCACCCGGGCGGTCATGCGCATGAGCTCTTCGAGGGATGCGTCGTAGGCGCTGATGCGCTCATCGATCTTCGCGACGGCGTCGGCCTTCGCGGACAGTTCCTCTTCCGTGAGCACCAGCCGCTTGAGCAGCTCCTTGGCGGCCTTCTGCTGCACGTCCAACTCCACGGCGTAGTCCTTGACCGCCGCTTCCCGCTCCGCGACGAAACCGGCCAGGTCTTCCTTCAAACGTTCGCCGTATTTTCGGACCTTATCCAGGGAACGGTTGTTCCGGTCCAGTTGTCGATAGAGGACGAGGGCAACCACGACTATGCCCAGGGTCAAAAGGTTTCCTGCCGTAAAGATCATTTGGTAATTAACTTAACACATAAGCGCGTAATTGGCGATAGTCGGAAAAAATAAAATCGGCCTCCGGGCAGGGGCGTCCCAGACCCTTGAGACGGGGACGGATGAGGGCGGCCTTCATGCCGAACCCCTTGGCGCCTCGAATGTCGTAGGCGATGCTGTTGCCCACGTAGAGCGTCCGTCCCGGAGACGTCCCCAGGGTCCGGCAGAGGATGTCGAAGGGGGCGGGATCGGGCTTGAGCCTGCCGGTGCGCTCGGAGCAGAGCACCGCGTCCCAGCCCTCCGCCAAGTCCAGGTATTCGAGCTTGCGCTCCGGCGGAAAGTCGGAAAGGAGGCCGAGCTTGAGGCCGGCTGTCCGCAGGGCATCCAAGGTCTCCCGCACCTGGGGAAAGAGCCGCACGCCCTTGAAGAGAGGCTCCCAGCCGCGGTAGATGAGCTCCTCGGTACGGGACTGCACCCGCTCCGGATCATCCTTGAGGATCTCCGCCATTATACGGGCCTGGATGTCGTAGAAGCGGCCCTCGTGGGCCGCTTCCCGGAGGGCATCCCGGGCCTTTCCCATGGCGCGCAGAAGGCGGTGCTCTTTGGCGATGAAGGGGATAAGCCGGACGTAGAGCCGGTAGTTGGGGTAGAGGGTACCGTCCAGGTCGAAGGCGACCGCGTCGAAATCCAAACTCACCGTACCCTTATACTATACCTGAAAGCCACCTGTCCATCGGAAGAGGAGGGAGAAAACTGCCAACGGGAGAAGGCGTTCCGCAGGAAATCCGAAAGGTCCAGGGGAAGCGGCGGATTGAAGCGTATGGAGGTCGGATACACGGTGCCGCCGGGGGCTATCCGGAAGGTCACGGTGGTCTCCAGGTCCCGGGGCTGCCCCTGCAGGAGACTCGGATGGATGTCGATCCTCGGGTCGCTGAAGAGCCGACGGGCAATGCCGTCCCCGAAATCGAAGGCGCCGGCCGCCGCGCCTCCGGTGCCGGAAGCGGTGCCGCCGCCGGCTCCCGCAGCGGCGGTTCCTGACCCGGCGGATCCCGCGGCGCCCGTGACTGCCGCTGCCCCGGCGGCCGTGGTTCCGCCCGCGGGGGGCGCGGAGCTCAGACGGTCCGCCGCGGAGGAGAGGGCCCTATCGAAGGCGTCCTGCACCGGCGGACCGCCGGAGGCGGCGCTGCGGTCGGCCGCGGCCAAATCCGAGCGCGCAGCGGGCGCAGGAGTCGGCGCCGGGGCCGGAGGGGCTTCGGCCAAGAGGCTGCGCTCCGAAAGCGGGGCG
>CAYUPG010000176.1:0-6273 GCA_964446515.1 uncultured Treponema sp.
GCCCCTACACCGGCGCCGGCACCATCTTCGGCGCCACCGGCGGCGTCATGGAAGCGGCGGTCCGCACGGCCTACAACCTGGTCACCAAGAAGGAGCTGGGGGACGTGAACTTCATCGCCGCCCGGGGCCTCGAGGGCGTCAAGGAAGCAGAAGTCGACCTGGACGGCACAAAGATCCGCATCGCCGTGGCCCACCAGATGGGCAACATCGCCGCGGTTCTGGACAAGATCCGGGAGGCCAAGGCGGCCGGCAAGGAAACCCCCTACCATTTCGTGGAGGTCATGGCCTGCCGGGGCGGATGCATCGCCGGCGGCGGTCAGCCCTACGGCTGCACCGACGAGGTGCGCTCCAAGCGCATCGCGGGGATCTACAACGACGACCAGAAGTCCACCTACCGCTGCTCGCACCACAACCCCTTCATCAAGCAGGTGTACGACGAGTTCCTGGGCGAGCCCAACGGCCACACCGCCCACAAGCTGCTGCACACCCACTACGAGGCCCGGCCTCTGTACTTGAAGTAGGGGGCGCCCTGCGGACTTTCCGCTAAGCTCTCGACATGGGGCATAGGTCCGGTATTCCGGCTCCTATGCCCCATTTTTTTGAAAATTGAATACCGGGAGAAATCAGGCTATACTTGGTGACGGAGTCGGAAATGCATAGTAAGCGGTTTCGTTTGCTGGTTGCCCTGCTCTGCACCTTGCCGGTGGTAGTAACATCCGCCCAGACACAAATCCAACCAGTCTCGATTTCTTCCTTTGCGGATGAGGATCTTGCTCTGCTGGTTGCCCGGGCCGCTGCGCTCGGGATAGCCGGTTCCGGCTGTCATTCCATGGAGTTACGCTTCGGCAGTCCTGAGGAGTTCGACGCCGAGACGGCGGAGCGGATTGCCCGGGATTCAGGGGCCGATTTTTTGCTGCTGCTGCGCAATATACGTTCCGGCGGCGAGGTCGAGGTGGACGTTTCCGTCTACTCTGCCGCAGAAGATTCGATTCTGGTTAGAAGCGCCTCTCGCCACCCCATGGATTTGTATCTTGATGACCGTATTGAAGAGCAGGTTGCGGCCCTCTTCCTGAATCCCATATTTGCGGAACGTCGGCAAGCTCCGGCCGCAAGGAGTCCGCCGGAAGCTGCGACGCTGGAGACTAGACCTGTTTTCCCGACGGTCGACCTGCCGGAACCTGCGGATTTCGTTCCCGATACATCTGCCGCGATTGCCGCCTCCGAGGAGCCGCCGCTCGTGCGGAGAGAGCCCGGCCAGGAGCTGTTGCCGGTAGCCCTCCACGTCCAGGGCTCGCCTCTGATTTTTATCGGCTCCCTCAGCGAATTGTTCCGCTACGGGATGCTCGGTTCCCTATCCGGCACGCTACGGTTTCTCAGGGCAGCCTTTCTCCTGGAAGCGGGAGTGCGAGTCGGCGTAGTGCAGGCGTTTCCTGACGATGCCGCCCAAGAGGGGGTAGTCCGCATGGCCTTGTTCGGTTTGGAAGGGAGGATCGGCATCGAAGCTTCCCGGCGGATCGCCTTGGGGTTCCGTTTGGGCGGGGGCCCCGCGGTGGTGACGGTTGAGAAGCCATCGGAAGCCCTGAGGGCAAAGACTTCCAGTTATGTGGAGTGCGGCGCGAGCGCCCTGCTGGGCATAATGCCGCGGGTGGACTTTGGACTTGAAATGGGGGCCCATATTCTTTTTGAGGATATGCCTCCCCTCGCGGCGCTTGCCCCTGCGGTTTACGTGCGGTTCAGGCTGTAGGGAGGCAGGTATGAGGGGTAGATACTGTTTGATTGGTCTGTTCGCATGCATAGTCCTCGGCTGCGCGGATTTTACGCTTTTCGAAGAATTCGCGGAACCGACGCAGGAGCCGACTCTGCTCACCTATCTGTTGTTGGCCATCAAGCCGGCCTCTCCGATCATCATGGCTGATGGGACGCTTACGTTTTCCGCCGTAGGAGGAACGCCGCCTTACAGGTATAGTCTCCTTGCCGGCGGCGCGGGGGGAACCCTGGATCCGGCAACCGGCGCATACACCGCGCCCTCAGCCGGCGGGTCTGAAATAGTTAGGGTTTACGATGCCCTTGACGATGCGAGCGACGCTGCAGTGACCATTATTACGGAATCTCGTTTGGCCATACATCCTTCTGCCGTTACGGTCAATGTCGGAGGCGATTTCCAATTTTGGGCAACCGGAGGGACGCCGCCCTACGCGTTCAGCATTCGGGCCGGGGGAGGGAGCATCGACTCGGCGACCGGCGAATACACCGCCCCAGGTTCCACCGGATCGGCCTATGTCCGGGTTACCGACGCGGACGGCAGTACGGCTGACGCCGAAGTCGGAATCGCTGCGGGCGGCGCCCTCGCCATCATTCCGGCGACGCCCCTGGTTGAGGAGAATACGCGCATTACATTCTCCGCAACGGGCGGCACCTGGCCCTACGCCTTTGCCGTTTCTTCCGGAGCAGGGGCCATCGGCAGCGCCGGCGGCGTCTATGCCGCGGACGGCGCGATCGGTGCGAACGTGGCCACGATCACCGTAACCGACAGCGTCTACGCCACCGCCTCCACCACCCTGAGCGTAGTGCCCGCTGCGCCGACTAACCTTATTGCCGACGGCGCCTTCCCCGGACCTCAGTCCATACGCCTGACCTGGCAGGACAATTCCGCCGGAGAAGAGGGATACGTGGTCGAAAGAAAAGTAGGGACTTCCGGAGCTTATGCTATACTAGCAACCCTCGGAGACAACATCACTACGTTCGATGAGCTGACCCTAACTCCAAACACCGTATATGGCTACAGGGTCTACGCTTACAAGGGGGCTCTCAAGTCTCCGTACTCCAACGAATCTCTGGATATTCCAAATTAAGGGACTCGATCGGGGAAAGCGGAAAGCACGGTGGAAAGGGATGCGGCCGCATCCTCCAGCGCCTGTTTTTTGCCCAGATCCGAATAGGCGTGCCCGTAGCTCTTGAAGAACTCATCGAGATTGCCGTACATGTCCGGATATGCGGTCTTGACGGTCTCGGACCCAAGTACTTCCTTTAGGGTAATTTTCATGCCCAATAGGCCGATGAGTTCTTCGGCCGTTTCGGACAGGCTCTCCGCGCTGCCTTGAAGAGCCTGGACGCGGCCGGCCACCAGGCTTTTCATATGCGCTAATTCCCGCGTTCTTTCCTCGATTACGCCGCCCCGGTCTTCCAGCTGGGTTCCCAGTTCCTCAATCCTTGCCTGATATGCGGCAAGGTCCGATTGCCTGCGTATGATATCCGTCTCCAGGGCGCCGATCTTCCGTGACTGCGCCGCTTCCTGCATGACTCTGAGGCTTTCATGCGCCCGCTCTACGGAATCCAAGGACGAAAGGGCTTGGGCATAGTACCCTGCGGCGGCGGCTTCGTTCCCTGCCTTGGCGCTCTCGTCCGCCATCGCGACAAGCCGTTCTATCTCGCCGACCTTCACGACGAGGCCGGCAGTTTCCTCGGCTTGGGCCATTAGGGCTTGATTGCGGATTGCCAGGCGAAGGGCAGCGTTCACGGGATCGAGGGTTTGACGCAGGGAAGAAAGTTCCTCCGCGGGAATGAGGTCCTCTCGGCCCAGAAGGGCATCTGCAGCGGCAAGATTCTCCAAGGCATCGGCGAAGCGCATGGACGCAACGTCTCCCTGTACGGCCGCATATATTTGTCGCACCTGCCTAATAAAGAAATCCCTGTTGCGCTGGGCTTCCCCAATGAGCTGCAGGCGCACTTCCGCTTCCGACTGCAGTCCGGAAAGTTCCGCTTCCAGAGCCGAGACGGAAGCCGCAGTCTCGTGATTTCGACGATCGGCGCGCAATCGGTTCAACTCCGCTTGAATTTGGGAAATCCGGTTCAATTTATCCTTCAGAGCGGTTTCCGATTGTTTGATTACCGCCTGAACGACCATATGCTCCGTGGAACGGGCAAGATCGGCACCCCCTGAGGCTGCCTGGAATTCAAAAAGGTCGAATCCTCGAAAGGGAAGAATGAAGGCAATCAACAGAACCGCGGAGGCGACGTTGACTGCCAAGGGAAAGGCAATGCCCTTCTTTAGGGGTTCTGAATGGGCGGCTGCACTGAGAATGGGTTTCCTGCCCTTGAATAGATTTTCGATATCATCGGACAACTTCTTCTTTTCCGCGTCCGACAGATCGTCTTTGCCTTCCATGTCGGTTTTGCCGGTAAGGATGAATGGGTGAGATCGGATATATTGCTCCGCCCGCTCCAACAAGCCATGCATACGCGTTTAGCCGGAATTCTAATGCACGGCACGTTTTTTTTCAAACGGCAGGGCCCACTGCATGATAATTTGACGGTTTCTGAAGGCTCGATATACTTATAAGTCAATCATGAAACTGGCTCCCCGCATGATACTGTTGCTTATTCCCGTTTTTCTGACGCCCTTCGTTTTATTGACCGTTACCGCGGTGTCCAACGCCGGCGAGGGTATTCGTGCGGTAGCCACCAGCCTACTGCAGTTTAAGTCCTCCGAGCTGCTGCGCTTCGCCGCTGGGGAAGTGCAGCTTTTGGAAGCCAACGGCCTGTCCGATACTCCTGAATATGTAGCCGCTGCCAAAAAATCTGTGGAAAACTTCGCCGGCAGTCTTGTCAGGAGCCCGACGGAGATGATCGCTGCAGTTGATAGGGATGGGGCGATGCAATTCTCCACCGGAGCGATCGAAGTCCGCGAGGATGAAGGATCGGAGATACGGAACTTGGCGTCGGCGTCCAGGCCCGGCTGGACAACCCTCCAAATAGGCGGAATCTCCCGTGTTGCGGATCTGCGGTACTTTGAGCCCTGGGGCTGGGTTTTTTTTGTCACGGAAACGCGGCAGGCATTCTTCAGGAGTATTGACCGCATCGCCTTGGAGAGCGGCATCGTTGCCGGAGTTTCCATTGTTGCCGTGCTGGCCTTGATAATTATAATCAGCAAGCTGATTACCCGGCCCCTGCTTACCATTACCCAGGCCATGCGTAAAATAATCGCATCAGGAGACCTGTCCCAGAGCGTCGCGGTAGTATATTCCGATGAAATCGGCGAGTTGGGCGACAATTTCAATACGATGACCACAGCTTTGAATCAGGCCTACGGAGAAATCAAAAATTACGCCCTGCAGACGGCGGTAGCGAAGAAACGGGAGATGAATATTCGAAACATTTTTCAGAAGTACGTTCCTAAACAGGTAATAGCCCAATTCTTCGCGTCTCCGGACTCCATGCTCGTGGGTGAGGAACGGGAATTGGCCATTCTATTTTCGGACATCCGGGATTTTACCGCCCTCTCGGAGTCAATGACATCCCATGAGATAGTCGGATCTTTGAACAGCTTTTTCGATATCATGGTGGAAAAAATAATGCATCGGCAGGGGCTTGTGGACAAGTATATTGGAGACGCCATCATGGCGATCTTTGGAGCCCCCTCCCGCGATCCGGACTGCGCCTACCATGCGGTGCTCGCCGCTCTGGATATGTTGGACGGACTGGCGGAATTCAACACGCATCAAGTCGAAAAGGGAAGGAAGCTGGTCGATATCGGGATTGGGATCAATTTCGGCAGCGTGACGGTGGGAAATATAGGAACCGAGCGGAAGATGGAGTATACCGTCATCGGCGACAGGGTCAATACGGCTTCACGGCTGGAGGGGCTGACGAAGTTCTACCATCAGCCCATTCTTATCTCCGATACCATACATGAGCGCTTGAAAGGTCGCGTTCCCTGCCGCTTCGTGGACAAAGTTGTCCCTAAGGGGAAGTCGGAGATAATTCCAATCTATGCGGTAAAAAGAAGCCTTGCGGAAAAGGAGGCCGAGGCGTGGCGCATCCACGAAGCCGCCGTTTCCCGGTATTTCGACAGGGACTTCACCGGCTCGCTTGATCTCTTTTCCCAGGCGGCGGAGCTTCTTCCTCAGGATTTTATCATCCAGAACTATATCTTCCGCTGCCGCGGCCTGAAACAGGCGCCGCCTCCGCCGGAGTGGACCGGCGCCGTCGTCTTTGATGCAAAATAACGGCCGCCCTCGGATTCCCGCGGACGGCCGTGCGGAGACACAAGGGGCTATTCCCCTTCCTTGATGATCTCTATCTTGATGCCCTCGTTGACGGAAGTGTCCTCCTTGGGAGGAATGGTCACCTTGAGTATTCCGTTGCGGTACACCGCCTTGACCTGCTCCTGGGCGAACTTGTCCAGGGGCACGTAGTACTTCTGCTTCTCAATATCCTTGAGCTTCAGGCGGCGCTTGAAGTAGCGGGTATTCTCGTCCAGCTGGTAGTCCTGGC
>CAYUPG010000177.1:0-6269 GCA_964446515.1 uncultured Treponema sp.
GGAGGCGGCCAACCTGCGGATACGCCGGGGCAGCCTCAACACCCGGGAGCGGCTGGAGATCGAGCGCCACGTGGTCCGATCCTACGAGTTCGTCAAGCGCATACCCTGGCCTAAAGAATTCGAGAAGATACCCCTCTACGTCAAGGGACACCACGAGATGCTGGACGGTTCGGGCTACCCCGACGGGCTCAAGGGGGACGAGCTGCCCCTCCAGAGCCGCATCCTCGCGGTGGCGGACATCTACGACGCCCTCACCGCCTCCGACCGGCCCTACAAGAAGGCCGTTCCCCGGGAGCGGGCCCTGGCCATCCTGGCCGACGAGGTCCGCCGCGGCCGCCTGGACGGCGAGCTGGTGTCCCTGATGGAAACGCTCCCCTTCGTACAAAAGTCGTAGCCCTTTTAGGCCATTTTCCTACCTTCGTTCGATTCGGAAGTTCCCGTTCCGCGGCAGAATCGGGGCAACAACGGCGCTTGAAACCGCGGAGGCGGCCCAAGGCCGGAAACGATTCGAATGGAGGTTCTACCATGAAGATGAAGATTGGCGCCGCGGCGGCGCTGGTTCTGTGCGCGGCGACCCTTGCGGCGGCCGACGAAGCGGAGACGGTATTCAAAAAGAGTATTCCGTCCTTTTCCATCACCACCTACGCGGGTCTCGGCGCCGGCGTCTCGGTGCCCTCGGGGGATGCCGTTCCCCTATTGGAAGCTTCTTCGGGCTTCCAGTTCGCTCCCTGGATTGCGGTGGGCGGCTTCGGCGCCGTCAATCCCCTCTCCGACTTCGAGGACGCCGATCTGGGACTCTCCACGGCGGACACCGAGGCGGCCTACGCCTACATGTCCGGCACGGAAATCCTGCTGACCCCCTGGGCCCACAAGGTCATACATCCCCTTGTTCGGGCGACAGTGGGGGGCGTCACCGCCGGCTATCTGGTGGAGATGGACGACGAGGAGGGCTACGACGCCGCGGTGGAGGAGCGCTTCTTCTTCGCCTCCCTGTCCGCGGGGGCCGAGATCAACCTGAGCCGCCATCTGCGCCTGGGACTCCGGGGCGGCTGGCGCTTCGCGGGGAACGACAAGATCATGGGCATTTCAGCCGGAGGCCTCAGCGGCCCCGAAGCGGCCCTTACCCTCCGCGTGCTCTGGCGCACGGTCTTCGACTGACGCTCTGAAGAGCGTCGACGGGGTCCGCCGCCCGCGCCGGAAACGGGCGGGCGGCGGCCGCCCGACAGAACTCTCAGGCGCCGCGAGCGCGCCGCAGGCCCGCCGTCCGCGTCCTCCTCCGGGGAGCGGGCGGCGGGGCCTTTGTATTTTACCGCCGGATGGAGTACCCTGATTGCATCCATGGAACACTTCATTCTGGCGGTTTACTTTCTGCTCTTCGCCTCGGGCTTCGTGGGCATAGCGGCCCTGGCGGCCATGGGGCTTCGGCTCAGGACCAGGCTCATCGGCGACTTCCTCGTGATCCTCGTCCTCTACATCGCGGGGCTTTCCATAGTCCTGATCTACTACTACCTGGGAAACATCGTGGTCTTGGGCGGGCGGGACCTCTCCGGCCCCCTGGAAGCGTTGGCCGTCCTATCCACCTTGGTGCAGACGGGACTCTACGCCTTCGCGGCCCACATGGTCGGCCGCCTCAAGACCGGCGGGCGCTTCAAGCCCCTCTTCCGTCGGACCACCATAGGGCTCTGCATCTACATAGCCGCCGTCTCCCTGATCCGTGCGGTCTCCCACATCCTGCCGGGCGCGGCGCTCCCCTCCCTGCCGGTCGGCCCCGCCGCGGCCTCCGCCCTGGGCTACCTGCCGGTGGTCGCCGCCATAGTGCTCCTGGGCCTCAGCCTGCTGTGGGCGCCCCTGCCGGGGGAACACGGCGCCCTCAGGCTCCTCGCCCGGGGCTGGGCCCTAGCCCTCTTCAGCTTCATCCCCCTGACCGTGGCCGAGTGGGCCCTGGATTCCTTCGGAAACGCGGCCTACGAGCCCCTCTCCCTGGATTTCCTCTTCTACTTCGGCCTGAACGCCGTCTCCATAGCCGCCTTCGTCAGATCCCTGCGGAACGATCCGGTCCCCGGCGAGACGGCCCTCCGCTTCACGGTGGGAGAGGACACCGCCGCGCGCTTCGGCCTCACCTTCCGGGAGCGGGACATGGTGCCCCTGATCGCCAAGGGACTGGCCAACAAGGAAATAGCGGCGGAGCTCGGCATCTCCGCCGCCACCGTGCGGACCCACATCTACAACCTATTCCAAAAGGTCGGCGCCAAGAGCCGCATAGAGCTCCTCAACAAGCTCAAGGACTGACCGGGCGCCGTCAGCGCGGGGCCGGCAAAGAGGCGGCCGCCTCCGCAGCCCCGGACCCCACCTTGAAGAAGCCCATGGCTCCCCGCATCTGTGCCGAGCGGGCGGAAAGTTCCTCCGCCATCGACGCCAGCTCCTCGGAGGCCGAGGCGTTCTGCTGGACCACCTGGTCGAACTGGAAGAGGGCCTTGTTGATCTGATCCACTCCGACGGTCTGCTCCCGGCCCGAGGCGCTTATCTCCTGGACGAGCTCCGCGGTCCGCCGTATGTCCGGCACGATCTCCTGTATCAGGCTTCCCGCCTTCTCCGCGGTATCGACGCTGTCCGTGGCGATGGCCGTGATCTCCACCGCCGCCGCCTGGGACCGCTCGGCCAGCTTGCGGACCTCCGAGGCCACCACGGCGAAGCCCTTGCCGCTCTCCCCCGCCCGGGCCGCCTCTATGGCCGCGTTCAGGGCCAGAAGGTTCGTCTGCCGGGCTATCTCCTCGATGATCCTTATGCGCTCGGTGATCATCCGCATGGCCCCGACCGTGTCGTTCACCGCCTGTCCGCCCTGGGACGCCAGCTCCGCCGCCTTGAGGGCTATCTTTTCCGTGGCCATGGCGTTCTCGGAGGTCTGGCGGACCGTGGAGGACATCTCCTCCATGGAAGAAGACACTTCTTCTCCCGTGGCCGCCTGCTCGGAGCTGCCCTGGCTCAGCATCTGGGCGGAGGAGGAAAGCTCGCCGCTGCCTGCCGCCACGTCCGCGGATATGTGGACAACGTCGGTGACCACGGAGCTGAGCTTCTCCACCGTGGACGACACCGATCGCAGGAGGCCGTCCACCTCGTCCCGTCCGCGGGTATCAAGAAGAGCGCGGTCCATGGTCAGATCCCCCTCCGAGAGGAGGGTCACCACCGTGGCGGCGCTGCGCACCCGCCGGATGAAGGAATTGCTGAAGAGGACCGCCGCGAGGATGGACAGGAAGAGCACCGCCAGAAGGACTATCCCCATCTCCGTAAGGCTGCGGCTCCGCACCGCCTCTATGCGGTCCACGGCGGCGTAGAATTCGTCCACGTAGGAGCCGACGCCGATGATCCACTGCCGCTCCGGCACGTAGCCGATGCGGGCCACCTTTTCCCGGGGAGCCGGATCGCCGGGGTTGAGCCAGGGATACCTGGACTCGCCGACCTCCCCCTCCCTGAGGGTTAATGCCGTCTTGACGATGTCCTGGATGAAGTAGCGTCCGTCCGCGTCCTTGGCCTCCCAGATGTTCTCCCCGTCCCGCTCCCCCTTGCTGGAAACCACGTAGGCACCCTTAGGATCCAGAACGTACACGTAGCCCGTAGTACCCACCAGGATACCCATGATGGTCTTTTTGATGGAGGCCTCCGGTTCGGAGGTCTTGGCCAGGGCGACCACCCCTTCCAGGATGTGGTCCAAGTCGGCGTAGGCCAAGGCGGTGCTCTCCTCCGACGCGGCGTCCCGCATGAGGCCGGTTTCCCGGTACACGAGGAATCCAACCACGGAAAGGGGAATGACGGTGATGGCGCAGCTCAGTATGAGCAGGGGCGTCCTGAGGGATTTGAAACCCATGGTACCCTCCTCGGAGGACGAAAGGTGTCGCCCTCCCCCTTAAGTATAGTGCTGCGCCATCGATTACACAAATTTAATCTATTGGAGAGATTGGCGCTGCGCCGAGGCGAGAGCGCGGTCACGGTACATCTGCCGAAAAAGTATCCAGGGATCCAGGAGTATCGCCTCCGAGAGTTCGGCGCCGGCGGGGACCACGGCGAATTCGAAATGGGAATGCTCAAGGCTGCCCACCGAAACGCCCGCCCCCCGGGCAAGCAGGGTTCCCGCCTCCACGGGAAAGGCGGTGTCGACGCACAGCTCGTAGAAGTGGTGGACCTGCATGATCCAGCGGCTGCCGTCCGGCCAAGCCCTGATGCCCCGCCAACGGTTGTTCTTAGCCCCCGCGTCTATCCGGTCGAACCACTCGTGTTCTTGGAAGCCCACCGGCGCCCAGATGGGCGTGCCCGCAGGATGGTTCAGGTCGAGGCCGCCGTGGGCCTCGGCGCCGAAGTAGGGCCCGAGCCAGCAGTCGCAGGCATCGTAGCAATCCTGGATGGATATGCCCCCCGCCGGCAGGGGACACCAGGGATGGAGCAGCACCGGGGCTATGGAGCGACCCGCCTCCTGCACGGCCAGCCGCACTCGTTTGCGGGGACGGCAGCTGCCGTGGGTCTCCGACAGGATTTCGAAAAGATCCTGGGCAGCGTCGAACCACAGCTGCAGGCCCCCAAGCTCCCAGGGCTCGTAGAATGAGCGGTCGCTGCCCACCCAACGAACCAGCTCAAGCGCGGCGCCGTCCAGGGACAGCATGCAGTGCATGCGCACCACCGTGCGGCCGCGGAATTCCGGAACGAGAGGGCGGTCCTCGCTTCGGCTCAAGCTGGTCTCATGGATCTTCGCCCGGGCGGAAAGCATCTGCAGAGTCCGCACCCGCCCGTCGGAGAGCTCGAAGCGCAGCACATCCTCGGGGTCGAGCTCAAAGGCCTGCAGGGTTGTCCCCGCTTTCGCGTAGTATTCCATGGTTCCTCCGTCTAAGTCCCGCTCGGGTACAACGCAACGCCCCTTCCGCGGAGGGTCTCCTGAAGCGCCTGCACATCGACGCCGTCGTACCCGACATCCCCGGATAGGGCCTGGACCGCCGCGCAGCCGGCCGCCTCGCCCAAGCCCATCCAGCTGCTCTCCAACCTGATGGAGCAGAAAGCAACGTGGGATGCGGAGACGCAGCCGGACACCAGAAGGTTGGAGACGCAGTCCTCCGGGGGCAGCAGGGCCCGGTAGGGAACGCAGTAGGGCCGGGTCAGCTCCTTCCAGATCCTCCCCTCGTTCCGGAAGCTGCCTTCGTCCAAAGCCAAGCGCTCCACGTGGTGGCAGTCTATCCAGTGGGAGTTCATCAGCACCGCATCTTCCTTCCCCCTATCCTGGAGCAGATCCTTCTGGGTCAGGACGTAGCGCCCCCGCATGCGCCGGGTTTCCCGTATGTAGGGCTGGTAGGGCCAGTGTCCGTTCGTCCGGTACTCGTCCGGGGGGAGACCCCAACGCCGCCCTTCCTCCCTCACCGCTGCGGGAAGCTCGGGGCTGCTGCTCAGGAAATAGAGCAGGCCCGCGTTGTACTCGTAGTGGTCCCGGACCACCGCATCCCGGGTTCGCCAATCGCCCTCGGGATATGCGAACTGTCCGCCCAGATACCCCAGGGAAAGCACCGACGCCTGGACGTTGTTCAGCTCCCACTTGTCTCCCGGCACGACTTCGCTGTATCCCGGGAATCCGTCCCTGGACGGCGCATACAGTCCCGAGGGATTGTCGATGAAGCCGATGATCTTACGGTAGGGGGTTTCCGGATAGGTCTTCAGATAGCGGGCCAAAAGCTCGAAGCGCTCCTCCCGGTAATTCTCCGGCCGGGGGAAGGGAATGCGTTCTGCGCCCTTGGTCACGGTAACCCGGAAGTGATAGTTCATCACCCTGCCGTCCCCCGCCCCGCGCCGCAGCCGCTCCGCGTCTGCGGAGGCGACCCCCTCGATCAAGCCGCCCCGGCCGTTCCGGAGATCCACCGGCCAGACCTGATCATAGAGCAGGGCATGGCCCTTGCTGTTCCGCACCTCATCGACGGAATCGACGAAGCGCACGCCCGCGAGGCTCTCGCCGTAGCGGTCGCGCCCCTCCCGCCCGACCGCGTAGGGGACCCCCGCCGCAGCCATGAGATCTCCCCCGTAGCTCCCGTCGATGTAATACCGGCCGCAGAGCCGATTGCCCTCATCGTCGGCGATGGAGCGGATTTTGCCGGACACAACTTCGGCCGCCGTTAGACGGAAGGAGCAGCGGACCTCGACTCCCGATTCGTCGAGCACGGCCTGAAAGGTCTCTTCCACCACGTGGGGCTCCCAGCGGTGCAGGGGTGCGGCGATGCCGTAGCGCCTTCCGACCTCCGTCA
>CAYUPG010000178.1:0-6254 GCA_964446515.1 uncultured Treponema sp.
CCCCATGGACCGCCCCGGCTACGACCGGGGACGCCCGCCCTACGGCCGCCCGTTCCGGGGCGACGGCAGAGAGGACGGCGGACGCCGCCCCTTCGGCGACCGGGACGAGGGCTCGGGCCGGCGCCCCTTCGCCGACCGGGAAGGCCGCTCCGGCGGCTCGCGGGTGTACGTGGGTGTGGGCAGGCGGCACGGCGCCTCGGCCAAGGACGTGGCGGGTCTTCTGATGCGGGCCGCCGGAGTTCCCGGCAGGCTGGTGGACGGCATCGAGGTGCGGGAGTTCTGCGCCTTCGCAACCATCCCCGCGGAGGCGGCCCGCCGGGCCTACGACTTCGCCCGCCGGGATCCCTCCCATCCCGCCATCAAGCCCGCGGTTCCCGCGGGGGGCGATCGGGCCGCCTCAGGCGACCGCGGCCCCTCCTGGGAGCGGCGCTGACGCCGCGTCCCTTGAGCCCTCTCCGGCGCCCCTGCGGCGCCGTCTGAGGCTCGGGACTCCGCGCCCGTCCCGACCTTCCGGGACGGGCGTTTTCTTCATCGGCTGTGGCGCTTGGACGTTTTTTCCCGGTACATGGCATCGTCTGCCCGGCCGCAGAGGTTCGGGAGTTGCTCGCCCTCCCTGCCGTCGTAGTACGCAATCCCCGCGCTTAAGGCCAAGACGTAGGGCTTCCCGCTGTGCCGGTTCACCCGGTCCAGATTGGCCTTGAGCCGCTCGACCACGAGCTTGCCCGCCTCCGCATCCTCGCTCTCAATGATCAGCATGAACTCGTCCCCCGCATAACGGTAGGCCGAATCCACCTGTTTGATGGATTTCGTGAGGAGATTCGCCACCGTCGCGAGGGCGGTGTCTCCCTCTTCGTGGCCCCAAGTGTCGTTGATTGCCTTGAACCCGTCGAGGTCCATCATCACCAGGGAAAAGGGCCTGCGACGGGCCAAGAGGTAGCTTATCCGTTCTTCCATCTGGGACCGCGTCGCCAAAGATGTTATCAGGTCCCGCTTCATCTCCTCCCTTTGGACAAGGAGATATCCGCAGAGGGCCAGGAAGGCCATGGCCGGCCAAAGCAGGGAGGTCCCGTAGGCGAAGGCCTGCAGTATCCCCCCGAGAGTCGGGATCAGGGCGATCAGCAGAATGAGCTGGGTGATGCGCCCCGACACCGAACGGCGGTACGGGATAAGGGCGATCAGGCTTGATGCATAGAGGGTCAAGCTTGAGCCCAGGGCTATCCAGGCCCCGTTGGTCCTGGCATAGCGGTTCATTCCATCGACGGTGAAGAGCATTTCGGTCCGAGGGTTGAGGAGCGCTAGGACGACCATGGCGATGTTGGCCAGGATGTAGATCCTGCGGCGGCGCATCCTGATTCCGGCGTCGAAGGCGACGGCTTCATCCAGGTAGGCGAGCCATAGCGTGATAGGAACGAGCCCCAGGGCGTAGAGCAGGCCGTTCGAGGCGCGGACGGCGATGCCGGCAAGCGCACCCGCCTTCCCGTCGAAGATCCAGCAGGCCGTTTCGGTCAGGAGGAGCAGGAGATTGCTTTCGAGCATGAGGCGGAAGATGCGGTCCTTCGCCGCAACGCGGGGCAGTCTCTTACGGGCGTCGAAGATGAGGAATGCCAGGATGAGCGCGGCGTACAGATGCAGGTCTATTTGAGTAATGATCACGTCTGCAGTATACCGGAAGAGTCGGCCCTTTGCCGAGGGCGGAACTTGCGTCTTACGACCTGAGGTTCTATACTGGGGTGGCAAACGCAACGGAGGATTCCCATGGCTGATCTTTCTACTACCTATCTTGGCTTGAAATTGAGAACCCCCTTCGTGGTGGCCGCCTGCGGCCTCCCCGCGGACGCCGAGGGCGTCCGCAAGGCGGCGGAGGGCGGCGCGGGCGCGGTGGTGCTCAGATCCCTGTTCGAAGAGCAGCTGCGGGCCGACCTGTCCGTGGTCACCGACGCCGGAAGCCATCCGGAGGCGGCGGCCTTCCTCGAGGAGATGGGCATCCAGGGCGGGGCGGGGGAATACCTCAAGCTGATCCGGGACGCCAAAGCCGTTTCGGGGGAAGTCCCCGTCATCGCCAGCGTCAACTGCGTCTCCGGGGACCTCTGGGTCGATTTCGCCGAGCAGATTGAGGCTTCCGGGGCCGACGCCCTGGAATTGAACATTTCCGCCTGTCCTTCCTCTGCAACAGCCTCGTCCAAGGAGCTCGAGGACGCCGCCGTCGCGGTGGTGCGCAACGTCTCGGTCCGGACCAGGCTTCCCCTGGCGGTCAAGATCGGCCCCTACTGCACCAATCCCGCGCTCCTGGTGGAGCGGCTTGCCGGGGCCGGGGCCAAGGCCGTAGTCCTCTTCAACCGCTTTTACCGCTTCGACTTCAATCTCGCGACCATGAGTCTCAAGTCCGGCCCCGCCCGTTCCGGGACCGACGAGTACCACGAAGGCCTGCGCTGGGTATCCAACCTCTACGGCGCCGTGGGCTGCGAGCTTGCAGGCGGTACGGGGATACACTCCGCGGAGACCGCTCTCAAGTTCATCGCCGCCGGGGCCTCCGCCGTGCAGGTCTGCTCCGCCCTCTATGCCGGGGGATGGAAAGCGTTGCCTGCCCTGGTTTCCGGCATGGAAAGCCGCCTAGATGAACTTAAGGTTTCCTCCGTTGCAGCCCTCAGGGGTAAGCTCTCCCGCCGTTCCAGCGCGCAGATGGAGAACTACGAGCGGCTCCAGTACGTCAAAGCATTGACGGGCATCAACTGACGAAGCGCAGCGTGGACCGGAAGATCGACGCCCGCCGCCTCGCCGCCTATAAGAAGACCCTGGGGCCGGCTCCCGTGGTGGAGGAGGGCGGCGAAGGGGCGGGGCTGATAAAGACGGTGGACGAGCAGGTCGACCGCCCCAGGTCCGCCGCGCCTCCGGCCGTCCGCAAGCCTTCCGCGGGGGGACTTCTCAAAGAAGCTCCCCCGTCGGCGAAAGGGGATTCCAAGTACCGCAAGGTCGCCAAGCTTCTGGTCCTCATAGGCCAGGACGAGGCCGCAAAGATACTCTCCAAGCTGGACTTGGCCCAGGTTGAGGCGGTGACCCGGGAGCTCGCCTCCATCCGTTCCGTTTCCGACGGGGAAGCCCAGGCCCTTTTAGAGGAATTCCGATCCCTCTTCTCCTCCTCCTTCGGCTACCGGGGCTTCAATTCCGGGGGCGTGGATACCGCCCGGCAGCTCCTGCACGCCGCCTTCGGGCCGGAAAAGGGCGACGCTTTTCTAAAGAAGGCGGTTCCCGAGGCAGCGGAGAATCCCTTCCAGTTCCTGGAGGATTTCTCCGGAGACCAGATCGTGCTCCTTTTAAAGGACGATTCAGCCCTGACCGTGGCCCTGGTGCTCTCCCGCCTCTCCGCCAAGGTTTCCGCTTCGGTTCTGGCCGCCCTGGATTCGGGCCGACGCTTGGACGTGGTGCGCCGCATCGCGACTCTGGGCAAGACCAGTCCCGAGGTGCTGGAGCGGGTCGCCGCGGCGCTCCGGGAAAAGGCCCGGACCCTGGGCCGCACGGATGCGGAAGCCGTGGACGGCAGGTCCGCCCTGGCGGCCATACTGCGCCACGCCGATCCATCCCTGGGTGACCGGCTCTTGGGGGACCTGGAGGAGGCGGACCCGGAACTCGGCCGGGAGATGAAGGAGCGCCTGTATACCCTGGACGACGTGGTCAAGGCCGACGATCGGCCCATCCAGGAGCGCCTGCGGGCCATGGAGGACAGGGATATCGCCCTGCTCCTCAAGGGCAGGACGCCCGAGTTCATCGACAAGATCAAATCCAACCTCTCTACGACACGCCGGGCCCTCGTGGAGGAGGAGCGCAGCCTTCTGGGCCCCGTGCCCCGCCGGGATGTGGACGAGGTGGCCGGAGCCTTTTTGGCTTGGTTCCGCAGGGGACGGGAGGAGGGGCGCATCTTCCTCTCCGACGACACCGACCGCGTATAGCATGGACAGCATAAGGAGTTGACCCAGGTGCAGACGAAATTGACCGTCGGCGACGTGATATCCGGCTTCGAGATCGTCGAAGTCCGTGAGCTTGAGGAGTTGAAGGCCCAGGGCATACTCGCCCGGCACCGGGCTTCCGGGGCGGAGCTGGCCCACATATACAGCGACGACGAGGAGAACCTCTTCTGCTTCGCCTTCGCCACCCCCGTGGACGACTCCACCGGGGTCGCCCACATCTTGGAGCACTCCGTCCTCTGCGGGTCAAAATCCTATCCCCTCAAGGACGCCTTCATAGTCCTGGCCCAGGGGAGCCTCCAGACCTTTCTCAACGCCATGACCTTCCCCGACAAGACGGTCTATCCCGCCGCGAGCACCAACAGGCAGGATTATTTCAACCTCATGGCGGTCTACGGGGACGCGGTCTTCCGGCCCCTTCTTGAGGAATGGACCTTCCGGCAGGAGGGCCACCGCCTGGAATTCGTCTCCGAGGAGGGTGGCGGGACGCGGCTGCAGCGCACCGGGGTGGTCTACAACGAGATGAAGGGCAACTATTCCTCCGCCGACGGCATAGCCGCGGACTGGGCCTACCGCTCCGTCCTGCCGGACACGCCCTACGCCCACGATTCCGGCGGCGACCCCGACGAGATCCCCGCCCTCTCCTGGGAGGGCCTGACGGCCTTCCACCGCAGCCGCTATGCCCCGGCCAACTGCCGCATCTTCCTGAGCGGAAACATCCCCACGGAGGATCAGCTCGCCTTCCTGGAGGAGCGCTTCTTCTCCTCCCTCCCTGCGGGCGAGAGCGTAGCCCCCATAGGGAAAGCCGAGCGCTGGACCGAGCCTCGGCGCCTCTCCGTTCCCTATCCCGCCTCGCCGGGGCAGAAGTCCACGGTGCTCCTGTCCTGGCTCTGCTCGGATTCCACCGACGCCGCCGAGTCCCTGGCCCTGGCGGCCCTCACGGAAACCCTCCTCGGCCACGACGGGTCCCCCCTGACCCGGGCGCTGGTGGAATCCCGCCTGGGCGAGGACCTGGCCCCCGCCTCGGGCCTCGAGGGGGAGCTGCGGGAGACCGTGTTCACCGCGGGGCTCCGGGGCGTGGCCGCCGCGGATGCCGAGAAGGTGGAGCGCCTCATCCTGGACACCCTGGAGCGGCTTGTACGGGAAGGCATTCCCGCGGAGGACATCGAGGCGGCCCTCCTGGCCCTGGAATTCTCCAACCGGGAGATACGCCGGTCCGGCGGCCCCTTCTCCCTGGTGTGGCTCCGCCGTTCCCTCCGGGGTTGGCTCCACGGGGCCGGACCCTGGGCCACCCTCCTCTTCGTGCCCCCCTTCGCGGAGCTCAAGCGCCGCCTGGCGGAACGGAGCGACTACCTGGAATCCCTCATCCGACGCTGCTTCCTGGACAATCCCCACCGGGCCCTGGTGTCCGTGGACCCGGAGGAGGGGCTCTCGGAGCGCGCGGACGCCGCCCTCGCCGCCGAGCTCGGCCGCATGGCCGATTCTCTGCCGGAGGGGGAACGGCAGGCCCTGCTGGCCGCCCAGGCTGAGCTTGAGCGCATCCAATCCGGCGGCGACAGTCCCGAATCCCTTAGGACCATACCCCACATCTCGCGGAAGGATCTTGCGCCGGAAGTGGAGACCGTGCCCCGCGCCTACCTGGATGCCGCGGGCGTTCCCGTCCTGGCCCACGACCTCTTCACCAACGGGATCAGTTACCTGGACTTCGCCTTTCCCGTGGATATCCTTTCCCCGGAAGACTACCCCTGGCTGCCCCTCCTGTCCCGGACCATCACGGCCCTGGGGCTCCCCGGCCTGGACTACGGCCAGGTCTCGGGCCTCATGGCCCGCACCGTGGGGGGCTTCCACGCCTTCCTCCACAGCTCTTCCCCCGCTCCCGGCGCCGCCCGGGCGGCTGCGCTGCCCCAGGGCATACTCGACCTGGTGGGCCGGGACTGGCTCGTCTTCCGCCTCAAGGCCCTGGACGAGAAGGTGGAGGCCGGCCTCGACCTCGCCCGGCGCATGATGACCGAGGCGGACTACGGCGACCACAGGCGTCTTACGGACCTGGTGCTGGAATACCGCAACGACTTCGACGCATCCCTGGCCCCCTCGGGCCATTCCTATGCAATGGCCCGCTCGGGCCGCCGCTTCTCCCGGTCCCGGGCGGTGGAGGAGCTCTGGAACGGCCTTTCCCAGATGGAGGCCGTGCACCGCCTCGCAGAGCTCCCCATCGAGGAGACCGCCGCCAAGCTGGCCGCCCTCCGGGACCGCCTGGTCTCATCCGCGGGGCTCATCCTCGACGTCACCGGTTCC
>CAYUPG010000179.1:0-6254 GCA_964446515.1 uncultured Treponema sp.
TGAGGCCGGCGTCGGCAACGAGTTCTTCCCCCTGATCATCTTCATGGGAATCGGAGCGCTCACCGACTTCGGGCCCCTCATCGCCAACCCCAAGACCGCCCTTCTGGGCGCCGCGGCCCAGTTCGGCGTGTTCGGGACCCTCTTCGGCATCACCCTGTTCAACTTCGTGCCGGGCTTCGACTTCACCATGAAGGAAGGGGCGGCGGTGGCCATCATCGGCGGAGCGGACGGTCCCACGACCATCTACATCGCCGCCAAGCTGGCGCCCCACCTGCTGGCCACGGTGGCCGTGGCGGCCTACTCCTACATGGCCCTGGTGCCGGTCATCCAGCCCCCCATCATGAAGGCCCTGACCACGAAGGAAGAGCGGCTCATCCGGATGAAGCAGCTGCGCCACGTGTCCAAGGTGGAGAAGATCCTCTTCCCCCTCTCGGCGCTGGTGCTCTCCATCCTGCTCATTCCCTCGGCGGCGCCCCTCATCGGCTGCCTCATGTTCGGCAACTTCATCAGGGAAGTGGGCATAGTCGACAGGCTCTCCAAGACCCTGCAGAACGAGCTGCTGAACATCGTGTCCATCTTCCTGTCCCTGGGCGTGGGCAGCCAGATGACCCCGGAAAAGTTCCTGAACCCCGCCTCGATCTCCATCGTGTTCCTGGGGCTCCTGGCCTTCTCCATCGCCACGGCGACGGGCGTCCTGGTGGCCAAGTTCATGAACCTTTTCCTTAAGGAGAAGATCAATCCCCTCATCGGCTCCGCGGGCGTCTCCGCGGTGCCCATGGCCGCCCGGGTCTCCAACAAGGTGGGCCTCGAGGCTGATCCGGGGAACTTCCTCATCATGCACGCCATGGGCCCGAACGTGGCCGGAGTCATCGGCACCGCAATTGCTGCAGGCGTCATGATAGCGGTCTACGGCGGCTGAACCAAAACGGCATAGCCGTTTTGGTTTCCGGAGCATCGGCTCTGCCGATACTCCAAGCCTTCGAGACAGCCCGCGGTTCTTGGGTCGTCGGTATTTTTTAGTTTCTTCGGGCCGTCCTGCGGGGCGGCCCGTTTCGTTGGAGGCTGCTATGATCCAAGTCTTCGGCACCAAGAAGTGCCGGGATACCCAGAAGGCCCTGCGCTTCTTCAAGGAGCGGGGGGTGGAGGTCCAGTTCCGGGATATTTCCGAAAAGCCCCCCAGTCCGGGGGAGCTCGACGATATGTCGAGGGCCGCCGGGGGAGCCGAGGCCCTCCTGGATTCCAAGGGGACCGCCGCGGCGGCCCGGGGCCTCGCCTACTTGGACTACGACGCACGGGAAGAGCTCCTGGCGGATTGCCGCCTGTACCGCACGCCCCTTATCCGGCCGGGCAAGGGCTCGGTGGTGGTGGGCTGCGATGAGGCCTCCCTGAAGGCCCTGCTGTAAGGGGACCTCGGCGAACTCGGCGCTTGCCGATGCCCGCTCTGGTGACAGGCTCCCGCCTTTTGTCCTATACTGCCGCCATGGAACGCAGCGAAGAACTGCGGAAGCCGGAATGGATCCGCTTCCGTCCACCCTCCGGGGATACATGGAAGGAGGTGCGGGGCATACTTTCCCGCCGCGGCCTCCACACGGTGTGCGACGAGGCCCGGTGCCCGAACAAGGCCGAATGCTGGGGCTGCGGGACCGCTACCTTCATGATCCTGGGGGACGTCTGTACCCGGGGCTGCCGCTTCTGCGCCGTCGCCACGGCTCGGGAGGGCTGTCCCGTCCGCCCGGAGGAGCCGGAAGAGCTGGCCGCTGCGGTGGAGGAGCTGAAGCTCCGCTACGCGGTGCTCACCTCGGTGGACCGGGACGACCTCCCCGATCGGGGGGCGGGCCACTTCGCCGCCTGCATCGCCGCGATCAAGGCCCGTCTTCCCGCCGTAGTGGTCGAGGCCCTCATCCCCGACTTCGTGGAGGGGGAGATCGAAGCGGTCGCGGCCGCCGCCCCCGACACGGTGGCCCACAACCTCGAGACCGTGCGGCGCCTGGAGGGCGTCCGGGACGCCAGGGCCTCCACGGACAAGAGCCTGCGCACTCTCCGCCTGGCCAAGGCTGCAGGCGTCCCCCTCACCAAATCCAGCCTGCTTCTGGGGCTGGGCGAGCGGCGGGAGGAGGTCCTCTGCGCCATGGACGAGCTGCGCGCAGCCTGCGTGGACGTACTGGTTCTGGGGCAGTACCTCAGGCCGTCGGCCAAGCAGGTCCCCGTGGCGGAATACGTTCATCCCGACGTCTTCGCGGAGTACGCCGAGCTCGGCAAGGCGCGGGGTTTCTCGTCGGTGGTTTCGGGACCCTTCGCCCGCACCAGCTACCACGCCATGGAAGCCTGGGAGGGCCGGTCGTGACCGTCCGGGGCATAGGCAAGCCGCCGGGATGCAAGCTCATACGCCTGAGCGCCGAAGTGGAGGCGGGGATCGTGCGGTCCGTCTCCATACGGGGCGATTTCTTCGCCCACCCGGAAGAGGCCTTCGAGCGGGCGGAGGCGCGCCTTTGCGGCTGCGCGGTCCGCGATCTGGGAAGCCGCCTGGACGCCCTGCTCCAGGAGGAAGGGGTAGAGGCCATCGGCGTTTCCGGTGCGGCGGTACAGGAAGTGTTCGACGCCGCCCTCCGTGCGGCGGAAGGGGAGGGGCAACGTGGCGCATAGGTTCAGGCTGCTCAAGTCCGGCTTCAACCCCGCGGCCTTCAACATGGGCCTGGATCAGGCCATACTGGAGAGCGTCGCCGCATCCCGTACGCCGCCGACCCTCCGCCTCTACGGCTGGGAGCCCGCGGCGGTATCCATCGGCTAGTTCCAGGGGCTGGACGAGGAGGTGGACGTCGACGCCTGCCGCAGCAGGGGCATCGACGTGGTCAGGCGCATCACCGGGGGCGGCGCGGTGTTCCACCAAACGGAGCTGACCTACAGCATCGTCCTGCCCGAGAGTCATCCCCTGGCGGCCAGATCGGTCCTGGTCTCCTACGAGCGCATCTGCGCGGGCATAGTGGAAGGCCTGGCCCTGCTCGGCGTGCCCGCCGCCTTCGCCCCCATCAACGACATCGTCTCCTCGGGCCGCAAGGTGTCCGGGAACGCTCAGACCCGCAAGCTCGGCTGCATACTCCAGCACGGCACCGTACTCCTGGACGTGGACGTGGAGCTCATGTTCGAGCTCCTGCGCGTCCCCTCGGAGAAGGCCAAGGGCCGGCTGATCCAGGACGTCAAGGCCAGGGTCGCGGGCCTCCGCACCCTGCTCGGCCGGGTCGTTTCCTACGCCGAGGCTGAGGATGCCCTGGAGCGGGGATTCCGCGCCGAGCTGGACTTGGACTACGCCGTCGAGGCCGCGCCGACGGCCCAGGAGCTCGCCGCCGCCGCCGAGCACGCTGCGGGCCGCTTTCAGGCCCGGGACTGGAACTACAGGAGATAGGACCCTCCCTCCGCACTTCCGCCTCGGCGGCCGGTCAACCTAGGTTTATCGTCCTATCCACCTTGGTTGACCCCGCAGCTCCCGTAGAGCTCCTGACGTCTTCGTCGTAGATTAGGACTATAGATGGTAAGTGCTTCTAAATAAAAAAATTAATATGAATTTCTTAATTATTACAAATATAGTAATATTGGCACGGTTATTGATAACAGGTGTCCAGGAGGACACCATGAAAGCGAGAAATACCATCTCTTCGGTACTCGGCGGCGCGGCGGTATTAACGACCATCCTGTTGACGGCTTGCCCCCTCCCTTCCAATCCTGAAGAAAACGACGGCGACGGCGGATCGGGCGGCGGAATATCAAAACAGCCTATCACCTCGGTTTCCGGTACGGTTGCGGGGTATTTCGACGTGGCCGAGGAGGAAGCTTTTTCCTATGACTTTGCCGGGACCGGCAAGAGCACCTATTTCGGATACCAAGGCCAGGATCCGGCTTCCTACGGCGACTTCAAAAACGACGGCGCGAGCTTCAACTTTGCGCTGCCCGCAAGCGTAGATCTCCCTGAAGGAGCAACCGGAGATATCGTGTTTGGCCCGGGCCTGACCTACGGCGATCCTTCGGCCCGATTCACCGAGGGGTATGTGGCGATAATTTCCCGGGAACCCTTTCCTCATTCCATTCTCGAAGATCGCGGTGAGCTGACCGTGATGAAGAACCGGTCGACTTCCTCAGGCTTTGAGTATATCAGATATGTCTATGCATCCGTTCCTACGACGGTCACCGGGACTGATAGCGCAGGACAAAGCTTCAACCTTGATCTGGATCAGGGCTGGAATCAGGTGCTCGCACGGATCTCCTTCGCCGGCACCGGCACGCAGTACCTTTCTACGACCCCGAGCGGTACCTTTACCTATACTGCCCTCATGCAGCAGGGCCAGATTTTCATCGAGGGGAATCCGACCAAGACGGTGGGGGATGCGGACTACGGCTTTTCCGGCAGGCGCATAGTGCTGGAGTACGGTGCGGCTCCGACGACCCTCTATACGCCCGCCGGCCAGGGAAACTTCGCCTATGTGCTTCCGGAAAGGGTGCCGGACGAACGATTGGACGGACCGGACGGCTTAACCGTAACGGGAGGTGACGGCAACTTTAAGTTCACCATGGCAAGCCTTGAAGTTAAAGCCGTTGGAAGCGAAAATGGAGATTCGCTCGCAGGCATATTCTTTGGGAAGACTGAGGGAGAAACCTTGGTGTACGTGACCTACTTCTATTCGAACCAGGGCGGGATTACCCTGTCGGGCAGCGATGGAGATGGGTTTTCTTACGACAACGTGTCCCTCTCTAGGGGGTGGAACAGCGTCAAGGTCGAAGGCGTGGGCCTAACGGTCACGTTCTCGAATCTCGATTCCGGCGATACTGCCGGCATGGAGTGGAGGGTCTACGAGTACTGAGGCTAAGGCCGGAAGCATCCGGCGCCCCCCCCGGCGCGTGCCGGGGGGCTTGCTTGGTGGGATTTCCTCAGTCCCTCGTGAACGCAGCCTGCTAAGGTCCGGCGGCGGGAAGAAACACCCGCACGGAGCAGCCCGCTCCGGGACGGGAGCTGATCTCCAGGCGGCCCTTGTGGTCCTTGACGACCGCCGAGACCACGTAAAGACCCAGGCCCGTGCCCCCCTGGCTGCGGCGGGTGGAGTAGAAGGCCTCGGTGACGCGGGGCAGAGCCTCTTCGGGAATGCCCGCCCCGGTATCCTTCACCTCAAGCAGGAGCTCCCCCTCCCGCAGCTCCGTTGTGACGGTCACGGTGCCCCCGCCGCCTTCAACGGCATGGAGCGCATTCTCCAGCAAGTTCAAAACCACCTGCTGGAGCCTTCCAAAGTCCCCCCGAAGCGGGGGCAGGGACGGCGCAAGCCGAAGGGTCGGGACTGCGTCGGAACTTGCCGTATCCAGGGAGAGCCTGAAGACCGATTGCACGACTTCGTTCAGGTCGACCTCTTTCCACTCCCCCGGGTCCCGAACGATTCCTTTCAGCTCGCTTGTTATGGCGCTGATCCGTTCGCAGGCGGCGGCGATTTCCCGGGCCGTCTCTTCCATTTCCTGCGCTAGGACGATGGCCTTCTCCTCGCCCAAGGTGCGCAGGCGGGCCGCCGCGTTCTTGAGCATCCCCGCATGAAGACGAATCACATGGTTGGGATTGTTGACCTCATGGGCCACCGTGGCCGTTAGGATTCCAAGGGATGCAAGCTTTTCCGATCTGAGGAGCCGTTCCCGCTGTTCCGATAGACTGCGCCGGGCGAGGTAGAAACAGGCATTCTCCAGGCTCACCATGGCCTGGGCAAGAAGCAGCTGCAGGGTGCGCACCCGGTTCGCCGTGAATGCGCCGGGAGCCCAGGTGTTTTGCAGGTACGCATACCCAACCACGCTGCCGTCCCGCAGGAGGGGTGCGCAGAAAACCGCTCCGGCCGATGCATCCGGGGCCGCCAATGGGGAAAACAGTGGGTCGTCGGCAAGGTCCTGCAGCACCACCGATTCTCCCCTTCTCATCACGTAGGCGGCTATCCGGCTCCTTAAAGGTGCGGTCCCGCCTTTTGAGGCCCCGTCCTCGCCGCTCCGCTTCAAGGACAAGGTGATCTCTCCTGCGACGATCTGCGCTTCCGCCGCCTTCGTTTGCTCCTCCAGGGCGTATTCCAGATAGCCGTAGTCCGCTCCCCCGTAGCGCATCAATAGCGGAAGAATGATCTCCAATAGGGCGTCCAGGCGGATCTCCCCTGAGATGAAGCGGCCCGCGCTCATGAGGGTGTCGACTTCGGGGGGAGGGTCCTCCTGTTCGACGGGCCGGGATGCTTCTTCGTGCTGCAGCG
>CAYUPG010000180.1:0-6246 GCA_964446515.1 uncultured Treponema sp.
CTTCATCCCCCCCGAGAGCGCCTTAGGGTAGCTGCGCTCGAACCCGCGCAGGTTGACCATGGCGATGTATTTGTCCGCCAGGGCGGCCTTCTCTTCCTTGGAGAGCTTTTCTCCCGTGCCCTCCGGGCCCTTCTTCCGCAGGAACTTCATCCCGTACTCGATGTTTTCCCTCACGGTCATCCACGGGAAGAGGGCGTACTGCTGAAAGATGACGCCCCGCTCGGGCCCGGGGCCTACGATGTCCTCGCCGTGCATGGCGACCCTTCCCGAATCGAAGGATTCCAGTCCCGCTATGATATTGAGAAGGGTCGTCTTGCCGCAGCCCGACGGGCCTACGACGCAAACGAATTCATTCCTTGCGATGTCGAGGTCCACGCCGTCCAGGGCGACGACTCCCGCGCCGCCCTCCACGGGGTATTCCTTGCGGACCCCCTCGATGCTGATCATCGTTTCCACCATGCCGTCCTTCCTATTTCCATCTGGAGAGCCGCTTCTCGACCAGCAGCAGCAGCTTGTCCAGCACGAACCCGATGACGCCGATGGTGATGATTCCCAGCAGCACGATGGAGGTGTCCATGAACTGCTGGGCCCCCTGGATGCGCGCCCCGAGACCGAATATCGTGCCCGTAAGCTCCGCCGCGATGAGGGTCGTCAGGGACGCCGCCATGCCCAGCCGGGCTCCCACCAGGATGAAGGGAAAGGCCGCGGGGATCATGATGTCGAAGAAGAGATCCCGGTCCTCCGCCCCGAAGGTGTACGCCGCCTTGACCAGCGTCTTGTCCACTTCCTTGATGCCCTGGTAGATGGTCACCACCATCACCAGGAAGGCTGCAATGAAGATGATGGTGTACTTGGGCGGCTCTCCGAGGCCCATGGCCAGGATGACTAGGGGGATGAGGGCGATGGGCGGAATGGTCCTGAAGAATTGAATCCAGGGTTCGATGATGTTTCGCACCTTGGGATACCAGCCCATCAGAAAGGCCACCGGAACGGAGCAAAGGAACGCCAGGCCGAAGCCTATCAGCACCCGCTGGAGCGAGATGGTGATGTCCTTGAAGTAGCGGCCCTGGGCCGCGGATTCCGAGAGCAGGGCGGCGTACACCTGCCGCGGACTGGCGAGGAAGGTGTTCACCGTGGGCAGCAGGGTGACGGCATACCAGAGCAGCACGCCGCCGCAGATGGATGCGGTCATGAGTATGGCCCTTGTCCGCTTGTCCCCGTCGCTGAAGTCCTTGAGCCTTCTCGGGCCCCGTTTAGCGCTCATGTGCACCTCCTTGTCCCCCCTCCGATCGGTACGCCGCCTTTCCCGCAACCATCGTTGCGGCGACGCCGCCGTCTCCGTCCAGGAGAACCAAATCCGCCCGCTTCCCCTCGGCTATGGAACCGGTCTCGTCGAATATGCCGAGCATCCGTGCGGGATTCTCGGTGACCAGGGGTATGATCCTCTCCAAGCCGAGGCCCGTGAAGCGCTTCAAATTCTCTACGGTCCGCAGCATCGTCACGGTGCTCCCCGCCCTGGTCCCGGTCGCCCTTTGGCGCGCATCTCCCCCGGCCACGACGACCTCCTGCCCGCAGAGGGCGTAGTTCCCGTCGGGCAGCCCCGCGGCCATCATCGAATCGGAGACCGCGATCATCCGGTTCCGCCCCTTCGTCTTGAGGAGCAGCCTGATTATGGGAGGGTGGAGGTGGAATCCGTCGCAGATCATCTCCGCGTAGGCGTCGGATTCCAGGGCCGCGCACAGTATGCCGGGATCGTGCATGTGCAGGGGCTTCATGGCATTCATTATGTGGGTGATGCCCGTCGCGCCTGCCTCGATGGCCGCCGCAGCCTCTTCGTAGCTCGCTCCCGAGTGGCCGAGGGACACCTTGACGCCCCGGGCGACGAGGTGCGCGACCAGTTCCCGTGCCCCCGCCGCTTCGGGCGAGAGGGTCGTCAGCCTGATGGTGCCGCGGGCGGCGGCCTGGAGCTCGTCGAAGAGCTCGGCCGAGCAGGGGCGGAGCTGCTCCTCCATCATCGCTCCCCGGTATTCGGGATTCAGGAAGGGCCCCTCCAGGTGTATCCCCAGGAGCTGCGGACAGGACTCCTGGAGGCCGGGCTGCGAGAGCAGCTCAAGCCTGCGGCGAAGCGCCTCCGGCGTGTCCGCGGCTACGGTCGCCAGGAAGGCCGTAACGCCCTGGGATGCGAAGAAGGCGCAGACCCGCCGGAACTCTTCGGCGGAGCAGCGGTTGAAGTCGAATCCCGCGGCCCCGTGGGTGTGGATGTCGATGAAGCCGGGAACCATGGAGGTCCCCGTCGCGTCCAGCTCCCGAACCTTGCCGCTCCTGTCGGGGGCATCCGGGGATAGTATGCCCCCGATGCGACCGTCCCGGATCAGAAGATCCCTCCGCTCAAAGCCGTCTCCTAGAAGCACCGAAGCGCCTCGGATGCGAAGGAGTTCAGTCATGGGCAAGGTTCCTGCAGCTTTCCCGTTCGACCAGGGTAAAGGGGATGGTCACCTGCAGGGGATATTCCCTTCCCGTCTCAAGCCGGTCCAGGAGGACCTTGACGGCCAGCCGTCCCAATTCCTGCGTCGGCACCGCGATGGTCGTAAGGGCGGGCTTTACGTATTTAACGGTGTCGATGTTGTCGAATCCGACGATGGATATGTCCCCGGGGATTTTAATTCCCCCCTCGTTCAGGGCCCGCATGGCGCCCAGGGCCACCGTGTCGTTTCCGCAGAAGAGAGCAGTCGGCAGCTTTCCTCTCCGTATCAGGGTCTGAGCGCTCTCGTAGCCGTCCGCCGCGGTGAGTATGGTGTCCACGATGAAGTCTTCGTCGACGGGTATGCCGGCCTCGGCCATGGCATCCAGAAAACCCTTGTAGCGGTGCTCGTTGAAGACCTGGTGCTTCTTCTGCGTGGGCCCGATGAAGCCTATCTTCCGGTGCCCCAGGGCGGCCAGGTAGGATACGGCGCAGGCGGCGCCGCGATAGGCGTCGCAGAGCACCTCGTCTATCTCGTCTCCGACCTTGTTAACCCCGGCATAGACCAGATGCGGTATGCGCCTCCGCAGCATGGCGATGTTCTCGAGGCTTGTCCGCCCGAGCATGACCGCGCAGTCCAGCCGGGCGGCATCCAGAAATTGCGAGAATCCGGGATCCTTGATGTTGACGACGAAGAAGTGGTAGGCGATGCGGTCGCCGCATTTGGCCAGCTCATTCTGTATGCCCGCCAGGAGGGTGGAGAAGAAGGGCGATACGTAGGTTTCGTGATCCGAAGTGAGGATGCAGCCGATGGAATAGGTCTTGCGCTCGGGGTCGTCCGAAGCATCCGAACCCTGCACCGCTATCTGGGCCGGCAGGTATCCCATCCGCAGCGCCGCCGCCATGACGCGGGCGACGGTCTCGTCGCTGGATTTCCGCGATGTGTCCCTGCTGAGGATGCGGGATACCGTGGAGTTCGACACTCCCGTCTCTTTTGCGATGTCCTTCAGCTTTACCGCCATACGCCCTACCGTCCAACCCTCGAAAATTCAGCATTTGCAAAAATTACCCAAAAATAGTTTTAATTTGGATTATGATGAGATTATCATCCAACATTCTTGAATTGTAAAGGTGAAAATCCAAATATTTTCCAAAATATTTGTCATAATGAGGTATTTACAAATAAGATATACGGTATTATAGTTTTTCCAATGAAAATATTTGGATGATTAATCCAAATATTTTCCGTAAGGAGCCGCCGTGAAGTATATTTTCTTAAATCTCAAGCGTTTCGACATCGGAGTATCCCGCGGCGGCGTCAATGCTCTGGCGCCGGCCTCGAGCTGGGCTCCGGCGCTCATCGGAGCCGTCGGAGCCCAGCTCGACCCCCTATCCGGAGAGCTCGGCGGCTATTCCTTTCCTATGTTTTTTCCCGAAGCGCATCTTTTAGGCGCCGCCGCCGCCATTGCGCAGCGCGGAGCTGGGTCGCCCCTCCTTGAGCTGGGGTGTCAAGGGGTCCACTACGAGGATACGGCCCGGGGCGGGAACTTCGGCGCCTTCACCGGGCAGAGGACGGCGAATGCGGCCCGGGAGCTGGGCTGCTCCTGGGTGCTGATCGGACACAGCGAGGAGCGCAGGGTGAAGCGGGAGCTTCTTGCCGCCGCGGGGGTGTCCGCCGTCCGGTCCGCCCAGCTTGTCGACGATTTCCTGAACCGTGAGGTACGCTGCGCCCTTGCCGCAGGGCTCCGGGTGCTCTTCTGCATCGGCGAAACATCGGAAGAGCGTTCAGAAGCGGAGCTCGTGCTCTCCGGGCAGCTCTGTCGAGGCCTGGCCGGGGCGGATCCCGGCTCCATCGTCCTGGCCTACGAACCCGTTTGGGCCATAGGGCCGGGAAAGACGCCCCCGGCGGCGGAGGAGATCGCGCGCCTCGCCGCCCTGATCAAGGCGCTTGCCCCGTACCCCCTGGTGTACGGCGGCGGACTTAAGAAAGAAAACGCCGAGGGCATCGGTGCCGTTCGTGATCTGGACGGCGGGCTGATAGCCCTTACCCGCTTCTCCGGGACCATAGGTTTTTATCCCGACGAGTACGCGGAGATTGCAGCTTTATACGCCAAGGGGGCTAGGGCATGAAAGTATCCTTCGAGTACGGCCACGGAACTATGGACGCGCTCCTTCCCGACTCCACCGACGTCTTCATTCCGGGAGAAACGACGGCGGACCCGCCCGTCCTTTCGGATATCCATGGGGCTACCGCAGAGTCCATACGCAACCCGGTTGGGATGCCGCCCATATCCCGGCAGGTCAAAAAAGGCTCAAAGGTCGCGATAGTGTTTCCCGACCGGGTCAAGGGCGGGTTCCAGGAGAATTCCCACCGAAAAGTGTCCATCCCCATCATCGTGGAGGAGTGCCTCAACGCGGGGGTGGAGCTCAAGGACATCAGCCTCATCTGCTCCAACGGCCTGCACCGCAAGAACACCAAGGAAGAGATACGGAGCCTGTTGGGAAACGCAATCTTTGAGCGCTTTTGGGATCGGGGCCAGATACGGAACCACGACAGCGAGGACTGGGACAATCTGGTGGACCTCGGCAGGGAAGAGCTCCATGGCTCTCAGGTCATCATGAACAAGGAGGTCTTTGAGGCCGACCTGGCCGTCCTCATAGGCCACACCCTCGGGAATCCCTACGGCGGCTATTCGGGAGGATACAAGCACTGCTCCACGGGCATCACCCACTGGAAGTGCATAGGGGCCCACCACACGCCGGCGGTCATGCACCGAAGCGACTTCGTGCCCGTCAGCGCAGGCAGCCTCATGCGGAGCAAGTTCGATGCCATAGGCGCTCATATGGAGGCGCGCATGGGCAAGAAATTCTTCGTCTGCGACGCCGTTCTGGATACCTGCCAGCGTCAGATCGCCGTGTTCTCCGGTGCGGCGGCGGAGGTGCAGCCCCTCTCCTGGAAGGCGGCGGATAAGCGGACCTACGTCCATTGGGCGCGGAAGAAGTACGACGTTATGGTCTTCGGCATGCCCCAGGCGTTCCACTACGGAAACGGCATGGGCACGAATCCCATACTCATGATGCAGGCCATATCCGCCCAGATAATCCGCCACAAGCGCGTCCTGAGCGAGCATCCGGTCATCATCTGCTCGTCCCTGTGCAACGGATACTTCCACGATGAGGAATTTCCCGCCTACAGGGAGGTATACGACCTTTTCCAGCGGGACTACGCCGCAACCCTGCCGGATCTTGAACGTTTCGGCGAATACCTGTCCGTACGGCGCGACTATATTGAGAAGTACCGCTTCAACTACGGGTACCATCCGTACCACGCCTTCTCCATGATCTCCTGCGCCCACATCGCGGAAAAGCACTGCGCGGCCATCTACGTGGTCGGTGCCCAGGAGCCGGGCTACGCCCGGGCCATGGGGATGAAGACCCGCGGGAGCTTCGAGGAGGCACTGGCGGATGCGCGCAAGTATGTGGGCGGCGAGCCGAACATACTTGCCCTGCCCAGGGCATTCAAGACGGCGGCGGTCCACCTGTGCATGGCGGGGGACGAAGCATCGGGGGCGCAGGATCGCGCGTGCCCCTCCCAACTCTAGGACGGACCCATGGACTACTATACGATACCGAAACAGCTCCTCGGCTCCGGCGGAAAGCTCCCCATCGCCGTCCGCGGCGGACCGGGAGAAGTCTTTTACGAGGCCGCCCTGGATATGGTCGAGACCATCGCTGCCCGGAACCGGGCGGGCTTGGATACGGTGTTCATCTGCCCCGTAGGTCCG
>CAYUPG010000181.1:0-6229 GCA_964446515.1 uncultured Treponema sp.
TCCGGTTCCACGTACAGCCAGGCCTTGCCCGCGCCCTGGGGCGGCGCTACCTTCCCCTGGAGGGCGAGGACCCCCGGATCGTCGATGCCGCCTGGGCCCGCGCCCATCCGGACCGTTTCGGAGCCTGGCTCAGGGGCCACATCGGACGCTACCGCTCTTGGCAGGATGAGGCGACGACGGGCTACCGCTTCATCCCCGCCCGCTCCCGGGCAGCCGTGGCTACCGCCGCAGACATGTACTGGTGGACCGCCGCGCGCATCGAGGAGGATCCGCTGCGCGTCTTCGACGGCAAGGTCAAGCCCTCCCGTACGCGCATACTGCTCCGCCTCGCCGCGAATGTCCTGTCCGGGGCTCCGTGACGCGGATTATGCTTGCCCTTTTCGAGCCGTGATCTGATATTAATAATCGGTGGCAGCATGAGAGATATCATAGGAATCCTGCTCTCCTTTCTTTACGTTTTCCTCTTCATAGGGATAGCCGATTATCTGCGGAAACGTGGCCTGCTTTCGCCCAGCCTTACCCGCAAGGTCGTGCATATCGGAGTGGCCCACTGGTGGCTCATCGCCATGGCGACCATGGAGAGTCCCTGGGCGGCCTCGGCGGGGCCGGTGGCCTTCATCTTCATCAACCTCGCTTCCCTGAAATTCCATCTTTTCAAGGGCATGGAGGAGGGTCAGGGGCCGCGCAACTTCGGCACCGTCTATTTCCCCATTTCGCTGTTGGTTCTGGTCCTTTTGAGCTGGAACGGAATCATGCCCATCTGGGCGGCGGGAACCGCGGTCCTGGTGATGGGCTGGGGCGACGGCCTGGCGGCCATAGTGGGCGAGGCGGTGCCGAGCCTCTCCGGAAGGGTCTTCGGTTCCCGCAAGTCCTTGGCCGGCAGCGCGGCCATGGCGCTCGCTTCCGCCCTGACGGTGTTCATGGCGACCCTGGCATTCGACGGCGGCGCGGGCGTCCTCATGGCCCTCTACCGCGCGGTGGGCACGGCCCTTGTGGCCGCCTTCCTCGAGGCAGCCACTCCCCTCGGGATAGACAACCTTACGGTGCCCCTGGGGACCGCCTTCTACTTCGCCTTCCTGTCCCCCCTGGGGATCAACGCGGCGGTGGTGGCAGGCTTTACCCTCACCTCGGCCGTGGCCTATCTGGCATGGCAGCGCCGCTCCGTTACCGCCGAGGGAGCCTTGGCGGGTATCGGCCTCGGGACCGCCCTTTTCGCAGCGGCGGGGGTTCGCGGGCTGGCGGTGCTCTTCGGCTTCTTCGTGTCCTCCACCCTCCTGGGGAGAATACGCCGCCGGAGACGGGAAGCTCTTGCCCTCTCCGACGTGACGGCCAAGGGCGACCGCCGCGATTCGATCCAGGTTTTGGCGAACTGCGGCGTGGGGCTTCTTTCGGCCATACTCTATGCGGCGACTTCCGAAGGACTCTTCTTCCTGGCCTTCGCCGTGTCCTTCGCCGCCGCCACGGCGGATACCTGGGCGGGGGAGATCGGGGTCCTCAACCCCGGCTCTCCGGTCTCCATTTTGAGCCTGAGGCCCGTGGCGGCGGGCATTTCCGGGGGCGTAAGCCTATTGGGCTTCCTCTCGTCCTTTCTCGGCGCCCTCTTCATCGCGGCCATTCTTGCCGCCGAGCGCTTCTATGGGGGCCTTGCGCTGTTCCCCATCGCATCCCCCGGTCTGGGCAGCCTGGGTCTGCCCTTCCGGCCGACCTTGAGTCTCGTCGTGCTGGGCGGCTTCTTCGGGTCCATCATAGATTCCCTCCTGGGCGCCACCGTGCAGGCCCAGTACCGCTGCGTCCGCACCGGCAGGATCACCGAGCGCCCCGCCTCCGAGGGAAAGGCGAACGCCCTGGTGCGGGGCTTCCGCTGGATGACCAACGACATGGTCAACTTCCTCTCCAACCTCCTGGCGGTCCTCGGCTCTTCCTGGCTCTACATCCTCTGGGTGGGAATGTGATATGGTGTTCCCATGACGCCGACCCTCCTTATGGCCGCCCTTTTCCTGCTCCTCAGCGGCGCTCCCCCGGCGGACGCCCAGGAGAAGAACACCCCGGCCCTCTTTCCCCTGCTGTACGCAGCCGAGGAGGATGGCTTGCCGTGGAGTCCCTCTTGGCCCGCGGAGCTGCCGCCCGACGCCTTCTCCGCAGTGGGAAGGGTAGCCTCGATTCACCTCGAGGGGGAGGGATGGTCCTATCGGCTGCAGCGGGATCGTTCGGGAAGAATAACGGAGCTTCCGCTGATAGGAGCGGAAGGCTCGGTCTCCCTCGCGAGGAACGCCGACGGCTCGGTGCGCACTCTCGTGCTGCCCGAGGGAGGCGCCTTCAGCGTACTGGAGGCCGAGGACGGCTTTCCCCGCCTGCTGTCTGCGGACGACGGAACGTGGGTGCGCGTGGAGCGCAGCGCAGAGGGCCGGACCGAGGCGCACTACGACGGGGAGGGCTCCGTTTCGGCCTTTTTTGAGTACGCCCTGCGCGGAGGCCTTCTTTTCGGCGCGGTCGCCAAGGACACGGAGGGGGGAGTTGCGGAAGCCACGACGGTGCAGCGCGATTCCGGCGGCCTCCTTACGGCCTACGAGTCGGGGGAGCTCCGCCTCGAGGCCGTCTACGATGCCCTCGGCCGGCCCGCGCGCCTTGAGTCCCTGGGCGACGGCGCCGCGCTGGCCTATCAGTGGGACGAGCGCGGCCTCTTGGTTCGCCTGCTCCGGACCGATCCCTCGGGCGCCGCCGAGGAGCGGCGCTACGAGTACCGCCTCGACGGGGCGGGGAATTGGATAGAGCGGCAGGAGATTCTTATGGTTCCCCGGTTCGGGGTTTTGGTTCCCCAGGAGCCGCTCATCATCACCAGAAAGATCAGCTACTTTTAGGAGAGCGCATGCACGGAGCCGTGGAATGGCGGGACGCGAAGTACGAGGAAGTTTTGGACCAGGAGGTGCGGGGCCTGGAGCGCCGGCGCGCCCACGACAGCTCATGCACGCCGGAGGATCTCCGGGCCGTCCTGCAGCACCTCTACTACATGGAGGGCGCCGACTGGGGCGGCCGGGGTGAACTGCAGGACCTGGTCCTCCAGGCCACCATAGCCGCCTACGAGCATGTGATCGCCGAATGGGAAGCGGAGCTCCGCCGCGGCGGCGGCCGAATCGATCAGCCGAAGCGGCCGGAGATGTAGTTTTCCGTTCGCTGGTCCTTGGGGTTGAAGAAGAGCTCCTTGGTGGGAGCGTACTCAACCAGGTCTCCGTTCAGGAAGAATCCCGTGTAGTCCGAAACCCGCCCCGCCTGCTGCATGTTGTGGGTAACGATGATGATGGAGTAGCGCTGCTTCAGCTCCTCCAGGAGATCCTCGATGCGGCTGGTGGATATGGGGTCCAGGGCGCTGGTGGGCTCGTCCATGAGGAGGATTTCCGGCTTCACCGAGATGGCCCGGGCTATGCACAGGCGCTGCTGCTGTCCTCCGGAGAGGGCCAGGGCGCTCTGCTTGAGCTTGTCCTTAACCTCCTCCCAGAGATACACGGACTTCAGGCCGTTTTCCACCAGCTCGTCCATGTCGCCGGTGTACCCGTTGATGCGGGCTCCCCAGGCGACGTTCTCGTAGATGGACTTGGAGAAGGGATTCGGCTTTTGGAACACCATGCCTATCCAGCGGCGCACCTGGGTGGGATCCACCGCGGGATCGTAGATGTTGATCCCGTGGAAGAGCACGCGGCCTTCGATCTTGGTGCCCGGGATGAGCTCGTTCATCCGGTTGATTGCCCGCAGCGCCGTGCTCTTGCCGCAGCCCGAGGGCCCGATGATGGCGGTCACCTTCTGCTTCTCAAAGGCCATGGTCAGGTCGTTGACCGCCTTGAAATCCCCGTAGTAGATGTTGACCCCCTCGAATTCGAGGGCGTAGCGGGTTTCCGCGTTGGGGTCGAAGCGCAATTCCGTTCCCGTATCTTTCATGTTCTTATCCGAGCCTCTTGGTTTTGCGGTATCGGTTCCGTAGTATGACGGCTCCGGTGTTCAGGGAAAGCAGCAGGGCCAGGAGGACCAGTATCGCCGCCGCTGCGACGTTCTTGAACTCCCCCTGGGGCCTCGCGGTCCACTGGTATATCTGTATCGGTAGGGTCGTGAACTTGGAGAAGATGTTCGTGGGATCCTGGGTGAGAAAGGCCGATGCTCCCACCACCACCAGGGGCGCCGTCTCTCCGATCGCCCGGGAGATGGCCAGGACCGTACCCGTCAGGATGCGGTCCATGCTCGCCGGCAGCACGTGGTGACGTATGGTCTGCCACCGGGTAGCTCCGACGGCGAGGCTCGACTGCCTCAGGCTGCCCGGAACGGCCCGGATCGCCTCCTGGGCGTTGATGATGATGACCGGCAGGATGAGCAGCGCCAGGGTAAGGCCTGCGGAGAAGATGGTCCGCCCGTTGGCCGTGGTGGGATCCGCGGCGGCGCCGAAAAGGGCCCCGGAGGTGAGGGGCTCCATGCCCCGAACGAAGATGGCCAGCCCGAGCATTCCGTAGATGATGGAGGGAACCCCCGCCAGGTTGTAGATGTTGGTCTGGATGAAGCGGTTGATGCGGTTGTTTTCGGCGTATTCCTCAAGATAGACCGCCGCGCCTATCCCGATGGGAAACGCGAAGAGCACCGCGATGATGATGGTCAGCATGGAGCCGATCACGGCGCCCCGAACGCCCGTGTCTATGGCTACGGAAGCCTGGGAGCGTCTGAGGAAATCCCCATTCAGCCAGGAGCGGAAGACCAGCCGGCCGCCTGGATGCTGCTCCGCCGCCCAGGCCGCTATCTCGCCGCGCCGGAAGATGGTATCCGTCAAAGACCAAGTTCCCTTGACCTCCGGGTTGACGACTTCCAGCTCAATAATGTCCAAGAGCTCTTCCCTGGAACGGCTTTCCATGGCCTTGTCCGTATCCAGCTTGATGAAATAGCGCCGGGACACGTTGCTCCGGATCGTCTCGATGAGTTCAGGCTTCTCCAGCACCTCGAGACCGCGGCCGTTCACCGCCAGCTCCTCCGGTTCAATGCTGTTGACCAGGAGGGTCGTTCCCACGGCATCGTTTACGATGCTCGCGATGAGGGTTCCTAGTGAGAGGATGGAGAAGGCCGTCGCCGCGACGAACAGGGTGAGCCATGCCGTCCCGATGCGGTGCCGTCCTTCGAGCCGTGCGTTGAACAGTTCGTTGGTGTCCTTGACCGAGCTCATTCGTAGGTCTCCCGGTATTTGGATATGATGTGCCGGCTGAGCATGTTGAGGCCGAGGGTGATGATGAAGAGAAGCAGCCCGATGGCGAAGAGGCTGGTATAATCTATGGAGTCGTAGCTCAGATCCCCGCCGGAGATGCGCACGATGTGTCCGGTCATGGTTTCCGCCGCTTTGAAGGGATTGAAGGTGAAGGCCGATCCGGCGCCCGCGGCCAGGGCTACTATCATGGTTTCCCCTACCGCCCGGGATAGGCCCATGATGAAGGCGGCCCCTATGCCGGAGAAGGCCGCGGGCACCACCACCTGGAGGGCCACCTCAAGCTTGGTTGCGCCCATGGCGTAGGCTGCTTCCCGCAGCGCCTTGGGGACCGAACCCAGGGCATCTTCGCACATGGAAGCGATGAGGGGCAGTATGAGTATGCCCATCACCAGCCCCGCGCTTGCGGTGTTGTATATTTCGACGATATCGGGACCGAAGATGCGGCGCAGGAAGGGGGTGACCATGGTCAGGGCGAAATAGCCGTACACCACGGTGGGAACCCCGGCCAGCACTTCCAGGATGGGCTTGAGGGTTTCCCTGACGCGGTCGGCCGCGTACTCGCTCAGGTAGACGGCAACCATAAGCCCCAGGGGCAGGGCAACCGACATGGCTATGGTGCTGGTCATCAGCGTCGCGTTGAGCAGGGGCAGGATGCCGAACTTTTCGATCACCGGCTGCCACTCGAAACCCGTAAGGAACTCCCAAACGCTCACCACCCTGAAGAAGCCGAGGGATTCGCTGCCCAGCGTGACGATGATGCCCAGGGTGGTCAGGATGGAGACGGCGGCGCAGAAGAAAAGGAAGGCGTTGATCGCGCCTTCGCCGAGACGCGTCCTGCGCGCCAGGGAAATGCTCCCGCTTTCCGGAAACGAAGCTTTCATACACGTCCTTGCGCTTAGGAGACGTGGGGGGAGCCGCGGCGGCCGCCCCGTCCCGGCTATTCCCCCGGGGGCCGTATTTAATCGCGTCGAGCCCGCGCGGCTTGGCCGGCTTGAGGGC
>CAYUPG010000182.1:0-6207 GCA_964446515.1 uncultured Treponema sp.
GGTGAGCTCCGCCGAGGCCGTGCCCGCGCCTGCCCGGAGCAGGGCCGCGGCGTCCAGGCGGGCGCGGAGCGTCACGGCGGCGCTCTGAGCCACCCCGAGGTTGCCCGGAAGCTCCGCCTCCGCCGGGGCCTGCATCAGGCCGGGGATGAAAAAGCGCGCGGAGAGGGACGAGAGGGGGGCGGAACCGATATTGCGCAGCTCGAAGGAACCTATGGAATGCCCCTCGTAGCGGCGGAGCAGGGAGGGGAATATGCCCTCCACAATCAGATCCGCCACCAGCAGGTCCGGGCCCACCGTCCGGCTCGGGATCCTGGCGCCGAAGCGGTCCAGCGCCTCGGCGGTGAAGGGGTTGCGGGAAAGGCGCACCGGAGCTTCCCCCCCCGCAGGAAGGAGCAGGGAAAAATCTCCGTAGGCCGGCCCCGCTCCTCCCTCGGTCCTGACGACCTGGATGCGGGCCTCCTTCCAATCCCGGAACAGGGCGCGGGCGGAATCCCGCTCCAAACCGACCGCGGCGTCCTCCTCCATGAAGCGGAAGCTGTAGATCTTCGTGTCCGCGTCGTAGCGGCCCTGGTTCTGCAGCGGGACCGTCACGGCGACGCCGCCCCCCGGAAGCTTCCTGTCCGCCGCGCCGTAGCGCCCTTCGGTCTCCAGGGCCAGGGCCGCCCGGGCGGAGCGCTTGGCCCTATCGAGCCGCAGGCGGTACTCCTCGGCGGTCTCGAACATGTCCCGGGGAGCGGAGTCCTCGGGGTCCAGGGACGCCAGGATGCGCCGGGCCGAGGCATCGTCCAGGAAGGAGCGCTGGGCAGGGGATACGCGCAGATCCAGGAGCGACAGGAGGGCGCCCAGGGGCGAGGGTCCGACTCCCGCGATGGCCCAGAGGCCCAGGCCCGCGGTTTCTCCCCGCCCCGCGATGGCCAGCTGGGTGCCGTCTTCGGAGAAGGCGAGATCCTTCGCCCCGCCCTGATGGGGGGTGAAGGTCGCTTCCTCCCTCCAACGGTCCCCGGAAAAGCGGTAGGCCCGGACGTCCCGATAGTGGCCGGACAGAAGCAGCGCTCGGTCCGGAGAAAAGGCCAAGGACCAGACCGAGCCGAGCTCGATGTTTTCTATAGATTGGCTCGGCTCAAGGCCCTCGCCGCCCCGGGCAAGGTCCCAAAGATATATGCCGTCGTGGTAGGCCGCGGCCAGCAGGCGGCCGTCGGGAGAAAAGCGCAGGCTCCCGAATTCCCGGGAGAGGTAGCTCTCCTCCCGCTCGTGGGAGCTCAGGAGCTCCAAGCGGTCCCCCGCGACGCGGTAGAGGGAGAGGCGCCTGATGCGCTCTTCGTTCTGGGCCAGGGCAAGGAGGCTCCCGTCGGGGGATAGGGCCAGGGAGGTGACCGGCGCCGTCGGTTCGGGAAGGCGGAACACCGTGGCGAAGGATGAGGCCGAGCGCCGCCTTAGGAACAGCTCTCCCTGGGCATAGGATACCAGGACCGACCCGTCGCCGCTCAGATCCAGGGCCCACACCGTGCCGGAGTGGTCGGTAAGGACATCCAGCGGACGCCCGGAGGCGGGATCGAGGACGACGATGTCGTTGTCCGTGCGGTAGGCCGTGGCGAGCAGGTAGGACTCGTCGGGGGCGAAGCGGAGTATGCCCGGCTGCTTGTGGGTGCCTCCCCAATAGTGGGTCTGCCTATGGCGCCACAAGGGCTCCCAATGCCTATCGAACACCGCGACCGAGTTGCCTTCGGTCCAATCCGCCAAGGCGGCGTAGGTCCCGAAGCGGGACAGCTCCACGTCCACGCCGCCACCGGTGGAGGTGAAGTACCTGATCTGCCGAGCGGAAAACTGCTCCGCGCGGGACGGGACGGCCGAGAAAAGAAGCAGGAGCAGCGCGTGGACGGCGAAGGGAACGAAGAATGGTCGCGCCATGGGGGTCAACGCCGGTCGGCGTCATGGGAAAAGCTCCCCACCGCCCCGCCTAGGATCACCCCCGTTTCCGTCCTGATCAGCTGGGCGTTCACCTCGTAGGAAGCGCCGAAGCCGGTGATGGTGCCGGTCACGATGATGTCGGCCCCGAGCTGCCTGCCCAAGGCCAATTGCCCGGAAGGGTCTACGAGGCCGGAGACCTGGAACGACTGCTCCTCCAGAATCCTATCCAGCGCCGCCCTGCTCACCATGCGCACCGAGAGCTCCTCATCGTGGATGGCGTTCGCCAGGGCCGTGGACAGGGAGTTCATGACATAGTCGCTCTGGGCGGTCCTCTCGCCGCCTTCAAGGAAATAATAGACGGCGACGGTCTCCGTGGAATCTTCGGAGATATACTCCAGCAAGTCCCAAGCCACATCGTCGAAGGTCGACGAAGAAGCCGGCAGGCCCGCGCACGCGCCCAGGCCGACCAGAAGGGCGGCCGCAGCCGCCGGAAGAAGCAGAGATTTTGCCATCCCATCCTCCATTGGCTAGAGTATAGCTCCACATAATCCGACCGCAAGCCGATCATTCATTTCTTTTGCGGAATACTACATGTAAATTGCGGAATAGATCATTCACGGATGCTAAAAATGGACCTAACATGTCTTATGGCCTTGCTGGGCATCGATATTGGAACGTCCGCATGCAAAGCCGCCGTCTATTCGCAAGACGGTGGGCTCTTGGGTTTCTCTTCGCAGGCATACGCCACACTCCACCCGGCACCGGGCGAGGCCATTGTCGATTCACTAAAGGTAGCTGCGGCGATACGATACACGATTGCAGAAGCAGCAAGAGCAGCGGCCGCCCAAGGCGATCCGGTATCCGCCATCTCGGTGGGATCCATGGGCGAAGCGGTCGTTCCCATCGCCCGCGACGGGCGCATCTTGGGTGAAAGCATCTTAAGTGTTGACCTGCGTGGAGGAGAATACATAAAACACTTGCGCGGTCTTGACCCGTCCCGGCTCTACCGCATTACGCCGAATATTCCCGGAGCATGCTATTCTTTCCCGAAGTTGCGATGGATCAAAGACCACCGTCCAGACTTGTACCGAAACACATGGAAATTTTTATTTTGGGCGGATTACGCGATCTATCTGCTTACAGGGAAGGCGCTCGCTTGCCATTCCTTGGCGAATCGGAGTCTCCTTTTCGACTTTCAAGAGGAGTGCTGGTCCACAGAGTTGCTAAGCGCCGTTGGGGTCGATGGTGAAAAGCTCGGGGATTTATGTCCGGCAGGAACCATGGCGGGCTTTGTTTTACCCGAGACGGCTGCTTCGCTCGGTATTTCCAAAGAGACAAGAGTTTTCGTCGGAGGCCACGATCAATGCATGGCCGCTTTGGGTGCAGGAGCGATCGGGGGAGGCCAGGCTAGTTGCGGGCTCGGCACGGTTGAATGCATTACCCCGGTTATGGATGAGGTTCCCGACCTGGACCGCATGAGAAAACTCAACCTCAACATTGAGCATCATGTGGTGCCTGGGAAATTCGTTTCCTTCATCTACAACCAAGCAGGAAGCCTTCAAAAATGGTTCGCCTGGGCGTTCAGCTCCGCGGCCGAAGGCACTCAGCCTGATCC
Organism: uncultured Treponema sp.; assembly: GCA_964446515.1. Lineage (GTDB taxonomy): Bacteria > Spirochaetota > Spirochaetia > Treponematales > Breznakiellaceae > CAYUPG01. Next base: position 3,524 of record CAYUPG010000182.1, read on the forward strand.
TAAGCTTCTTGAACGCTTAACGGCCGAGATGACTCCGGAACCCTCCGGACTATTAGTGTTGCCGTTCTTTGAACCCACCGGGGCCCCGCTGTTCATGACGGACCACTACGGCTGCATCCTCGGCCTAACGACCTCCACCGACCGGGGAAAAATCCTGAAGGGCATACTCGAAGGGGTCGTGTATTACTTTGCCGAAGCCCTCGAAATCCTTAGTGGCGCCGGATATGCCTATGATAGATTCACGGCGACCGGTGGAGGTGCCTTCTCCGACGCTTGGCTCCAGATACAGGCGGATATTATTGGAAAACCTTTTGTGCGCACATCCCAGCCTGAAGCAGGGACCCTCGGGGCGGCGATCCTAGCGGCCGTCTCAGCCGGGCATTACCAAAGTTTTGAGGAAGCAATATCCGTCCACGCCGGCGCCGAGCAGGTCTTTGAGCCGAACATGGAACGTTATCGCCGCTACCGTGAAATGCTTGCCGCCTATATGGCCGTTTACCCCGTATTAAGAAATTGCTTGCCTAAGGGAGGAACCCTATGTCGGACATGACGGAAATAATGCTTCGAGCGAAAAGACTGCGCATGGTAATCCCCAGCTTCAATATCCCCTACTTACCCATGATGAGGCCCATCGTAACGGCATTGCGGGAACGACGGGCCTTCGGACTCATCGCCGTTGCGCGACTGGAGTGGATAAAATTCGGGTCAGGAAGCCAAGCGGCAATAGCCGACGAATACAGAAGACAGGGAGATCGCTCCTGCACGCGGCTTCACCAGGACCATGTACCGGCCATAGATGAAGACGGCTTGGAAGTTGACTTCATGGCTGATATTTCTAACGCCCTCGCCCTTGGATACGATTCGGTCATGTTTGACGGTTCCCGTCTTTCCTTCTCCGACAATACCCGCGCCACGGCCGAGGTCTGTCGACTCGCCCACCACTGGAATGTCCCGGTGGAGGCGGAACTTGGAGCGGTTATGGGTCATGAGGCCGAACCGACAATGACCTATGATGAAATTTTTGATTCCCGCCATGGATTCACCGATCCCGCCGAAGCAAAGAAATTCGTTTCCGATACAGGCGTTGACTGGCTCAGCGTCGCTGTAGGAAGTATCCATGGATCAATCAATCCCGCAACAAAGGGCGCGGAAAAGCCTACCGCAAAAATCGACATTGATCAGTTGGCGGCCATCCATGAGAGTACCGACATACCTCTAGTGCTCCATGGAGGATCAGGAATACCCATAGAGTATCTACGCCGATCCTTCGAAAACGGGATCTCAAAACTGAACATCGCCGCCGATCTAAGAAGGCCCTACGAAGCGGCCGCAGGTCGATCTGAGAAAGAAGCCCTGGAAGCCGTTCGCAGGGGCACTTTAAAAATCATCGACGACCTTCGCATCTCCGACGGCGCCAAAAAATTGGGAACCTGGGAGGATTAACGCCTGGGGCCGCCCCATAGCGTAGCGACTCCATGCTATACTTCATGCACAGGGAACATATGACTAGAACCGGAACAGACGATGCGTCGACAACGCCCCACCCACAAGTCTACGAGGACATTGTCGTCGTCGCCCCCGGGCTTCAGTCTCTCTTAGATGATTTTCGACTTACCTTCGGCGTACACATCCGACTATACTCTCGTTCCGACAAACTATTGGTCCAAAGCCCATCCGGGGTTTCCGCTGAATTTTGCGGCTCCGTAGGAGACGTTGTATCGAATCCAGGGAAATGCGCCGCCCAAACGAAGCGCATGCGGCACATCGCTGCCGACCGCATGGATCCGGTCCTTTTCACCTGTCATGCCGGCATGCGTTATTGCCTTTATCCTTTCACATCTTCAGAAAAACTCATCGCCCTCGCGGAGATAGGAAATTTTAGGTACGGAGACGCCCCCAGTGAGGAAGTGATGGGAAAATGGCGGAACCGACTGGGGGATACGGATGCTCTGCTGCGAAGCTTCAATCAGCTCGCGCAATTCGATGGTCCTGCGGAGGAACGACTGGTTCGTATGTTCGGCTTAGTGGCCGAGCATGCAGTGGCGAAACGCCTCATAACGCTCAGACTCAACCCTCTTTTTGAAAAGGTTGTCGAGTACATACGGGAGCGTATCACCATTCCCCATATCGGCATCGAGGACGTGGCGCACCATGTAAACCGCAGTCCTTCCACTGTGTCTCATGTGGTTAAGAAAGAAGCGGGAATAAGCTTTTCGCAACTCGTTATTGAAGAGAAAATAAAAGCGGCTGAACTGCTTTTGTCGGAAACCCCGGTCAAGACCATCGGAGAGGTTGCGGAAGAGTTGGGCTATTCGGATCAGTTCTATTTCTCCAAGCTCTTCAAGAAACACAGGGGTATATCCCCGAGTGAATACGCGCGATCCTATTCGCAGTAATCCTAAACCACAGATGCCCCACGCCTTGGCGATATGCGCCGCAACGTGGGGCAAAGAGAACGCACTACGGATTCTAAGCTAGAAGTTGTACTGGTCTATGTTTTCAGGGGTGAAGATGAGCGGACGGCCATACACTATTTCACCATCCTGCCCGACCGTAAACTCACCCAGCTTGCCCGCGGAAACTTTTGAACCGGGGGTCTTTGAGAGGGTGCCGTCCAAGGCAGCCTTAGCCACATACACCGACATGTAGCCGAGCATGGCCGGGTCCCAAATGAAGAACGCCTT
>CAYUPG010000183.1:0-6192 GCA_964446515.1 uncultured Treponema sp.
CCCCGGCCTGTCCGAGACCGTCGTGCCCTGGGAGAAGCTCCTGCGGACCCTGGCAGTCCAGGGCTTCAAGGGTCCTGTCTCCATCGAGACGCACAACACCGACGCGTCCGTGAGCAAGCTCGAAATGTCGGCGCGGCTCCTGGATCGCCTCCGCCGGGCGTGGCCCGGCGGCGCACCGGCCCCGAAGCGTCCCGCGCGGCTTGATTTCGAGCCGGTGAAATTCGTCGTGGTCGGCCTTGGCATGGGGCTCATCCGTGCGCGGCAGCTGCGCGCGGAAGGGGGCACGGAGGTCCTCGGCGTGGTCGACCTCGTCCCCGAGCGGGCGGAGAAGGCGGCCGCCGAGCTCGGCTGCGAATGGACGACGACGCTGGATCCGTGGCTGGAGCGGAAGGACTGCGAGGCGGTCTTCGTGGTGACCCCCACCGGCCTCCACGCCGATCTCGCGGTCGCCGCGCTGAACGCGGGCAAGCACGTGATCTCGACGAAGCCCATGGAGGCGAACCTCGCCGCCTGCGACCGTATGATCGCAGCGGCCGACGCGGCGGGCAAGCTGCTGGCGGTCGATTTCGCCCTGCGCCTGGAGCCGACCTCGCAGCGGATCAAGCAGCGCATCGCCGGAGGCGACCTCGGCAGGCAGGTCGGCGGGAACATGGCCGTGCGGATACGGCGGGACATGGAGTACTACCGCTTCAACGGCGGCTGGCGCGGCACGCGGCGGCTTGACGGCGGCGGGGTGATGAGCAACCAGACCATCCACCACATCGACCAATTGGTGTACTTCCTCGGCCTGCCCAAGCGCGTGTCCCTGCGCGCGTGGACGCAGACGCACCAGATCGAGGCCGAAGACCTCGGCTGCGCCGCCTGGGAATACACCGACGGCTCCGTGGTCCAGCTCTTCGCCACCACCTCCTACCCGGTCGACACCTGGTACATGAACCTGGAGCTCTACGGGACCTCGGGCGCCGTCTCCTACCACTTCGGCGGGCCCTACTCCGTGCCCGTCGAGCAGTGGAACGTCGGCGGCACGTGGGAAGAGACCCTGCCCGCACCGAAGATGCCGCTGTGGATGAACATGGCGCAGAACCTCGCCGCGGCAATCCGCACCGGAGCGCCGCTGGTCTGCGACGGCCGGGACGGACGCCGCAGCCGCCTCGTTCTCGACCGGATGTACGACTCGGCGGCCCGGGACGGCGCCTGGGTGGAGGTGGAATGATGAAATACGCTTTCATGAGTTTTTCCACGCCCGAGAGGACCTTAGGCGAGATGATCGAAATCGCCCGACGCTTCGGCTACGACGCCCTGGAGCCGCGGCTCGATTCGGGGCACGCCCACGGGATCGAAGTCTGCCTCGATGCGGACGCCCGCCGCGCGGTACGGGAACGCATGGCGGCCGCTTCCGTCGAGCTCTGCTGCCTGGCCACTTCCCTGCGCTATGCCGATCCCGCCGCGGCCGACGCCACGGTCCGGGAATCTCACCAGCGCATCGACCTGGCCGGGGACCTCGGAGTGCCCGCGCTGCGGGTCTTCGGGGGCAAGATTCCCGAGGGCCTCTCCCGTGAAGAGGCGATCGAAAAGACCGCGCGGCTGATGGCGTCGGTCGCCGACCACGCAGGCGAGCGCGGCGTGACGCTCTGCATGGAGACCCACGACGATTGGTGCGATCCCCGGCATGTGGCGGCGGTGCTCCGCCTGGTCGATCACCCCGCCGCGGCGGCCAATTGGGACATCATGCACCCGGTCCGGGTGGCCGGCTGCACGATGGACGAGGCCTTCGAGGTGCTGAAGCCCTGGATACGACATGTCCACGTGCACGACGGAATGGGCCCGGGGACGGCGAAATTCGAGGCGATAGGGACCGGCGACATCGATCAGATGATGCCGATCGGAACCGGCGGCATCGACCATCGGCGCGCCCTTCAACTGCTGAAGAGCATCGGCTACGCGGGGGCCGTCAGCGGAGAATGGATCAAATGGGAGCCCTACGAGATCCACCTGCCGCGCGAGCTCGCGGCGCTCCGGAAGCTCGAAGCCGAGGCTTAGCCGCATCGGCACCGGGAGCGGGACCTTGTCCGCCCGGGCCCCCCGGAGTAGTATGGGGGCATGATGGGAGCTGAGGAGCAGCGCGGACCGCTTCCCGTGCTGGTGGCGGACGACGACGCGAACCTGCGCGCCTCCGTGCGCATGGCCCTGGAGCGGGAAGGTTTCCCCGTGACGGAAGCGGCGGACGGCATCGAGGCCCGGGACGTCCTGAAGTCGGCGGCGGACCGGCCCCGCCTGGTGGTGCTGGACATATCCATGCCCCGGATGAACGGTCTCGACCTGGTGCGGGAGCTCCGGGCGGCGGGAGACGCGGTGCCGGTCATCTTCCTGACCTCCCGGGACGAGGAGCTCGACCGGATTCTGGGGCTGGAACTCGGGGCGGACGACTACCTCCCCAAGCCCTTCTCCCTGCGGGAACTTACCGCCCGGGTGCGGGCGGTCCTGCGCCGGAGCGAAACCCGCGTCCCTGGGAGAACATCGGCGGCCGCGGCCGCAGCCTCCGTACCGCGGCTTCGGGGCAGCGGCGCTTCGGCCCCCTTGGGCCTCGATCCGGAGGCCTTCCGGGCCTATTGGGAAGACCGGGAACTGGACCTTACGGTCACGGAATTCCGTATCCTCGAGTGCTTGGCCGACCATCCCGGGGCAGCCAGGAGCCGGGAGTCCATCGTCGCGCGGGCCTACCCCGAGGGGGTCTACCTTTCCGACCGGGTCGTCGACTCCCACGTCAAGCGCCTGCGGCGCAAGCTCAGGGATGCGGGGGCCCCGGAGGAGCTCATCGAGACGGTGTACGGCCTGGGATACCGGCTGGGATCGTGAAGCGGCCGCGCATCCCCATCATCGCCCGCATCCTGGGCTTCAACCTCCTCCTGGTCTTCGTGCCCGTGGCGAGCTTCCTATCCCTGGACAGCTACGAGAAGAGCCTCCTCGCCGCCCTGGAGGATTCCCTGGTGCAGCAGGGGCGGCTCCTGGCGGCCTGGCTCGCCGAAGGCCCCCTGACGGAGGAGCGGGCCGCCGCGGCCCTCGCGGCCCTGGAACGGCGCCACACCGCCCGGCTGCGCGTACTCGACGGCGAAGGCCGGCTCCTGGCTGATTCCAGCGCCCTCCAGCCCATCGGGGCGGACGAGCCCGCCGCCGCGGCGGACCAGACCTACGGCAGTCTCCGTTCCGCGTCCGGCACGGCCGCCGGCACGGCCGCCGGCACGGCCGCCGGGGAGCCCGCGGCCCACGCGCCGGAGGCTACCGCGAACCCGCTCTACCGCTTCTTCTCGGGCCTCGCCCGGCTCTACCGGCGCTTCGCGCCGCCCCAGGAAGCCCTGCCCTCGGCGGACTTCTACGCCCGGGGGAGAAATTTCCTCGAGGGCCAGGAGGTGCGCAGCGCCCTGGCGGGCCGCTACGGGGCGGCCACCCGCATCTCCGCGGGGGGACAGGTCTCGGTGACCCTCTACAGCGCCCTCCCGGTGGGCTCCGCCGCATCCGGCGTCCGGGGAGCGGTGCTGGCATCCCAGTCCACCTACCGCATCCTCTCAAGCCTCTACCGCCTTAGGCTGGAGGTGGCCCGCATCTTCATCCTGAGCCTGGGAGCCTCGACGGCCCTGAGCGTCCTCCTCTGGATCACCATCGCCCGTCCCCTCAAGCGGCTGCGGGACCGCTCCCGCTCGGCCCTCACCCTGCCCTCCCTGGCGGAAGGGCACTTCGCCCGGGGCCGCGTCTCCGACGAGATCGACGACCTGGCGGCCACCCTCCGGGAGTTCTCATCACGCCTGGGGGAGCGCCTATCCTGGGCGGAGGACTTCGCCTCCGATCTGGCCCACGAGATACGAAATCCCCTCGCCTCCATCCGCGCCTCCACGGAGCTCCTGGAGGGCGCGGAGAGGGAGGATGAGGCGATCCTGCGGAGGCGCATCGTCGAGGACTGCGACCGGGTGAACCGCATCGTGGAGGGTCTGCGGGAGCTCTCCCGCATCGAGGCCGAGGAGGGGGAACGCGAAGACGCGGACCTCCTGGACTGCGTCGAGAACTCGGTCCGCAGGGCCGCCGAGGGGGCGGAAGCCCGGGAGAAAAGCCTGCGGCTGCGGGTCGCCGCGGCGGCCCGGGACCTGCGCGCCGCCCTAGCCCCCGAACGGCTGGGAATAGCCCTGGCCGCCCTGCTGGACAACGCCGTCTCCTTCAGCCCTCCCGGGGAGGAGATCCTGGTACAGATCGAGGATGCTGCGGGGAGCCTCTCCGTATCGGTGCTCGACCGCGGGCCCGGGCTGCCCCCGGGGGACGAGGGGCGGCTCTTCGAACGCTTCTTCACCACCCGGCCGGGGGCGGCCAAGCGACCCGCCGGCGCCGGCGCGGACCAAGCCCCGGTCGGCGGCGCCGCCCACTGCGGACTGGGCCTGGCCATGGTCGACGGCATCGCCCGCCGTGCGGGGGGCCGCGCGGAAGCGTCGAACCGTCCGGGGGGCGGGGCCCGGTTCACCCTGATCCTGCCCCGGCGAAGCCCCTGAAATAACCCGCCGCCGCCCCATTTCCGCCGCAATTCGTCCCTAGGATAGAAGCCAAGGAGACGAACATGAAGGAAAGCTTAAAACTCTCCGCGGCGGCGTCCGCGGGCCTCAAGGCGGCCCTGGTGGGCCTGCTGATTCTGGTGCTGCTCATCCCGCTGGGGATGATCAAGGGGCTGCGGGACGAGCGGCAGCGCTCCATGGAGAGCGCGACGGAGGAGGTCTCGGCCATGGCCGGGGGGGAGACGGTGCTCGCCACGCCTTACCTGGCTATCCCCACGGTCCGCACGGCCGGCCGCGTCACCGAGGAGGGCAAGACGGTGCTGGAGCGCGTCCGGGAAACCTGGTGCGTCTTTCCCGCACGGATGGACGTACGGGGGACGAGCCGGACGAGCGAGCGCCGGCGGGGCATCTACGCCGTGCCGGTGCACTCGAGCGACTTCGCCCTGGAGCTGAGCTTCGAGTTCAGCCTCGCGGAGACCGGGGTGCCGGGCCTGGAGCCCGACTGGTCCGCCGCCCGGCTCTACTTCGCCTACGACGACCCCCGCTCCCTCCGTTCGAGCCCTGCACTGGTCCCGGCGGACGGGACACGTCGGGAGCTGCGCTCGGGTTTGGCGCCCCTGGCCCTGGCGGAGCGGGCGGTCTCCGTCCCGGCTGCCCTGTCGGTGGACGAGGCGGCGGGAACGGCCCGCTTCGCCGGAAGGCTTGACCTGGAACTCTCCGGGGCCCGGAGCGTCTCCTTCCTGCCCCTGGCGGACGTGAACGCCATAAGCCTGGAAGGGAACTGGCCCAGCCCCTCCTTCTCGGGCTACCGCCTCCCGACGGACCGGGAGTACTCCGAAGCGGGCTTCCGGGCGGCCTGGTACGTGGACGAGAGCGGGCGCACGGTTCCGCGGACGACGGAGGCCGCGGGATTCCCCGCCGAGGCCGCCCGGCGGGGCGCCTTCGGCCTCGATTTCTTTCAGCCCACGGACGTCTACCAGCGTACCCACCGGGCCCTGCGCTACGCCGTCCTCTTCCTGGTCATTCCCTTCGGCGCCCTCTTCCTTTTGGAGACCCTGTCCCGCCGGCGCCTGCATCCGGTGCAGTACCTACTGGTGGGTCTGGCCAACTGTCTCTTCTACCTGCTCCTCCTGGCGGCGGCGGAGCACCTGCCCTTCGGCGCGGCCTACCTGACCGCCGCGGGTGCGGTGAGCCTCCTGTCGGCCGCCTACGTGGGCGCCGCCCTGCCGATACGGAGGATGGGTCTCTACGCCTTCGCCCTCCTGGCGGTCCAGTACGGCTACCTCTACAGCGCCCTCGGCTCGGAGGACTACGCCCTCCTGATCGGCTCCGCGGGGCTCTTCGTCCTCGTGGCCGGCGCCATGGCCGCAACGCGGAGAGTCGACTGGTACGGAGGGGAAAGGACGGGGCAGAACCGGGCCTAGGCGCCGGAACTTCAAGGGGACGACAGGGCAGCGCGCAGGCGTTCCCGCGCCCACTGCAGGGGAATGCGTTCCTGCTCGAGTCTGTTCCCGCCGGACGCGGACGCAAGCCGCCGGTACAGGGCCAGTTCGGCCGCTTCGAGGGCGGGCGGCTCCTCCGCGCGTTCAGCGGGCGCGTCCGTCCGATACTGGGGGAAGCGGTCGAAGGTTTCCCCGTCCATGAGGATCGAACGGCAGGA
>CAYUPG010000184.1:0-6172 GCA_964446515.1 uncultured Treponema sp.
CCGCTCGAAGGGCTTGAAGCCCGTGTGGGGGCTCACCAGGTCCGCCACGTCGTTGGCCACCAGCTCGTTCACCTCGGGCTGCTGGAGCAGCAGCTCGTAGTCCACGATGGGGATGTTGTTCTCCTGGGCGAAGGCCATGACCGCGTCCTGCTTCGGCACGATGAGGGCCGCCAGGTACTTCTGATCCTGCCCCACCACCATGCACTGGGCCACCCACTCGCTCTCCCGAATCTTCTCCTCGATGGGAGCGGGCTCCACGTTCTCTCCGCCCCGCAGGACGATGGTGTCCTTCGCGCGGCCGGTGATCTTGATCTCGTTGTCCCGGGTCATCATACCCAGATCGCCGGTATTGAACCAACCGTCGGGGGAAAGAACCTTGGCGGTGATCTCGGGCTTCTTGTAGTAGCCCTTCATCACCTGGCCGCCCCGGACCATGATGAGCCCCTTATGCCCCGGAGGCAGGGAGCGGCCCTCGTCGTCCACGATCTTGACTTCCGTGTCCAGCACGAGCTGGCCCACGCAGCCGGGCCGGGGGCTGCTGGAACGGCGAACCGCCACGACCGGAGCAGTCTCCGTGAGCCCGTAGCCCTCCAAAAGGAGTATGCCCACGGCGCTGAAGAAGCTGTCCACCTGGAAGGGCAAAGCGCCGCCCCCGGAGATGCCCGCCTTGAAGCGGCCGCCGAGCTTCGCCTTGATCTTGTTGAAGACCAGCACGTTGCCCAGGCCCTTGAGGGGAGAGAGCAGGAGCCAGGGGATGAAGCCCAGGGCCGCGTCGAGGATGCGGATGCGGCCGTGGAAATTGGGTATGCGCCCCAGGACCATGTTGCGCATGAAGGCGTGGGCGGTGCCCACGGCCACGAAGAAGTCGAAGAGGTGCTTCTTGACGCCCCCGGCCTGCTTGATGTTCCGGTAGATGCCGTCCCGGACGGATTCCCAGATACGGGGCACGCTGGCCATCCACTGGGGCCGTATGGCCTGGAAGTCCGCCAGCATGATGGAGCCCACGGGCTTGGAGTAGGCGATGCCGCTGTTCAGGTAGGGGGCCACGTACTGCATGATGCGCTCGAAGGAGTGCCAGACGGGAAGCACGGACAGCCAGATGTCCCCGGGCTTGATGTCCACGATGAGGGGGAGGCTGGGCAGCTGGTGGAGGAAGTTGCCGTGGGTGAGCATGACGCCCTTGGGCTCCCCGGTGGTGCCGGAGGTGAAGATGATGGTCGCCAGGTCATCCCGAGCGCCTTTGTCTATCTCGGCGTCTATTTCGGCGGGGTTGGCCGCCCGGCGGGGCGCTCCCTTGGCCTTGAGCTCCTCGAAGTGCAGCACCGACACGCCCGCGGCGGAGCCTGCGCTCCGGAGGGAATCGGACACGGCGTCGTAGACCACCAGGGTCTCGAGCAGCGGCATCTCCGCCTTCCGCGACAGGATCTTTTCCGCCTGCTTCTGGTTCTCCGCGAAGCTCAGGCGGCAATCGGAGAAGCTCAGAATGTAGGCGATCTCCCGGTCCGTGGAATCGCAGCCCCGGGGCACGTCCGCGGCGCCCAGGGAAAGCACGGCGATGTCGGTAACCAGCCACTCCTGGCGGTTGTCGGAAATGAGGCCCACGTGGTCGCCACGCACGACGCCGAGCTCCAGGAGCCCTGCAGCCACCAAGCGTATCTCGTCGAAGAAGGCGGCATAGGTCTTGGGCTGGAATACGCCGTTCGCGTCCTTTGCGAACTGGGCGTTGATCTGCGGCATGGCCTGGGCACGGGCCCTGATCATCAGAGGAAGGGTTTGTTCCGTGGTCATGGAAAGCTCCTTGATCCGACAGTATCGGAATAATTGTCAATATAACATATATTTCCAATATGTCAAAGAAAAAGGAGAGCACTCCGAGGGCGCCGTCCTATAGGGGCCGGCCGGAGCCGGCGCCGCGGCTAGCGCCGAACCTTGAAGCGGGCCACCGACGCATCCACGGCCTGAATACCCTCCATGGTCCGCCGCCCGAGCTCCGACACCTGCACCGCGGAGCCGTTGATTTCGGTGGTTCCCTGGGCGATCTCCCGCATCGCCCGCTCCACCTCGGCCGTCACGTCCGCCAATGTCCGCACGGAGCCCAGGATGGATTCGCTGCCCGCGGACATCTCCTTGGCCCCCGAATCCACTTCCGCGCCGATGCGCCGCAGCTCCTCCATGCTGTCCAGGACGACCTGGTTGCCCCCGCGCTGCTCCTCCACGGCGTTCCTGATCTCCTGCTGCCGGGAAGACACCTCCGACACCGAGCTCCGCACCGACTCGAAGGCGGAGCCCGCGTCCGCGGACAGGCGGACCGCCGCGGCTATCAGATCCGAGAGGGCTTTGAGGACCTCGGTTATGTCCCGGGACCGGGCGGCCGTATCCTCGGAGAGCTTCCGTATCTCGTCGGCCACCACCGCGAAGCCTCGTCCCGCCTCCCCGGCGTGGGCGGCCTCTATGGCGGCGTTCATGGCCAGCAGATTGGTCTGGGAGGCGATGGAGGTGATGACCCCGTTGGTCTCCTCCAAGCCCCTGGATTGGACGGCGATGCGGGACACGGTCTCCCCCACGGCGGAGAGCCTATCGTAGCCCCGATCGGAGACTGCCTGCAGGGTGGCGACGGCGGTCATGTTGCTGTCCACGTTCCGGGTGATGGACTGCACGTTGGCGACCATCTGCTCCACCGCCGAGGCCCCCGCGGCGAGACTGCGGGACTGTTCGGAAATGAGCCGATTGAGGCTGTTGATGTTGCCCACCATCTCCTCGATCGTGGATCCGACCTCCGAAACCGCGTCGCCCTGCCTGCGGAAGGCTGCCCCCACGCTCTCGATGTTGCCGTTGATCTGAACGATCGCCGCGGAGGTCTGGTCCATGTTCACGGACAGGTCCGTGCCGAGCTTACGGAGCGTTTCCAGCTCGCCGCGGATGGAGGATATGATGCCCCCGAGGTTCTCCACGAAGGTGTTGAAGCTCTGCGCCAGGTTCCCCATGTCGTCCCTGCTTCGCACCGGAAGGGCCTTGGTGAGATCCCCCTCGCCCCGGGCTATCTCCTCCAGGGCGTTCCGCGTCGTCTTCAGGGGCTTCAGGAGCCTGCCCGTAAGGATCCACAGGGCGGCGAGGACGACGACGAAGGAGAGCACGAAGAGGGCGGCCATGAGGTAGAGGAGGGCGAACACCCTGCGGTAGGTCTCTTCCTCCGGCACCACGGCCCCGTACATCCAGGGGTCCGGGGAGTCGCCGATGCGGATGGGCACGAAGCTCTTGAGGGTATTGCGCTTCAGGGATTCGGAATATGCGATTTGGGTGAAGGACTTCCCATCCCGGAGGGAGGCATTTATCGCGTCCCGATCCGCGGACTGCCATTCCGGAGCAGGCTTGCCGATGCGGGACGTGTCGGGATGGATGACCACGGTCCCCTCCGGCGAAACGAGGCGGCCGAAGCCCGTTTCGTAGATGCTGAGGGAGCCCAGGGCTTCGGCCACAGCATAGGCGGTGAAATCAATGCCCACGACGCCCAGGAAGGCTCCATCCACGACTATGGGCGCCACCGCGGAGAGCATGAGCACATCCACGCCCTGAACGGGGTACAGGTAGGGCTCGGTCAGGAGCTCCCGTCGGGTCTCCTTGGGGATCCTGTAATACGACGCGCCGTAGCCCTCCGCGGCGTCGGGAACCTCCAGGAGGAGGCGGCCTTCGAAGCGCACGTAGTAGGGCGTGAAGCGCCCGAGGGCATCGCTGCCCAGATCCGCCCTGCCGGAGTAGGCGGCGTCCCCTCCCTCCAGGACATCGGGCTCCCAGAGGGTCCACATGCCCAGGAAGGACGGATTCCCCGCCAGCACGCTCTTCAGCATGGCGCCGAAGGCGGCCCTCCTGTCCTTGGAAGGGATATCGCGGTATTGGGCGAAGGACTGGGCGAGAGTCCGGGCCGCGTCCATGGGCAGCTCCAGCTGGGCGTCCAGGCGGTTGGCGTTCTCCCGGGAGACGCTCTCCATGTACAGCCGGGAATCTTCCTTGTTGAAATCGAACACCCTTCCGACGACCGCAAAGCCCGTCAGGGCGAAGACGAGGGCCAAGACTACGGAGAGAAAGGCGATCAGCTTTGCGCGGATGGTGAGGGAGTCGAATGTCATGGTACGATCCTACTTAATAAGGGATAAGCGTTACGAGTATCATTCTATGATGGGACTGAGATTATTGGAAGGGGCAGGCGGAAGGTTCGGAGCGAGGCCGCAGCGGAGACCTTGGGGTCGGGGCAAAAAAAAACCTCCCGGGAAAAGGAGGTGAGAAAACCCGGGAGGTAACCTGAACCTGCGGCAGCTGCCGGAACGAAATGGTGCGGGGCTTCGACCGGCCGCCTGGGAACGGCACAGTTGTAAAACGATGTAGTATTGCCGCATGCTCAGGAACTGATTGCAAGATATCAATTCTCTCTATCAAGGTCAAGACCCCGGAGGCTCAAATTACTAAAAAAAATATCGAAAATTGTCCGCCGCGGTTCCTAGCGCCGACCCTCAGCTGGTGACCGCCCCCGCCGAGGCGGAGGACGCCAGGCGGGCGAATTTCGCCAGGGCGCCCCGGACGTATTTGGGCGGCGGCGGGGACCAGGAGGCGCGGCGCTTCTCCAGCTCCTCCTGGGACAGATCCACCCGGAGGAGCTTTTCCGCGCTGTCTATGGTGATCATGTCCCCCTCCCTGAGCAGGGCTATGGGCCCCCCGGCCTGGGCTTCCGGCGCCACGTGGCCCACCACCATGCCGTGGCTGCCCCCGGAGAAGCGTCCGTCCGTGATCAGGGCCACCTGCCGTATAAGCCCGGCCCCCGCGATGGCGGAGGTGGGGGACAGCATCTCCCGCATGCCCGGCCCCCCCCGCCGGCCCCTCGTAGCGGATGACCACCACGTCCCCCGCCCCTATGCGTCCCTCCAGGATGGCCGCCAGGGCGGCCTCTTCGTTCTCGAAAACCCGGGCGGGCCCCGAGTGGACGAAGTCCGCGTCCAGGCCGCAGGTCTTAAGGACCGCCCCCTCGGGGGCGAGGTTGCCCTTGAGGACGACTATGGGTCCCGTCGCCTTCTCAGGCGCCTCGAAGGGCTTGACCACGGCCTGTCCCGCAAGGGACACCCGTACTCCCTCCAGGTTTTCCGCCACGGTCCGCCCCGTCACGGTCAGGCAGTCCCCGTGCAGGAGGCCGCGGTCCAGGAGCATGCGCATGACCAGGGGTATGCCCCCGACCTCGTGGAGATCCTCCATGACGTAGCGCCCCGCGGGCTTCATGTCGCAGAGTATGGGCGTCGTGTCGGAAAAGCGGTTGAAGTCGTCTATGGACAGGTCCACGTCCACTTCCCGGGCCAAGGCCAGGAGGTGGAGCACCGCGTTGGTGGAGCCGCCCACGGCCATGACCACCCGGATCGCGTTCTCGAAGGCCCGCCGGGTCATGATGTCGGCAGGAACCAGGTTCCGCTCCATGCAGAGGGCCAGGGCCTCCGCGCTGCGGACCATGACGGCCTCACGCTCCGGGGACACGGCCGGTACCGAGGCGCTCCCGGGAACGCTCATGCCCAGGGCTTCCATGGCGGAGGCCATGGTGTTGGCGGTGTACATGCCCCCGCAGGCCCCGGGACCCGGGCAGGCGGCGCACTCCACGGCGTGGCGCTCCGCCTCGTCTATCAGGCCCGCCCCGTAGGCCCCCACCGCCTCGAAGGCGCTGACGATGTCCACCGCCTTTCCCCGGTGCCGGCCCGCCCGTATGGTGCCCCCGTAGACGAAGACCGCGGGAGCCCCGTAGCGGGCCAGACCCATCACCGTCCCCGGTATGGTCTTGTCGCAGCCGCCCACCCCCAGCAGGGCGTCCATGGCGTGGCCCCGGGCCGCAAGCTCGATAATGTCCGCGATGACATCCCGGCTCACCAGGCTCGCCTTCATCCCCTCGTGCCCCATGGCCTCCCCGTCGGTCACCACGAAGGTGTGGAACGTCATGCCTTTGGCGCCCAGTTCCTCCAGGCGGCTCCTGGACAACTTGGCTATGTCCCAGAGGTGCACGTTGCAGGGAGACACGTCGCTGTCCGCCACCGCGAAGCCCACGATGGGCTTGCGGAAGTCCTCGTCGGAAAAGCCCACGGCCCTGAGCATGGCGCGGTTGGCGGTGCGCGCAAGGCCCTCGGTCATAGCGCGGCTTCGTGTGTGT
>CAYUPG010000185.1:0-6148 GCA_964446515.1 uncultured Treponema sp.
AGGAAGGGGCGATCGGCCCTTCCGTATTCCTCCACCTTCCCCGGCTCATCCTTGCCTACCTTTCCGGCGCCGCGGGGCCGGGAGTCTCGGGGCAGACCTATACCTTCATACAGGACGTGCCCATGGAGCGGCTTGAGGACATCGCGGAGACCGTGTTCCGGGAGCGCGTCCTGCCCCGCCTCGACCGCGGCGTGGAAAAGCTGATAAACGACCTCTCGGCCTCGGGGGAGGACCTCGCCATCGCCTCGGCCTCCTTCGCCTTTCTCCTTGCGCCCTTGGCGCGCCGGCTGGGCATAGCCGACGTGGTGGCCTGCGAGCTGGAGACGGCCGGAGGAAGGACCACCGGCCGCCTGGCGGGGACGGCGCCCTTCGCGGAGGGCAAGCTGGCGAGGGTGCGGACCTTCCTGGCGGCGAAGGGCATTTCGGAAGCCGACTGCGTCTTCTACACCGACAGTCCCCACGACGCGCCCCTCTTGCGGGCGGTGGGCAGGGCGGTGGCGGTCAACCCCGACCCGCGCCTCGGGCGCCTGGCCCGCAGGATGGGCTGGGAAATTCTTACCACGCCGAAGGTCGGCAAGGAGAGAGTCCGTGGCTAATCTGGCCATCGTCATAATCGCAAGCTATCTGCTGGGATCCTTTCCCACGGGCATCATCGCGGGAAGGCTGCTCAAGGGCATCGACATCCGCAAGAGCGGGAGCGGGAACACCGGAGCCACCAATTCCTTCAGGGTACTGGGCTGGAAGGCCGGCATCGCCGTCGCCCTGATCGACATGGCCAAGGGCGCCGCGGCCGTCCTCTGGGCAGGCACCCTCGCGCCCCTGCCCGGAGGCGTCCCGGCGGATTCGGTCCTCTTCATCGCCGCCGCCCTCGCGGCGGTCCTGGGGCATATCTTGCCGGTCTTCGCCGGCTTCAAGGGAGGCAAGGGCTTCGGCACCGCGGCGGGGGCCATAAGCGCGGCCTACCCCGTCCTGGCGCCCCTCTGCCTGGCGGTATTCTTCATCACCCTGGGCTTCTCGGGCTACGTCGCCCTCTGCGCCTCGGTCACCGCCGCGGCCCTGCCCCTCCTCTACCTGCTGTCGGTGCGCTTCTTCGGCCTTGCCTGGGATCCGGCAATCCTCGGCTTCTTCATCTTCGCCGCTCTGTTCACCGCCTATTCCGTACGAAGGAAGCTCGCCCTCTATTTCTCCGGAAAAGCGGAGCTGTTCCGCCGGGCGATGATCTTCCGGTCCGCTTCGGCGCGCCGGGGCGGGGAATAGGGCCTCAGCGGTACAGCCCCACCCTGTATATCCGCATTGCAGGGTTGAGCAGCTCTATTCAAAGGGCTCATCGTCTCGCGCTGCATTCTCCGGAGAAAAGCGCCGCGGTCCATCACGCCGGTCTTTGCATAAATCCGTTCGACGTATGTCTCGACAGTCCTCGACGACAACCGCATCCGCAGGGCGATATCCCGTACCGTGATGCGCCGGCAGAGGTAACCCGCCACCTCGGCCTCACGCGCCGACAAGCGTCCCGCCGCCTTCGCCAGTTCCGACGCGCAGAAACGTTCACGATCGGCTTGATCCAGCCTCCACGCCAATCGGTAAAGATTGACAAGGTGCCGGCGCAGGTGAGCGGCGACGGAAACTTCACGCCGGGTGAAGCACTCTCTAAAGCCGCGGTGGATGGTGAACGATTGGAGGGTGCTCTCGCTGCGGCCCGGCAGGTTGATGTAGAGGGTAGAGCCGATGCCCTGGGGTAGAATGAAATCCGCCGCGTAAGCGTCGTTCCGCATGCGGGCAAAGTGAACGACCTGCAAGTCCGCGTTCGGATCGAACCGTTCCGGGATTATCCGGCAGAACCGCTCGCGCCAAAGCTCCATCCACCGGCGCTGGATCGGCGCACCCCTCGTGGCCCTCAAGACAGCTCCCCGAGTCGGGTCGACATCGAAGATATCGATATGGAGATCAGTCCGAACAAGCTTCGCCAGCCCGTCGGCAGCGCGCTCGTCGAGGTCTTGAATCGAATCGGCCAAAGACAGCTCTGCAACGGTGTCGTCGATTCGCTTCCAATCACGTGCAGAAAGGAGGCTCATCGTCGGTTCCTTTTAATCTAAGCCGTTTATTACACCCGTAGTAAATATATTACCGACGGCACGCGAGCGCAAGGCGCCGCATCGGCAGACTCGGGCGGCCGCACGTCGGGCCGAATACGGACAAATGTACGGATGCGCAAGATGTTGCTCCGTACTACAATCGGCCAAGCGGTCGGTTTATCCCGTGCGTCGCCTCGGACGAAACCGCAGGCCAAATTCTGAAGGGGGGAGTTATGTGGAGACGATACGTTTTCGCTTTCTGTTTTGTCGGGCTCTTTGCCGCCGGAGCCGCAGTCGCCCAGCAGTCGCCCCTCGTGGGCACCTGGAGACTGGTCGCATTCGAGGGAGAGTTCCAGGACACCGGAGAAAAGATCTACGACTGGGGAAAGAGCCCGCGCGGCATGGTGATATTCACAGCCGACGGTTATTATTCAGTCGTAATTGAAGCCCAAGGCCGAAAAGCTCCTCAAACCGACGCCGACCGCGCGGAGTTGTGGAAGAGCGTCACCGCCTACAGCGGCACCTACCGCAGCGACGGGGAAAAGCATGTCAACAAGGTTGAGGTCTCATGGAACCCGGCCATGGTAGGCACCGAGCAGGTTCGCTTTCACAAGCTCGAGGGCGACCGGATGATCGCAACGACCGCATGGGGACCCTCGCCGCGCTATCCCGGCCGCATGGCTCGGGGTCACCTGATCTGGGAGAGGGTCAAGTAGCGCTTCCGGTCCGCTTCGGCGCGCCGGGGCGGGGAATAGGGCCTCAGCGGTACAGCCCCACCCTGTATATCCGCATTGCAGGGTTGAAGTCCTCGAAGGCCGCGACGAGGGCGATGCTCGAGATGAACTCGGGCCGCATTTTCTTGCGGAGGGTGCTTTCCCCTTTGAACTGATCCCAGGGAATCCGTATGGTCGAAGGGCCGGCGGACGGGGTGAGGGGGGCCCCGTAGTAGCTCCAGGGAAAGAGGTTGTCCTTGGTGCGGATGAAGACGTACCAGGACTTGGATGTCGCGGCGTCCACCTCCAATTCCACGCCCGCAAAGGACCCGGCGTCGAAGAGGGACGGATCGTGCCTGAGCCGCACCTGGATGAAACCGCCGCCCTTGGTTACCACCTTCCCCGCGAGCAGCAGGGCCTTGCGGCCTTCCGCCTCTACCAGGCGGGGAGCGGCGAGCTCCGACTTGCCGCCCATCACTCCGTCCGAAAAGGATTCCCATACCCATCCCGGAGCCTCCGAGGGCGTCTTGCCGAAGTCGGAGATGGTATAGGCCTGGGCCGCCCCGGTCTGGGCCGGAAGGGACATTAGAAGGACGCTCAAAAGGATTATCATTTTTATAATATACTAAAAATTTTTTTCAATGGTCTGGCGTTATCCCGGGCGCCGTCGTATACCTAATCAATGGCATCCAAGGAACGCGTCTTAGTGATATTGAACCCCACGGCGGGCATGGGCCGCGCGGGGCTGCGGAGGGCCGAGCTGGAAGGGCTCCTGGCATCTTCGGGGATACGGTACGAGCTCCGCACCAGCGACAGGGCGGGGCACGCGGCGGAACTGGCGAAGGGAGCCGCGGCGGAGGGCTTCGGCGCGGTGGCGGCAGCCGGGGGCGACGGCACCGTGAACGAGGCGATCAACGGGCTCATGGCCGCCAAGGCCGCCGGAGCTCCCGCCTGCGATTTCGCGGTCCTTCCCATGGGCAGGGGCAACGACTTCGCCTATGGGGCGGGCATACCCTCCGACCTGGCGGCGGCGGTGGCCCTCATCGCCGAAGGCCGGCGCAGGCCCCTGGACGTGGGCCTGGTCAGGGGCGGGGATTATCCTGCGGGCAAGCACTTCGGCAACGGGATTGGCATAGGCTTCGACACCATAGTCGGCCTGACGGCCGCCCGGATGAAGCGGGTGCACGGGTTCATGGCCTACGTGCTGGGGGCCCTGGCGACCTTCGTCCGCTATCCCGAGGCCCCCCTGGTGCGCCTTATTTCGGATTCCCTTGCTCCGATCGAGCAGCGGAGCCATCAGATCTCCCTCATGAACGGAAAGCGCATGGGAGGCACCTTCTTCATGGCCCCCGGAGCGAACAACGGCGACGGGCTTTTGAACCTGTGCATGGCCGGCGAGCTGGGAAGGGCCGCCATGCTCGGCCTCATGGTCCGCTACATCAAGGGCACCCAGGAAGGGCACCCCCTGATACGCACCGGCCTCGCCGCCCGGTACCGCATCGAGTCGAGCGCGGGCCCTCTCATCTGCCACGCCGACGGGGAGACGATCTGCGTGGACGGCCGCCTGCTGGAAGTGGAATGCCTGGCCGGGGCGCTCAGCATCTACTGCGGCGATCAGGACGGGGCGCCGGCCGGAAAATAGCCGCACGGCGCTTCAGCCTCCGGGGGTGCGGGCGGCAAGCCAGGAGTACACCATGTCCTCAAGGAGGGCGAGGGTCTTTTCCGGCTCGGGCAGTGTTCCGGGGAACTGCTTGAGGCGATGTATGGTCTCCTCGCAGCACCGGAAGATGAGGGCGGCCACCGGGACGGCTTCGGCGGGCCGAACGAGGGGGCCGATCAGAGCGACGAGCCAGGCCTCGACGTCCCGGTCCATCGCTTCCACCCGCTTCCGCACCTCCGCCATAAGACGCCCCTCCTCGTCCGCGGGATCGTCCCCGGCCGCGAGCACCATCAGGGTGATCTCCCGGTGGAGCGCGGGCTCGATGTCGTGGGCGCGGTAGAGGGCGGCTAAGAGGCCCCGTATGAGGGCGCGCCGACCCGCGGCGCTGGGAGGAAGTGCCGAGCCTGCGGCCGAGAGGGATTCCCTGACCACCGAGAAGACCCTGCGGTAGTACTCTTCGGTTATCTCAAGGAAAAGGGCGCCCTTATCCGGGAAATATGCGTAGAAGCTCCCTATCGCGCAGGCCGCCTTCCGAGCAATCTCCTTTGCGTTGGTGCCCCGGTACCCCTTTTCCGCAAAGAGCTCCCCTGCGGCGGCAAGTATGCGCCGCCGGGTATCCTTGGCCCTATCCTGCCGGGGCGTTCGGACGCCTACGGTACGCGTGTTCTCCATATCCCCAGTATACCCCATCCGGCTATCTTAGCATCAAGAAAAACCGACCTTTGGTTCATATTATTGACAATATGAACCAAAGTTCACATAATAGACCTATGAAACGAACTATCCTGTTTGCCGCAGCGGCGGCGGGCGTCGTCGCCGCCGCGCTGCTCGGACTCCCGGCCCTCGCCGCGCGCTTCGACCGCCGGGATGCCGGCCGGAATGATTTTGCGGAGGAGCTCCGCGCCCCGGACGGATCGCCCTATTGGCTCTTGACGACGGGGGCGGCGAACGCATGGCTCCTCCCCTGCGACGGGGGCTACTTCCTGATAGACTCAGGCTACCCCGAGGATTGGGGACGATTCAGCGCCGGCATGGAGGCGGCGGGGCTCGATATCCGCAGCATCCGTGCCCTATTCATCACCCACGCCCACGACGAGCATGCGGGTTTCGCGGCCCGGCTCAAAGAGGAGACCGGGTGCGTCCTCCTGCTCCCGAGGGAGTCCCTCCCGGACCTGGAGCGGGGCCGCTTCATCTGGACCGGGGTGTCGGCGAACCCGGCGATCGACGCGCTGGGCCGCCTCTACAACCTCGTCAAGGGACGGACCTTCGGCTTCGATCCGGTCGTGCCCCGGGCGGACGACCTGATCCTGGTGCGTGGTGCTGCGGACGCGGCCCGGAGCTTCGGCATACGGGGAACTTTCCTGCACACCCCGGGACACAGCGCCGACTCGTGGAGCCTGGTCCTGGACGACGGGCGAGCCTTCGTCGGGGACGCGGCCATGAACACCCTCGCCGCCTTCAGCGCGGGGCACCGGCCCATCTTCATGGAGGATAGGCGGGAAACGTACCGGAGCATGGAGGCCGTACGGGCCGCGGGAGCCGTCCTCATCCACAGCGGACACGGCCCCGCCTTCCCCGCGGATGCGCTGCCCCGCTTCCGAGAGGAGGCGGATCGGGGGCCTGGCGTCGGCGCCCTCGGCCCCTATTCCCTGAAGCTCCTGCCGGGCTTTTTGCTTGTATTTTTGCTACTCTACCTGCTGCGC
>CAYUPG010000186.1:0-6131 GCA_964446515.1 uncultured Treponema sp.
CCACTTGGGCCAGGGTGTACTTCATCCGACGATCTCCGCGAGTATGGATTCGAAGCGTTCGCTCAGCTGCGCCAGCTGGGAGCGGTAGGTTTCCCAGGCGGCGGAGGCCAGGCGGCGGCGGGCCGCCTCGTCCCCCAGGTAGCGGTCGGTCTGGGCCTGGAGGTCCTCGGCGTCCCAGGATATGGGGGCGTAGGTCTCGTCGGGCCGGAAGATGTCCGGCCAGGTTTCCAGGTGGCCCATGTCGGGCTTCATGAGCAGGGCGCCCGAGCGGACGGCCTCGAAGTCCCGCAGGCAGAGCTCACCCCAGCCGAAGGGGGACAGGACTATGCGGGAGTGGGCGGTCTCGCTGTTGTACCGGGCCTGGGAAACCTCCCCCACGAGGAAGCGGGGGTCCCCTCCTATGCGCTCCAGGATGAGCTTGCGCTGGTAGGATATGGAGGGCCTGCTCGTAAGTCCGATGCGGGCGTGCACCGGGTAGAGTCCCCGGTTCGCCCCCACGGGATCGGCGGGCGGGGCCTTGCGGGAGTGGAAGGGGACGGCCGCCGGAGGCCCCAGGAGGCGGGCGGCGGCGGTGCCGGCGCGCTGGCGCAGCATTTCCCGGGGATAGTCCCCCACGCCTATGTTCCAGGAGAGGCGCAGCTTCCCCAGCTCTTCTTCCGAGCGGGCGGGGGGCCGGTCCCGGTGGTCATCGTCCTCCACGCCGTAGCGCCGGTGGTAGTAGTCGGAGTAGAGCTCCTTCCCGTAGAGGGACCTGAGGTAGAGGGACCGATCCGCGAAGAGGGCCTTGGAATAGAAGAGATCCACGTAGGGCAGGGCTTCCAGCCGGGGTATGCCCCCGCCCGCGTCGTCGTGGAAGAATGCGATGCGCTCGTACTTGGCCCGCAGCTTCCGCATGAGCTCCAGGTCCACAGCATCGGGCTTGATGAAGCGCCGCACCATGATGAGGGTGCGGCTGCGGTCCTCTTTGAGGCAGTAGTCCTCCGAGGAGGTGAAGCGGAAGCGGCCCGCGCCGAAGTCCAGAAAGGGCTTTAGGGAGTAGAAACAGGCTATCCTGTCCACCAGGGTAAGGACGGTTATCTTGCTCATATGGTTTTTCCCCTGTAGGATACACGAAGGATGAAAACGACGTCTAGGGCGCGCATCGCCGTATTCACCAAGCAGCTGGACTCATGGCGCTCGGGCTCCGGGCACCACCTCAACCGGGTCATGGCCCGCCTTCTGGAGCTCAACGGGGAGCGGAGCGAGGCGGAGCGCATCGACTTCACCTTCATACACTATAAGAGCTGCGATAACCCCCTGTACGCCAAGGTCAGGGAGCTGATCGTCCCGCGCAACCCGCTCCGATCCGCCGCGGTCCTGCGGCGGGAGCGCTTCGACCTGGTGCACTATACCCCCCTGACCATCTACGCCCCCATCTACGGCGTTCCGAACCGCAAGGTCGCCACCATCCACGGGGTGGAGCAGCTCCTCATCCCCCGCTTCTTCGGGCCCCTGGAGATGTTCCACGAGCGGCACCTGGTGCCCCGCTTCGCCCGGCGCATGGACGGCATACTCACGGTGTCCAACACCACCAAGCGCTACCTGGTGGAGCGCTTCGGCGTGCGGGAAAACCGCGTGGCGATGGCCTACAACGGCATAGGGGAGGAGTATAGGCCCCGCAGGCGGGAGAACCTCACGGTGCCCGGCCGCCTGGGCCTTTCCGGTCCCTACGTCTACCACATCAGCCGCTTCTCGGAGCGCAAGAACCCCTGGGTGCTCCTGGACGCCTTCGCCCGCTTCGTTTCCCAGGGCAGGGGAAGGCCCCACAGCCTGGTCTGCGCGGGGAGCGGCTGGGACAACGGGGCCTTTCTCGAGCGCTGCGGGGAACTGGGCCTATCCGGCCGGGTGCTGACTCCGGGCTTCATACCGGAGTCCGACTCCGCCGAGCTCATGGCGGGGGCGGACCTCTTCGTCTTCCCGAGCCTTGCGGAGGGCTTCGGCATGCCCAACGCCGAGGCCATGGCCTCGGGCTGCCCCGTGGTCGCCTCGGCGGTCTTCGCCGTGCCCGAGGTGGTGGGGGACGGCGCCCTGCTCATCGACGACCCCGCGGACGCCGCCGCCTTCGCCGAGGCCATGGGCCGCCTTGCGGACGATACGGCCCTGCGCGAATCGCTGGTTGAAAAGGGCCTCGCGCGGGTGCGGAGCGGCCTCTTTTCCTGGGACGCCGCCGCCCGGACCCTCCTCGGTTTATACGAAAGGATACTATTTAAAGTGGACTCTTAGCTCAAGCTTGCCGGGTCTTCGAAGCGGAAGTCGACTCCCCCCTTCCTGGGCCTGCGGCGGTAGAGCTCCTTGAGCCGTCCTATCACCGCGTTCTCGTCGAATTCCCGCCTTGCCCGTTCCATGGATGCCTCGGAACAGCGCCGGTAGAAGGGGCCGTCCTCCATGAGGCGGCGGAGGGCGGCGGCGAAGGCGGCATCGTCGTTCAGGGGCACGAGGAGCCCCGTCTCGCCGTGGACTACCACGTCCACGGTGCCGCAGACCTCCGTGGCCGCGCAGGGCAGACCCAGGTGCATGGATTCCATGAGGGCGCGGGGCTTCCCTTCGGCGGTGGAGCTGAGCACCGAGGCGTCGCTTGAGTTCATGAGCTCGGCGAGCTCCCCGCGGTTCTTGACCCCCGTAAAGACGACCTGGTCCTGAAGTCCCAGCTCCGCCGCCAGGCGGGGCGCCGCATCCTCCCCCAATTCCCCCACGCAGAGCACCCTGAAGGCGGCGGACGCCGCAGCCTCGCCGTAGTCCGCCGCCAGGCCCTCCTTGAGGAGGGCCGCGGCCCGAACCAGCATGGAATGGTTCTTCTTGGGCTCCACCCGGGCCACGCAGATGAAGGTGAAGGGCCGCGCGCCCCCCTTCCAGTCGGGCGGAACGCGGGGGGCTTCGGGGGCGGGGAATTCCCGCAGGTTGATGCCGTTCCCTATGTTGATAAGGAGGGCCCGACGGTCCATGCCGGCCTCCCGGGCCTGACGCAGCTCCGTCTCGTTCTGGAAGAGGAGGGAGTCGGACAGGAGGGCCAGAAAGCGCTCCAGCTCCAAAAAGAGGCGCCGTTTGGGCCCCGCGAGGGCGTTGAAGTAGAAGGAGTGGACCTGGTAGCAGACGTAGGTCTTTTCCCTGCGGCCCAGGTTGTAGAGGGCGCAGGCGATGCGGGCCACCGCCCCCGCCTTGGAGGTGTGGGCGTGGACCACGTGGGGCCGCATGGAGCGCAGCAGCCGCAGGAAGGCCCCTATTTCCCGCAGAGCGGAGAGGGGCCCCAGACCCCGGGACATGGGAAAGGGCACGAAGGGAACGCCCGCGGCTTCGAAGCCGCCGGTGAAGTAGGGGTCCTCGGGGCAGACCAAGTAATCCTGGAATTCCCCGTCGGCGGCGATGCGGGAAACCCGGTACTCCAGGAGCCGCTTGCCCCCCTGGGCGGTGGTTATGGGATCGAGGATGCGCAGGACTTCGCTCACGTGATGTCTCCCGGCAGTGGACTGCTATAGGCGGCTCAGGATTGAGTTGACCGGCCGCTTCCAGAAACGTCGGTACAGGGCCCGGGGCAGGGACACCTTCCGCACCGACCTGCTCTTCATCTCCGCCAGCCAGTCGTCGTCTATGCGCACCAGGTCGTCCATGGCGGGGCTGTAGGAGCGGTACCAGTTCACCCGTATGCCCAGGTCCCGGCTGCCCTGGATCAGGGCCAGGGTCTGCTCGATCACGGGGACTATGTTGTGGGGCTCCGAGAAGGAGGGATAGGTGGGCCGCATGGCCTTGTCCGTGGCGGCAACGGCATCGAAGTGCTCGACCCCTGGAAGGTAGGTCCCGTGGCCGCAGCCGATGAGGTTGATCTCCTCGGCTCCCATGAGGACCGCCGCGTAGTAGGCTGTGTGCAGGCAGGTGCCGTGGCTCCCCCAGATCGAAGCCTTCCCGGCCCGGCTGCGCTCCAGCTTCCAGCGGGTGAAGTCCGCATCCACGTCCCCCCGTATGCCCCGGGGGGGATAGGAAACCATGCGGTGCAGGTAGGCCTCCGCGAAGGGGGCTACGAGGTCCGCCGTCGCCCTGCGGGAGTAGCCGTACATGGGGTAGGCGCCGATGAAGGGCTTTTCCCGGTAGCCTGAGTCCGTCGCCAGGTAATGGGCCGCCCGATCGTACTCGCTGGCGTAGCGGTAGGTCGCGTCGGGGAACTTGCTGTGGGCCAGGTGCAAGGTGATGCCGACCTTGCCGTCGAAGAAGTCGTCGGGGTAGGTGGAGAGGGAGGGGTCCGATCCGGCGATCCAGATCGCTTCTCCGGCGTGCCGTCGGTGCAGGGCCGAAACCCGGCGGAAGCGCTCAGACATGGCGGTACAGCTCCATGAGGGCGGAAGCGATGCTCCCGCTGTCGTAGCGGCGCTCCACGAAGGCCCGCCCGGCCCGGCCCATGCGCTCGCGCAGCTCCGCGTCGGACAGCAGAAGGCCTAGGCGGTCGGCCAGGGCGTCCGTATCCTCCTCGGGAACCAGGAAGCCCGTCTCTCCGTCCACGACCCCGTCGGGTATGCCGTTGTGCAGGGTGGAAACCACCGGAAGGCCCCGGGCCTGGGCTTCCTGCAGCACCAGTCCCTGGCCTTCCCGGTCGCCGTCCGAGGCGGTGACGCTGGGCAGGGCGAAGACCGTCGCCCTGCCGTAGAGATCCTTGACCGTGGCGTAGTCGCAGGCGCCGAGGAAGTCCACGCGGTCGGCTATGCCCAGGCGCCGCGATCGGGCCTCCAGGTCGCCCCGCAGGGGTCCGTCCCCGGCCACCAGGTAGCGCAGGTCCGGGAAGCGGTCCGCGAGCTTGGCCACCGCCTCCAGGGTGTAGCGGTGGCCCTTCTTCTCCACCAGGCGCCCCACGGTCAGGAGGGTGCGCTTTTCCCTGCCGGCGGGATCGACCATGGGATAGTCCGCCGTGGGCAGGCATTCGGGGATGATGGCGGTCTTTTCCCTCGGGCAGCCGTTGGCCACCACCTTGTCGTTGGTGAAGTTGGTGTTGGAGGTCACCACGTCCGCCCGCCCGTACATCCCCGCGTAGATGCCCTCGCCGTAGCGGGAGGGGTAGCTGTTGATGTCCGACCCGTGGAAGGACACCACCAGGCGCTCCGCGGCACCAAGGTCCTTGAGGTAGGCGCCGATGAGGCCGTTCCAGCCGAAGTGGCAGTGCACCGCGTCGTACCGGCGGCCGGCGAAGGACCGGGCGAAGGGCAGGAGCTTGAGGTTCCGGGCCGCCGTGCCGTAGGCGCGGAAGTCCAGGGAACGCAGGAAAGCCCCGGGCCGCGCGGCCAGGGCTTTCGCCGCCTCCGCGGGGTAGGAGGCCAGGCGGGCGAGGTTCGACCGGGGCACCCCCACGTAGCGGACGTAGGACGCCGGGCGCAGGGTGGCCGCCGCCGCCCCTTGGGGGGCGAAGTCGTGGGCCGCGTAGACATCCAGCTCCACCCCCGCCGCGACGAGCCCCTCGACCTGGTTGATGAGGAACTTTTCCGACAGCTCGGGGTAATTGGACATGATCATGGCGACGCGCATCAGGCCACACCCTCCTTGAGCAGGGCGTCGAAGTAGGCGATGGTCCGCGCGAGCCCTTCCTTGAGGGGTATGGCCGGCTCCCAGCCGAGCTTCTCCTTGGCCAGGGAGATGTCCGGCCTGCGCTGCTTGGGATCGTCCGAGGGCAGCTCCCGGTGCACGAGCTTGGAGGAGGACCCGGTGAGGGAGATCACCAGCTCCGCCAGCTCCTTCATGGTGAACTCCCCGGGGTTGCCCAGGTTCACCGGGCCGGTGAAGTCCGCGTCGCTCTCCATGAAGCGCACGAAGGCCTCGAGGAGGTCGTCCACGTAGCAGAAGGAACGGGTCTGGTTCCCGTCACCGGAGATGGTGATGTCCTGGTTCTTCAGGGCCTGGACGATGAAGTTGCTCACCACCCGCCCGTCGTTGGGGTGCATGCGGGGACCGTAGGTGTTGAAGATGCGGGCGACCTTGATCTCCACCCTGTGCTGGCGCCAGTAGTCGAAGAAGAGGGTCTCGGCGCAGCGCTTGCCCTCGTCGTAGCAGGACCTGATGCCGATGGGGTTGACCCTGCCCCAGTAGGATTCCACCTGGGGATGTATCTCCGGGTCTCC
>CAYUPG010000187.1:0-6128 GCA_964446515.1 uncultured Treponema sp.
GCCGGACCGGGCATGTGCTCGTCCATGATCACCCCGTCGAAGCTCTCCTTCTCCGCAAGGCGCAGCGCCTCCGCGCCCGAGGCTGCCGCAGAAACCTCCGCGCCCAGAGAGCGGAGGAAGGCCGAGAGCGCCGCCAGGGCGAGGGGATCGTCTTCCGCAATCAGTATCCTAAGGCCGCCCGTCGGCGACGCTTCCCGTCCATGGTTTGAGCCGTCGTCCCCAGCGCCGTCGATGCGGGGGTAGGGAAATTCTAGAACGAAGGCGAACCGGGATCCCGCTCCGGGCCTGCTCGTCACCGAGATGGAGCCCCCCATGGCGCCCACGATGCCCTTCACGATGGAGAGCCCCAGGCCGTGGCTGGACTGCCCGTCGGGGCTGCGGTCCCCCGCCGACGCGAAGGGCCGCCAGATGGACTCAAGCCGCTCGGCCTCTATGCCCCTCCCGGTGTCCTCCACCGAACCCCGCAGGGTAAGGGAGCCGGTGCCCGATTCGCCCTCGAGGCGCACGGCGATGCTCCCCGCCTCGGTGTACTTCACCGCGTTCCCTGCCAGGTTCGCCAGGACTTGCCGGAACCTCAGGGGGTCGCCCTCGACGAGGCGTCCCAGAGCATGATCTATGTGCAGGCGGAAATCCAAACCCTTGCGCCGGGCCTGTATGGCGAAGGGAGCCAGCAGCTTGGACGCCTCCTCGGAAGGGACGAAGGGCCTCCGCCGCAGGGAGAGGGCGCCGGAGGCGGCCTTGGCCTGGTCCAGGATATCGTCTATCAACTCCAGGACCCGGGACAGGGATTCCCTCACCAGGTCGAGGTCCGCCGGGGACGTTCCGGAGGCCTGGGCATCCAGGGTGGAGCGGACCGCCGCCAGGGGTGCCTTGAGCTCATGGCCCATGAAGGAGAGGTACTCTTCCGAGCGGCGCAGCATGCGCTCCGCGGCGGCCTTGGCTTCGGCGAGCTCAATATTCCGGTGCTCAAGGGATCCGGTCATCGCCACGAGGCTGTCCCGGAGATCCTCCATCTCAAGGATGCTGAATTCCGGCCATTCCCGGCCGTCCCCGCTGCGCTGTATCTCTCCGGCGACCCTCCTGAGCGCTTCCAGCGGACGGACGATGAAGGACGCCGCCATAAACACCATAGTGCCCGCCAGGGCGACCCAGAGGAGCAGGAACAGGAACAGGTTGGAAAGGTCCTGATTGAGGGCGGCCACCGCTTGTCCCAGGGGCTGGGACACGAAGATCGTCGTCGCGTCCGTCGGCTTGAACCCGCTCAGCGCCACGGCTCCGGTCCAGCGCCGCATGGGGTTGCTCTCCTGCCCGGGGCCTAGAAAAACCACCTCGCCATGGGCGGCTAACCGCACCGCATCAGGCCCCAGGTACCAGGGTACGGCACCGCGCTCGATATCCCCGACCGACATCAAGGTGTACCGGCGGGACGCGTCCCGGCGCAATGCGTCGGGCAGCTCGCCCGGGAGCGTCCCGCCGTCCGAGCCTCCCTCCGCGGCGGCGGCCTCGACTGCGGCGTTGAGCTCCTCCCCTATATCCTTGAGGGTCCTGGCCTTTCTATCGCCTGCGTAGAGAACGATGCCCATGAGTATGGGCGTGAGTATGGCCAGATTGAGGGCCAGGACCAGGACTTCCTTGGCCCTGGGCTTCAGCCTCGCCTTCCCGCCGCGTGAAATAACGGGCAGGCCGTAGGTGCCGGCATAGAACAGCAGCACGGCGACGATGGCGTTGAAGACTGCGTTGACCCCCTGCTTGGACGTGGCGGCCAGGGCGCCCTGCAAGGGCATGGGCAGGAAAAACACGTACTGGACCAGGGCGATGGGAACGCCCGCAAGCAGCCAGTACCAGAGTTCCCACAGTATGACCAGGTCAACGCGTCCCCGCCGGGCGAGGGATGCGACCATAACGCCCTCCAGCAGGACGCCGGCGACCGCCCAGGGGTGGTTCCAGAGGGCAAGCGTGGGCAGCATGGTGACCGCAGGCAAGCATGCACCCAGCGGCCAGGGGGAGGTCAGGGCGGCGAGCACCCCGAGCCAATTGCCGGGCAGAAAGCTGATGCCGAAGGCGATATTGACTGAAAAGCGAAGGTTGAGGAACGCGCCGGCGGCGGCGAGGCAGAGTGAGAGGATTGCCCGTACGGTATTCGGCGTCGGCCGCATCGCTCGGCCCTCGTTGGTCCGCATTGGGTAAGTATAGGTCCTGCCGCCTGCCGCTTCAAGACCGTCGCGGCGGCTCCGGCTCGGGCATCCCTTTATAGACGAAAGCCCCGGAAAATCGTATAATCCATCGAAAATTTACGACCCCACAGTAGCAAGCGAGGAATAGCATGATTCGAGGCGGAGATATCGCCAAGGGGACCTGTCTGCTCCAGAAAGGGCAGCCGTACATCGTCGTGGACCGGGAATTCGTCAATCCGGGCAAGGGCGGAGCCTTTGCCCGCGTGAAGATGAAGAGCCTGCGGGACGGTTCGGTGCTCTCCCAGACCATACCCACCCAGCTGGAAGTGGAAGACGCCACCGTGGATACCCACGCCTGCCAATACCAGTACGCCGACACCGACAACTACCACTTCATGGACACCGTGAGCTTCGACCAGTTCGAAGTTCCTTTCACCGGCATGGAGGACAAGAAGTTCTACCTGAAGGAAGGGGACACCTACGACCTACTCGTGTGGGAAGGCCAGGTGATCGACATCAAGATCCCCTACAAGGTGGTCTTCACCGTGGCGGAGAGCGAGAACTATGTCAAGGGCGACACCGTATCCGGCGCCACCAAGCCCGTAGTCACCGAGACGGGACTGACGGTCCGGGTGCCCCTGTTCATCAAGCAGAACGAAAAGATCCTGGTCAACACCGAGACCAACGAATACGTAGAACGGGTCAACGATTAGCCCATCCCGCGAAGATGCCGCGGCGGCGGCCTACCGGACCAAAGAGGTGGGCTTTCGCTTCCGCGGCATCGACTTCCGCCTAGCCCTATCACACGGTCTCTTCAGCTCGGCGGACGTCGACGCAGGCACCCGGCTCCTCCTCAAGGTCGTTTCGGCCCTCTGGGACGAGGACTTGGCGGCGGGGCGGCCGCTTCCCGCCTCGGCGCTGGATGCGGGCTGCGGCGTGGGGGTCATAGGCATAGCCTGCGCGGCGGCCCTGAAGGCGGCGGGAGTCGCCGCGCCCCGCCTCCGCTGCCAGGACCGGGACGAGCTCGCCCGAATCTTCACCGCCGTCAATGCCCGCGCTGCGCTCTTGGGCCCGGATGTCCTTGAAGCCTACGCAGAACCCCTGCTCTCGAGCCCCCCGGGAAGCGCCTGGGACCTCATACTCTCCAACGTGCCCGCCAAGGCCGGGGTCCCGGTGCTCCGGGACTTCGTCCGCCGCTCCGCGGCCCTTTTGTCCGACGGGGGCCGCTGCGCCTGCGTGGTGGTCGAACCCCTGGCGGAAGCCTTCGCGACCTGGATCGGTGAAGCGGGCGCGCCCATCCTGCGGGTCGAGGCGGGCAGCGAGCACAGGGTGTTCGTCTACGGCCGCTCAGTCGGAACGGGTGTTGCCGCGGAACCCGAGGGGATGGATGCTTCCGAGCTTCCGCCCGCCTACCTCCGCGGCGAGGCCGTCCATAGCCTTGCGGGAAGCTCCTACTCGATACGGGCCTACCACGGCGTGGCGGACTTCGATACGCCGGGCAGGGACGCCGCCCTGGCCGCCAAGCTGACGGACCGCATTTGGGAACGGATGAACCTCGGGGGCGAAGGAGCGGCGGTGCTCATCCACGAGGGCGCCCAGGGGCACTACTCGGTCTGGCTCGCCTGCCGCCTGAACCGGCCCCGCTTCGTGCTCTCCGGACGCAACGTGCTTGCCCTCGCCGCATCCCGGACCAATCTCGGTCCGGCCGCCGCGGACTGCCGCACCGTGAGCGCCGCGGACCCCCTCGTGGCCCGGGAAGAACTCCTGTCGGCCTCGGGCGGCCCCTACGCTCTGGCGGTCCTGTTCCCGGAGCTGGTGCCCCGCACCGAGCGGCTGGGGGCCCACTGGGAAGCCCTGGGCGGACTCCTGCCGCCCGGCGGCACCGCGATCGTCGCCCTCCCCTCCACGGACGCGGAACGCTTCGACCGCCTGAAGCCCGCGGCCTTCGGCCGGCTATCCGAGCTCAAGCGGGACGGGTTCCGGGCCCTGGCCTACCGGCGCCTAGGCTAGAAGCACTTTCCCGTCTCCTTGCGGACGCAGGCGTTGCCCAAGCAGCGGTAACAGATCTCGTTGGGAAGCTCTCCCGTTGCGAAATAATTCACAACGTTCGCCAGGGTGGTATCCGCTATGGCGGTCAGGGCTTCCCGGGTCAGGAAGGCCTGGTGGCCGGTCACTAAAACGTTGGGAAAGGTGAGGAGCCGGGCGAGCACGTCGTCCTGGATCACCTGAGCCGAGTGGTCCTCGAAGAAGTAGGCGTCCTCCTCCTCGTAGACGTCCAGGCCCGCGCCCCCCAGCTTCTTGGACTTAAGCGCCCCTATCAGGGCGGGCGTGTCGATGAGGCCGCCCCTGCCCGTGTTGACGATTATGGCGCCGTCCTTCATGGATGCAAGAGCCGCGGCGTTCACCAGGTGGTGGGTTTCCGCCGTCAGCGGGCAATGCAGGCTCACCACGTCGGCGCCGCGGAAGAGCTCGCCCAGAGCAACGTACTCCATGCCCCGTGCGGCGGCCCACGCCTGGTCGGGAAAGGGATCGTACACCAGCACCCGCATTCCGAAACCCTTGAGGATATCCGCGGCGATGCGGCCTATCTTGCCCGTTCCGACGATGCCTGCCGTCTTGCCGTAGAGGTCGAAGCCCTCTAGGCCCGCGAGGGTGAAGTTGCCGTCCCGGGTCCGCACGTAGGACTTGTGGGTCTTCCGGTTGAGGGAAAGGAGCAGGGCCACCGCGTGCTCGGCCACGGCGTGGGGCGAGTAGGCGGGAACACGGACCACGTGAAGTCGGCCCCAGACGGCCGCGAGGTCCACGTTGTTGTACCCCGCGCAGCGCAGGGCGACGAGCTTCACCCCCCCTGCGGCCAGGGCGTCCGCGCAGGCCGCGTCGATCTCGTCGTTCACGAAGGCGCAGACCGCGTCGTAGCCCGAAGCCAGGGCGGCGGTATCGCTGCCGAGCTTTACGGGAAAGTACTTGATCTGCGCGCCGATCCCAGCATTCGACCGGTCGAAGTATTCCCGGTCGTAGGGCTTGGTGTCGAAGAAGGCCAGTTTGACCGCATTGGGCGCTTTCATGTAACCTCGCTTTCCTTACTCATTCAGTAAGGTTATTACGAGATTAATTTATCGATATACAGACAAAAGATCAAGTAAAAATACTAATATTTAGATAATTTTTTATTTTTATATCAGAAAACCGTCCCAAGAAGCGAGGGACGAAAGGGCGGCCCCGTAGAGAGGATCGGCCACGGGGGCATCCACCAGGCGGCTCAGGATGGTTCCCGGACCCGCGTCCGGGAAGCTCAGCTCCATGCGCCTCCCGTCGGCAAATTCCAGTCGTCCCTGCCGGGGCGACGAAAAGACCGCCGATGCCTCCCGCCGTCCGCCGCCGGATTCGGCAATGCGGAACTGCACCGCAGGCAGGGCCCGCGGGTCGGCCGCGTCGTCAAGGACTACCTCGAAGGAGACTCCCGCGAGTCGCGACCTGAGCCATCCCGCCGTGAGCAGGGCCGTCCAGCGGTCGGTCCCGGATATGCGCACGCTCCGTATGGACTCCAAATCCCGGGCGCCGGCTCCGTCGAAAAGCCGGGCGGCGGCGTAGCGGAGGGATACGCTCCGCTCCCAGGCCAGATCCGCCAGGGCGCCCGTACTCTCGGCCGCAGACAGCACCTCCCGGCAGTACCGGCCCGAGTCCGAGAGCCGCGCTGCAAGGTCACGGCTCCCGTCGATGATGGTCAGGTCCACGCGCTCGACGCAGTCGTAGTCGCAGGACAAAAGGCGGCCGGGTCCCAGGGTCCAAATGAGGAGGGCCGGCAGATCGCGGACCACGAAGGGACCCCACAGGCGGCCCTCGAAGGCGGCATCGTCGGGACTCTCGAGGTAGATGTCCTCGAAGCAGACGCCCCGGCTGGCCCGGTCCAGGGCGCAGCGGGCGGAGGCCCAGGAGCGGAACTCCGTCCCCACG
>CAYUPG010000188.1:0-6082 GCA_964446515.1 uncultured Treponema sp.
CCCACGGGGATGTCGTGCTCCTTGGCCCAGTTGATGAAGTCCGCCACGATCAGGAAGTAGCCCGTAAAGTCCATCTTGATGATGACGTCCAGCTCGTAGTCCGCCCGGGCCTTGATCTCCTCGGTCACCGCGGGGTAGTGCTTCTTGAGCCCCTCGTAGGTCAGGTGGCGCATGTACGAGGCCGTGTCCGCGAAGCCCTCGGGCAGCTCGAAATCCGGCAGCAGGGGCCCCGGAAGGGGTATCGCCGCGGCGCAGCGCTCGGCGATGCGCACCGTGTTGAGCACCGCCTCGGGACAGTAGTCGAAGATAGCCCCCATCTCCTCGCCGCTCTTGAAGTAGAACTGGTCGTTCTCGAAGCGCATGCGCGTCGTTTCGCTGCGCTTGCGGTTGGTGGAGATGCACAGGAGTATGTCCTGGGCGACCGCGTCCTCCCGCTCGAGATAGTGCAGGTCGTTGGTGGCCACCAGGGGTATGCCCGTGCGTTTGGAAAGCTCGATCAGCAGGGGATTTACCTTCTTCTGCTCCGGTATGCCGTGGTCCTGGAGCTCCAGGTAGAAATTGTCCTCCCCCAGGATCTCCCGCAGGCGCCGGGCCCGTTTTTCCGCCTCCTCGGCCTTGTTCTCCAGGAGCAGGCTCGGCACCTCGCCCCCCAGGCAGGCCGAGAGGCCG
This sequence comes from uncultured Treponema sp., assembly GCA_964446515.1. Lineage (GTDB taxonomy): Bacteria > Spirochaetota > Spirochaetia > Treponematales > Breznakiellaceae > CAYUPG01. Next base: position 670 of record CAYUPG010000188.1, read on the forward strand.
ATGAGCCCCTCGCAGTAGCGCGCCAGCAGCTCCTCGTCGATCCGGGGCTTGTAGTAGAAGCCCTCGGTGAAGGAGTAGGAGGAAAGCTTCATGAGGTTGCGGTAGCCCGTCTCGTCCCTGGCCAGGAGCACCAGGTGGTAGTACTTGTTGCCCTTCTCGCTCCCCGCCTTGTCGAAGCGGGAGTCCGGGGCCATGTAGAATTCGCTCCCCACCACGGGGTTGATCCCTGCGGCCTTGCACTCCTTGTAGAACTTAAGGGCCCCGAACATGTTGCCGTGGTCCGTCAGGGCCAGGTGCTTCATGCCCAGCGCCGCGGCCTTGGCCACCAGGGAGGGTATGGACGCCGCGCCGTCGAGGAGGGAAAAATCCGAGTGGACGTGGAGGTGGACGAAGTCGCTCATGGCCGCATTCTAGCGCAGGCCCTTGGCGGGCGCAAGGGCGAAGGCGGCTGAGCTTTGGGCAACTGCGCCTATTCTCGGCACCATCCTGGCGCCTGTTTATGTAAAGGGGCGCCTCCGCCTGCGGCGGACCGGGCTATACGCTCCAAGTCCTCGTCTCCGGGGCGGCCCCCACTTCCCCTTTATACGGTTCCGCATAAAGCCGCCCCGTCCCCTGCGGGCTTTCCGCTCCTATCCCTGGCGCGTCGGGACTCGCGCAGAACGCACGATGATGGTATCGCTCCGCATAGTCCCGGTCAGCTCGTCGGGCGGCCTCCCTGGGATAGGTCCTTCGCTGCAAGATTTTTCATGATCAATGACCCCTTCCTATCCATAATCCAGCTTTGGCACGCCACCTGCATAACGACCGCATCGTATCCGTCCTTCAGCTCGGGGCCAAGAACCGTCATCAGGAGTTCGCAGAGTTCGCCCTTATTATCGGCGCACAGTTTCCGCAGGGCCGCCGCGAAATCGGGACTCCATTGGCCATTTTTTTGAAGGAGCTCGCGTCCATCGAACCCCTTTGAGACGAAGTAGGCAACGACCCGTTGGTCCGGTTCAAGAATACGCACCTTGGGGGATGCTGCGCTCTTACTCGGCAGAGCGTCCGGATCCATCGCCCCTAGGGGCAACGCGATAACCAAAAGGGTCAGCACCGCAGGGGCCAAACCTCCACGCATATTATACCTCCATTCACTAAGATGGATTACACTCTAGGTCGTCCCGTACCTCCGGCAATCGGTAGAAACTACGTATTTTTTTGCTTTTTGCTTGCCGCGACCTTACACTTAGGGGTATCGAAGAAATGGACATCGCAGGTTATTCGGTGGGCGGGAGGAATATCCTATGGCCGAAATACGCTGGGATGCGATCAACGAATATGTGCTTGCCATCGAAACTGCTCGATCGATTCCGGAACTCTATCATGAAGCCTTAGAGCGGATGCACAACCTGATTCCCTCCGACGGCCCCGCGGGCATCTGCGACGTGCGTCGGTTTAATCTGTACAATATCGGCGCTGGGGAGGCGTTCAGGAGCGCATACAACGAACGGTACCGGTTCTTATGCCCCCCTTACGCGAATGATCCCCGCTGCAGCTATCCGAATGGTCGGTTCTTCGATGTCAGGTTCCTGGATTTCACCGGCTTGGGGGATTGCGAGTTCACCGTCGATTTCGCCTTTCCTCACCATGTCCATAAGAGCCTCGTCAGCCCCCAGTACGGCGGCAATCTTGTGCTGGGCCTCACCCGGTCAAGGCATTCTGCGCCCTTCACGGCGGAAGATGCCTTCGTGCTTGGCTTAGCGACCCGCCATTTCAACAACATCGCGACTATTTTAGATAATTCCGAACTGATGAGAAGCGCTACGTTAAAGCGGTTCCCCGAATTGACCTGCCGGGAGGCGGAAATTGCGGTGCTGCTCTGCGGCGGTTACTCGGCGGAAGGCATAGCGAGGCGGCTGTTCATCAGCCCTAGAACCGTTGAAACGCATATAGCGCATATCTATTGGAAGCTTGGGGTACAAAAACGCGACCAGGCTGTGAATCTGCTTCGCGGAGACGCTGCGAAGGCCGATGAAAATCGAAGCGCTGAACGCCGCCGATGCTTCTCCTGATCGCGACGGTATCAAGCAGCTTCAGGTGCGGCTCAAAGGATTCCGGCGCGTTCAGAACAAGAATCTCTTGCCGATCCTTCAGATTGAGTTTCTTGAAAAGGTCCGGCATGTGGCCTCCGCGCCTATTGAATCGCTACCATTAGGGTAGAGAATAGGGCAACGATATTAAGCGGACCCATAAGGAGCCGCTCTTTTTTGCTCGGAGAAAAGAGATTCAGAATGGAGCCGGGTATGAAAAAGGCGAACACGACCCATATGCCAATTCTGGAAGCCCCATGCAGGAAGCCGAAGGCGATTCCGGAACGGGAAAGAACGATTGCGGTGAAGCCGAACAGCACGACGATCTGCAGCAGCGCCGCCGCCCTCATGCTGCCCGGCAAGCTTCCCGGATATCTTCCGCCCATGGTAAATTCCCCTAGAGGAGCCCCGCAGGCAAGGGCGATCTGAAATCCGCAAATAAAAAGAGCCAATGCCAAAAAAACATAGCCAAAGAGAACCACGTGTTCCTCCTCGCCGGACGGCTTATTCCCCCCCAGGGCTAAATTGTAACCCTAGGTTAGTTGTTGCAAGCCGTCAAGCGGGGAACTTGGCTTCCTAATCCGCGCCCGTTGAGGTCCGGAAAACTAGGTCGTGCAGGCTCCTCAAGAGCGGCGCCGCCTGAGGCGGACCGGCTACGGCCGGGCGAAGGGGGGGAGGGGGTCTCCGATGAGGGGGGCGCACCAGTCTATGAATTCTTCCGCAATGCCGTCCCCGGATGGAAGCACATAGCTGCGCGGCAGCTTCCGTTCTTGGAGCATCACGTCCTCCACGGGGATGAGCATGGACTCGCAGCGGTACGGCCTATCGGAGCAGCGCCTGAAGCCCGCCATGACCCCCGTTTTTTCTGCCAACACCGCCGCGGCCGCCTCCGCTCCGGCGAGGACGGCCTCTTCCCGGTCCACCGAGGATTGGTGGGCGATGGAGCAGCGTCCGAGTATGCCGGGCTTTTCGCTCCGCGCCTTGATGCCCAGGCGCCGTATGACCAGGGCTGCGAGGTGGGCGGATACGTCTCCGTAGTAGACCGACCTGCCCGTCCGGAATACCGGCGGCACTATGGGCGTTCCCGAGGCGTCCTTGAGCCCCTCTCCCACCACCACGAGGACGCCGCCGTATCGCTTGTAGAGGGTTCCGGCGGCATCAAGGAAACGTTCCTCGTCGAAGGGCAGTTCCGGGACATAGATGAGGTGCGGCCCCGCGGGGCTTTCGGCGGACGGCAGGCCCGCGTCCAGCGCCAGGGCGGCGGCGGCGGTCAGCCACCCTGCGTTGCGCCCCATGCTCTCGACCACGCAGACATGGATAGGCAAGGAGGCGACGTCCGCCGCCAGTTCACGCACCGATGCGGCGAGGAACCTGGCGGCGCTTCCGAAGCCCGGCGCATGGTCGGTGACCGCTATATCGTTGTCTATGGTCTTGGGTATGCCCGCGACGAAGATGCCCGCCTTCTTTTTCTCCGCGGCCCGGGCTATCTTCCCGCAGGTATCCATGGAGCCGTTTCCTCCGGTAAAGAGCAGATAGCCGATGCGCAGCTCCCGGAGCTTGTCGACGATCGCTCCGTAGGCATCGGAATCGACGGGATAGCGGGAAGTGCCGATGAAGGAAGCGGGCGTATAGGGCAGCCTTTCCATGGTTTCCTGCGGCAGGGCCGTCAGGTCGATGAAATCGCCCGTCAGCAAGGCCCCCGAACCGCCTCTGGCTCCGAATATCCTTCCCCGAAATCCGCTTTCCTTAAAAGCGCGGACCGCTCCGTAGAGGGATGCGTTGATGACGGCGGTCGGCGCGCCGCCGTGCACGATAAGCGCGTTCTTGTCCATTGCGGCTCCCTTCATTGGTTCTTCGGGACGGGGGGATAACACTCGACTATCCGCAGGCCCCCGGCGCTGCGGTACTCGTAGCGGCCCATGCCGTGGGGTATGAAGAAGTCTGTTCCCCGGCGCAGCGGCAGCGTCCGTCCGTTCTGTTCTATGATTCCTTCGCCGGATAGGACTATGCAGACGGCGAAGGCGCCGAGCTCCCCTGCGTATCGGGCTCCCGGAGCGAGCTCGACGGACCGCATGGAAAAGTACGGCGTCGTCCGATAGGAGACCAGGTCCTCAAGGACGACGCCCCCTCCGGCATCTATCTTTACAGGCTCGACGAAAATACCGCGGCCGGCCTCTTCGGCCTCCCGGGCGTCGTAGTTGAAGCAGTCCAGCAGGGCTTCCATGCCCGCTCCCCCGTGGAGCATCGATTCGGGCAGAAGCTCCCCGGAAGGGCGCCGCCGTTCGGCCCTCAGGGTGATGTCCGTCGGCTCCTGTATCTCGAGCACCAGGCTGTCCTTTCCCAGGGCATGCGGGAGTCCGGCGGGTATGAAGAGCGTATCTCCCGCCTTGACGGGGAACTCGTGCAGGAGCGAGAGGATGCGCGCCGAGTCCTGCCCTTCGATCGCCGCCCGCAGGGCTTCTTTGCCTATCCCGGGCCGAAAGCCCGCATAGACCACTGCTCCGGGTTTTGCGGCGACCACATGCCAGGCTTCCGTTTTTCCGAAGGGGGACCCAAAATACCGGGACGCCCGTTCCCTGTCCGGATGGACCTGGACCAGGAGCCTGTCCCGCGAATTGAGCAGCTTGATGAGGATGCCGGGATCGGCTCCCCAGCTGCGGACGTGGTCGGGTCCCAGGAATGCTTCCGGGGCTCCCGCCAGCAGATCACGGAAAAAGAATCCGCCGTATTCGGGCCTCAAGCGCGAGAGTCCCTCCGTACCGTCTCCCAAGGCGGACGGCACCGTCGATGCCGGCCACAGTTGGGAGGGGGGATTCATTTCTTCCCCAGGCTCCCCCAAGAAGCGACCCAGCAGATCGCCCCCCGGAACGACGTATCTGACCAGATTCCTTTGGAAGAGCAGGGGCCTGCCGAACAAGGCTTCAGCGTTGCCCGTCATGCCATCTTCCCCAAGAGGCGGTACATGGCCCGCTTGTAGTTCTCCACCCCATCCTGGGTGAACGGGTCGGCCCGGATGAGGGAGGCGGAGAGGTACGCGGAAAACATGAAGAAGTAGAACAGCTCGCCCACTGTCTCCGCCGAGATCCCGGGTGCCGCCAGCTCGACGCAGGGTACTCCGTCGGCCGCATGGGCTTCCAGCGCCGCCCGGTAGACCCCGCGGTTGAGGCTGTCGAGGCTTTTCCCGTCCAGGTAGTCGAACCCGTCCCGCACGATCGGAGACGGCGGGATGCGGATATCCGGCCGGGAGTGGAAGAGGTCAAGGAAGGTCTCGGCGATGCGGCGTGGGCCCTGCTGGACATACTGTCCCACGGCGTGGAGATCTTCGGAGTAGGAGAACCAAGTCG
>CAYUPG010000189.1:0-6082 GCA_964446515.1 uncultured Treponema sp.
CTCAGCGGGAGAGTGCTACCTTCACACGGTAGAAGTCACTGGTTCAAATCCAGTATCGCCCAACAAATTGCTTTTTTCGTTTTTGCGCCAAGTCCGACTTCACACGGTAGAAGTCACTTCGGGCGCGGAGCGTCCGCGTTCAAATACGTCCTTCGGCCGTGTTCCGGGGTGAAATGGTTGTACTGGGGGCTAATGTCCCCGGCGGAATCCAGTATCGCCCAATAGTCGGTTTTTTTGCCCGGTGCCCGACGCGACCCTTCAACGCGCCCTAGCGGCCCAGCAATTCCTCCCAGGGGGAGGGTTCCAGCATATCCTTGTCGATCTCCATGTAGAGCTGCGCCTCATAGCCCCGTTCGGGGTATAGGCTGTTGCGGGTGTTCAGGTATGCGAGGTTCGCGGAGGCGGACCGGACCATGCTGACGGGGTTGCGGGTAAGGGCGTCCCAAGCTCGGGCGGATTCGGCGTAGAGGGCCAGGGCACGGGCGCGCAGCCCATTGTCCCCGGTGCGTTCCGCCAGGGCATCCAAGGCGACCCCCAGATTGTTCCTTGCCCGCATTAGGCGCTCCGCCAATTCTAGGTGGTCGGGCCGGTCGTTGGGCACGAGCATGGGAAAGCGCGAACGCTCCGCTTCCAACATGTCGAGCAGCCTATTGTAGTAGCCCTGCGCGGCGTGGTAGTTGCCCCGCATGTAGGATGCGTTTCCAAGGGAGAAGAGGAGCCGGCGGTTCAGAGGAAGCTCCAGAGAAGATTCGAAAAAGGCCTCCACCGCCTCCGCCCATTCCCTGCGGTTATAATGGGCCGCACCTACCCGATACCGCATTTCCGGCGGCGCCCACCCGTTCAGGCGGGCATTTCGATAATGGCGGAGCGCCATGGCCAGGTCCCCGCCGCGGAAGTACTCGATGTCCCCAAGGTCGGCGTAGAGCCTCCCGAACTGCTCCGACCGGCCAAGGATGCGCCGGGCGACCGCATCCTCGTAGAGGGAGATGCCTGCGATCAGCCGCTCCTCCGCGGTGATGAACTCCCGGTTGTCCCGCAGCAGCAGGGCCAAGCGCCGGTGGGCATCGATGCGGTAGCCGACCCTGCGGGCGGACAGCTCCGGGGCGGCCTGGAAAGCATTCAGGGCGCGCTCCAGAGTACGGCGTTCCTCCGCCGCCGTCCCGAAGCGGTTGAAGTACTTCGCCAGGTGGTAGTGGGATTCCGGGAGCGCCGGATCAAGGCGTATGGCCCTGTCGAAAACCTCCCTGAGCCCCTCGATCCTGGAAATGTTCTCGTCCGGAACGCCCCGCAATTCCTGCAGCTTCTTGTCCAACAGGTAACCGCCCATCTCCGCCAGGGTAGGAGCACCGATCTTAGTCCGTGGCGAGGACATGAAATGGCCCTGGAGGCTTAAGACTTCGGCGAGGTTGTCCGTCCGGATGAAATAGGTCAGCATGCGCTCCAGGAAGGGGTCCTGCCTGCCGTACTTTTCCATCAAGCGGGCGAAGGCCCTGCGGGCCTCCTCGTAGCGGCCGGGATCCAGGTCGCCCCAGGCGAGATTCACGTCGCCCAAGGCCAAAAGGCCCTCCCGGTCATCCACGGCATAATCGAGGATATTGGTTCGGATAAGGCGATCCGCCTTGGCGTAGTTGCGGAGATAGGTCGCCTCCATGGAGGCGTAATCCAGAACGCCCTTCTTGTCCCGGGGAAAGTGCCTAAGGAGCTCGTCGTACTTGCCCTGGGCATGGATGTACTGGCGCTTATCCCGGAAAGCCTCGGCGTACGCGTAGAACCACCGCTTCTTGCGCCGCACCCTCAGGGCATCGGCGAAGCGCTCGTTCGCCCGCTCGTACTCCCCGGCCTCTATGCGCCCGTAGCCGGCCTTATAGAGCGTCTCCGCCCGAAGGGGGGTGTAGATGAATTCGAACCCCAAATAGGCCGCCGATGCGGCGACCACGGCGACGAAGGGGAGGCCCTGGCGCGCGGCCGACTCGAGTTCCGAAGGCGTAGGCGAAGGTCGACCGCTCCGCCTCAAGATCCTCGCCGGTCCGCTTCTCAAAGCCCCGCGGTATGGTGATGGTTCGGCCGAGTATCTTCCCCGCCAGAGCGGCGGTCTCCTTCGCCGGAGCGCCTCGAACCAGCGCCTTGACCAGGGAGGACATCAAGTCCGGAGCGACCGCCTGCTCGGCGATGAGCTCTTCGCAGGCGATGCGGAGATTCAGAGGATAGGAGGCGAGGGTTTCCTCCAGGCGCGCGAAGTCCTCTTCCGAAAGACGTATCTCCTCCACCTCATGAGCAGCCGGAGCGGAACGCCCTGAGGGGGCCCGCCGGCCCGCGGTCGGAGCGGCGGCGGCCTTGGGGGCGCCGAACACATCGTCGATGCCCGCCAGGGAGAACTCCTCCAAGACACCCAAGTCCGAATCGCCCCCGCCCGCCTTGGGCTCTCCGAAGCCGAAGCCCGCGGATAAGGCGGAATCGTCAAGGCTGAAGGTATCGAAGGAATCGAGAGGAGCCTCGTCTATGCCGGCGCCCTCGGAAGGGAAGGCGTCCTGCAGCTCCGCTCCGAGGTCGGCCGACCCGAGCGAGGGAGAAGGGGGCGCCGCCTCCGGAGCGCCGAACTCCGGAATGGAGAAATCGAAGGCCTCTTCCTCCGCGCCGGGAAGGCCCGCAGCCCCCTCCGGCTCCGGAGGGGGAGCCTCCTCGGAAAACAGGGAGAAGGACTCGTCCATATCCTCCAGCCCGGGCGCCGCGCCGCCGGCCTCTTCGGCGGGCAGCTCGAATAGGGGCTCCGGCTCCTCCGCTGCGGGGCTCTCGGCGCCGAAAGAATCGAAGGCGGAAGCATCGGCTTCCCCCGGACCGTCTTCAAAAGAAAAGTCTGCGCCGAGTCCAAAATCCTCCGCCGGAAGTTCCGCCGGAGCATCCGCAGCCAGGTCCTCAAGGGCGAGGTCCTCGGGCGGGGACTCGGCGTCCGGGGCCTCTTCGATCAGGTCAAGCGAAGACTCTCCCTCCGGGGAACCGACTTCGTCCATGGCGCCGAAATCCAGTCCGGAAGGCAGCTCGAAGGAGGGATCCGGCACCTCGGAAGCAGAGCCCTCCTGTATGAAGGAGCCGAAATCGTTCCCCTCGTCATCCGTCCGGCTGCGTTCCGCCTCAATCTCCTCGGCAAAGCCGCTCAGCAGGTCTTCCGGAACGATGCCCTCGTCGACGGGAGGCTCCGGGGCATCGGGAACCGAATCAAGAAAGGCGCCGAAATCCATTCCGGCGGAGGCATCCTCGGTCTCTTCAGGCAGCTCGAAATCCGCATAGGACTCGCCCCGTGCTGCGAGGGTGGTGGATTCGCCCCCGACGGCGCGAAAGGAGGCCCTGAACTGTTCCAAATCCTGAAGCGAAGGCATAATCAAGATATTGAAGCATCAGCCGATAATTGTAAAGAACGTATGAAACGTAATGCGGCTTTTACCCTGCTTATACTTAGCGGAGCGCTCGCCTGGGGGGTGGACTTCGAGTCCTACCGCTTCATCGACCACCTCCTGGCCATCACCCGGCCCACCGCTCCCCAGATCTTCGAGGATGCGGTGATATTCACCGCCCCATCGGACGCCCGAAGGGTGGGCATCTCCTTCGCCCACGAGGGCTTCTCCAAGGTCTACTACTTCAGGAAGCTGCTGAAGAGCGGAGAGGCACCGGAGGGGTCAAAGGTCAAAGGACCGGTATACCTCGACACGGGCATCCTGTTCCATGTCCAAGAGGTACCCCGAACCCTGCGGGAAGTGGAATATCGGCTCGTGGTGGACGGGCTGTGGACCTCCGACCCCAGGAACCCGCTTAAGCGGATTGATCCGGCATCGGGGATAGTACGATCCGTGGTGCGCATGCCGGAGCCGAAGGCCGACGATCCGGCCCAGCCCACGCCGGCCGGAAGCGCACGCTTCAGATACCGCGCCGAGCCCGGCAGCTCGATAAGCGTGGCGGGGAGCTTCAACAACTGGGACCCTTTCATGTACGAACTGAACGAGGAGTCACCCGGAAACTATCTGCTCACCCTCCCCCTGCCCGCGGGCGTCCACCGCTACGTGTTCATCCACAACGGCAACCGCATTCTGGATCCCGAAAATCCCCGCAAGGTCTACGCAGAGGGGGGCAAGACGGCCTCGGAACTGGTGGTCCGTTAGGTTCGCTCTCAAGTCGGGCCGCCTGCGGCACTAAAACGACATCCTGTCGTTTTGCGCTCCCTCTCGGTCGCGCCGTGCCTTCGTTTCGAGTCCTGCAGGTCGCACCAAAGCAAAAGGCCGCGCATGCGCGGCCTTTTGCTCATCTAGCAGGGACAGGACTCGAACCTGTGACCTCCGGGTTATGAGCCCGACGAGCTGCCAACTGCTCTACCCTGCGTCGTATGTGAAGCCTACTATATAGATATGCGGAAAAAGAGTCAATAGCGCCGGGATCAATATTCTCTCTCTTCCGCGCGGATAAGCGCTATCGAGGCGCCGAGGGCCAAGAAGGCCAGAACGACCGGGAACAGGGGCGAAAAGGCCGGAAGTACCAGCATGGAGTTGTAGATGCCGTGAATGGCTACGGCGGAGATGAATCGAAATGCGCTCTTCCCCGGCGCGGAGGAAAGGGATGCCGCGGCCATGCCTACGCGGGAACCGCAGGCGCCGTGCAACGGCGCCGCCGTAAGTATCCGCGTCAGCGCCGCGCCGGGCTCCATGACCGCGTAGGAAAGGGTCTCCGCCATGGCGAAGGCGAAACCCGCGACGAGGCCCTCCGCGGCGCCGACGGAAGGATGCCCCGATCCCGCCGGACGGCGGCCGAGCAGGGAAAAGAGGGGAGCCAGAAAGAGCAGACGCCCCAGCTCCTCCGTCAGGGCGATGCGGACAAAAACCTGGTACGGGACGGCGGCGAGGCCCCCGGCCGGCCCCGGCTTAAGGAGGTACTGCAGAAGGGCGGCGGGGATAAGGGAAAGGACGCCGGCCGCCAGGGAGAGCAGAAACGGCAGGGGGATCATGGCCGGACGCCTGCGCCGAAGCCAGAAGAAGCTGAGGATCACGGGCAACGCCGAAAGGACTATCAGCACCGCAAGAGAGGAAAACCCACGCATACATCCCCGGGAACGATCAGGAACCTTGGCGCAATACTAGCGGTTCGGATACCATGGCGTCTATGGGAGAACGAAGCTTTCGGGGCATCATAGCACTGACGGGGCCTAAGCATACGGGCAAGACGAGCTGCGGAAGGCGGCTCGCCGTACTCTGCTCCGGCAGGTTCATCGATCTGGACGACGAGATCCAGGAGCGTTCGGGCAAGCCGCCCAGGGAGCTTTACCTCGAGGGGCCGGACCGCTTCAGGGAAGCGGAAGGGGAAGCCCTAGCGGCCCTGCTGGAGGAGAGCGGGGAACCGTCTCCCGACAGCCCCCTAGTGATAGCGGCGGGCGGCGGGATCATCGACAACGCCCCGGCTTTCGGGGTCCTCAGGGCAGCTTCGCTCCTGGTGTACCTGGAGGTCACCTCCGCGACGGCCTGGCGCCGGGTTGAAGCCGCCGCCCGGACCGGAGGACTCCCGCCCTTCCTCCGGGGCGAGAATCCGGAGCGCCTCCACCGGGAGCTCCACGAGCGAAGATCCGCGGAATACCGCAAGACGGCGGATCTGGTGGTGGATGCCGGGGAGAAGACCCCCGATGAGTTGGCCCGGGCGGTGCTCGGGGAAATCAAAAAGCGCAGAGATTGAACTTGACCCCCTAGGGCTTTCGGTTATACTAAGTACAAGATATGAATAGCGAACGGGTCCTAATCGTTGAGGATGAAAAGATAATCGCCCTCGATCTGCAGCGTCGGCTTGAGCGCTTCGGGTACATCATCTGCGACAGCGCCGCGGACGGCGAGGACGCCGTTCTTAAGGCGCGCAAGCACAGGCCCGACATCATCCTCATGGACATCATGCTCTCCGGCACCGTGGACGGCATCGAGGCGGCCAAGCAGGTCAAGCGGGAGCTCCAGATACCCGTCATCTTCCTGACGGCCTACGCCGACGAACGGACCCTGGAGCGGGCGAAGGAAGCTGAGCCCTTCGGCTACATCCTCAAGCCCTTCAAAGAACGCGAGCT
>CAYUPG010000190.1:0-6075 GCA_964446515.1 uncultured Treponema sp.
GTAGTACGGGCCGCCGGCTTCACTGCCGGCGGCCCGTTTTTGCGTGCGCCCGGCAGGGCGCACGCACCGGCGGGTGAAAGTCCCGCCTACAGTTCGAACAGCTCGTGGAGGAAGAGGGTGGCCGCTTGGGCCACGTTGAGGCTCTCCACGTTCCCCGTGCCGGGAATGCGCACCAGGACCGAGCAGCGCTCCTTCACCTGGGCCGAAAGTCCCGTCTCCTCGTTCCCTAGGACCAGAACCACCCCCCGCTTTCCGGCAGGGCCCTCCCGGCGCTCCGCGAGCACCGCTCCTAAATCGCGCAGGCGCATGCGGGCCCGGTGATCCGCCCCCAGCACGGTGAGGCGCTTACCCGCGTCTTTCAAAAAGGCCGCCGGATCCTTCACGGAACGGAATTTGACGTGCTCCATGCCCCCCGCGGCCACGCGGTAGGCGCTGGTGGTGAGCCGGGCTTCCTTGTCCTCCGAGGAGAGCACCACCGTATCGATACCGAAGAAGGCGGCCGACCGCACGATGGCGCCCAGGTTGTTGTCGTTCCCCACGGAATCCAGCAGCAGGCCCGTCTTTCCGGAGGCGGCCCAGGCTTCAAGGTCCTCCGCGGCCATGGGGGGAATTTCCGGTTCCCGCACCATGGCCACCACTCCCTGGTGCCGCGGGCTCTTGCAGAGCCGCTCCAACTCCTCGTCGTCGCATATCTTGTAGGGGCGCCGCTTTTCGGCCAGCTGCCTGCAGAAGGCCGAGAGGGCGGGCAGGCGGTCTTCCCGCAGGAAGAGCCTGAGTATCTCGTCTCCGTGGTGTTCCGCCAGGGCGGCCACGGCGTTGAAGCCGCAGATCGCGAGCTCGTTGGTAAGTCTGTTGCGCATCCCGGGCATTGTAGCGCAAGGATGTTTCCCTGTCATGGCCCCCGGTGCCCCTTTACCCGGCCCGGTCTAGGCATCATACTGGACCCATGGCTACGCTCAGGCGCTTTTATGATGGGGCGGACGTCCTTTCCGCGACGCTGCTGGAAATCCGCGATGTGGACGGCCGCCCGGCCGCGGTGACGGATGCGACCAACTTCTATCCCGAGGGGGGCGGACAGAGTTCCGACCGGGGCACGATCGGAGCCGCCGCCGGTCCCCGCGTCGCCGTGACGGAGGTGCAGGAGTCGGGGGACGAGATCCTCCATTTCCTGGACGGCGAGGGGGCCTCGGCCCTTAAGCCGGGGCCGGTGGAACTGCGCAGGGACGCCGCGCGGCGCCGGGACTCGGCGGTCCAGCACAGCGCCCAGCATCTCCTCTCCGCCACGCTGCTCCGCCTGTACGGCGCGCCCACGGTCTCCATGCACCTGGGGGAGGGGACGAACACCATCGATGTGGACGACCCGAACCTGGCGGAGACGGACCTGGCCCCCGCGGAGGAGGCGGTCCAGGACATCATCGAAGAGGACTATCCCATCATTATCCACCATTGTCCCCCCGAGGACATCGACGCCTTCCCCCTGCGGAAGAAGCCCCCCGCCGGGGAGGAGGTGATACGGGTGGTGGAGATAGACGGCTACGACTATTCACCCTGCTGCGGAGTCCACCTGGCCTCCACGGGTCCCATAGGGATGGTGAAGATCCTGGGGGCGGAGAAGTACAAGGGCATGACGCGGATCTCCTTCATCGCGGGCCGCCGGGTTCTGCGCTCCTTCCGCCTCCTCCGGGGCGAGGCGGAGGCGGCCTCCCGGACCTTGAAGGTGCCCCTGGAGGAGCTGGGCAGGGGCACCGCGGCGGCGGCCGAACGGAGCGCCGCCCTGGACCGCACGGTCCTGAACCTCCGGGAACAGCTGGCCGGCCTTGAGGCGGAGCGCCTGGCCGCGGCGGCTCCCGCGGGTGCCGCGGTCATGGTAAAGTCCTACGCAGATCGGGGCATGGACGAGGCCCTCAGAGTCGGCCGGGCTCTGCAGAAGCTGAGCACCGCCGTGGTGGTGGTGGCCTCCGCGCCGGAACGGAAGGCTGCGGTCCTCTGCTCCCGCCGGGACGTGGACCTGCGTCCCGTTCTGAAGGCGCTCTTCGCCGCCCACTCCGGCACGGGCGGCGGCGGGCCATCCTTCTACCAGGGAGCCTTCCCCTCCCACGCCGACCTGGACGCCTTCCTCGCCGCCGCCCGCGGCGCCTTCTAGCAAAGGAGACCCCCATGAGCATTTCAACCAAGACCGGCGACGACGGAACCACCGGCCTCTGGTCGGGGGAGCGCATCCCCAAGGACGACCTGCGGGTGGAGGCCTACGGCACGGTGGACGAGCTCAACTCCTTCCTGGGGGACGCCCGGCGGGCCGCGGAGACCGAAAGGGCCAAGGAGCTCATCGACGTCCTGCAGGAGGATCTCTTCCGCGTCGCGGGCACTCTGGCCACCGCAGGAGAGTCTGTCTACGTCCAGCCCCTCTGCGAGGACGACGTGGAGCGCATCACCGGCTGGGTCCATGAGCTGGAGGCCGCCGTACCCCTCAGGGGCTTCGTCATCCCCGGCTCCACCGCGTCTTCCGCCAAGCTCGACATCTGCCGCACCGTCTGCCGCAGGGGCGAGCGGCGCATCGTCGCCCTCTCCCGCAGGGAGGAGGTGCCGCCTGCCCTGCGCCGCTACGTCAACCGCCTGGCGGACCTCCTGTTCATGCTGGCCCGCTACGAGGAGTCCGCCGCGGGAGCGCTGCGCTACAAGGTCTGGAGCGGCCGCGCCTCCTGCGACCGCTAGGTGTGGGACCCCATGCAGGCGCCGCGCGCGGTGCGGCGCTTTGCGCCGCCTCAATAATCCGTTAAATCCGCGTTTTTCCCTTGACCCGATGTGTTGGAATCAGTATGTTAACGACCGTTCGGTAACATATGAATAAACGAGACATACTCTCCGCGGCCTTCAAGGTATGGGCCCGGGACGCCTACAGGAAAACGAGCCTCACCGACGTGGCCTCCGCGCTGGGGGTAACCAAGCCCGCCCTGTACCGTCACTTTCCGAACAAGGACGCCCTCCTTGGGGCTCTTTACCAGGACTTCTTCGACCGCTACGCCGCCTACCTCCGCTCCCGCCTTGCCGAGCTGCCCGCGGCCGCCGACGAGGCCTCCGCCCTCCTGTCGATGCTCCCCTCGGTGGTGGAGTACTACGCCCTGAACCGGGACGACTTCGTCTTCTCCTTTGCCCAGATCATGGGAAACCCGGATCCGGGGCGGAACATGCACCGGGAGCTCGAGAAGCGGGGCGTGCCGGTGGGCCGCATGGGGCAGGCCGGTGAAAAGGCCGAGGCATCTCCCCTGGTGCGCCTTGCCGGCGCCACCGCCTTCTTCTTCGTCGCCCTCTTCCACCTTGAGCGGGGAATGGACTCGACTGCTCCGAGCGGAGAGGAGGTCCGGGCCCTGACGGCGGATACGGCGGCCTACGTGCGCCGCGGCCTCGCCTACGATGCCGCGGCGATAGCCGCCCTGGACTTCGCCGCCCTGGACGCTGCGGCCCGGGTCGGCGCGGAGGAGGCGGCCGAGCCGTCGGGGCTCCTGGGTGCGGTGGCCTCCGCCGTGGCGGAGGCGGGACCCTGGAACGCCTCCATGGACCAGGTGGCCAAGCGGTCGGGCCTCTCCAAGAGCGGCCTCTACGCCCATTTCAAGAACAAGCAGGACATGCTCAAGCAGCTCTTCTTGGTGGAATTCGAGCGGATCACGGAGATCGTCGACGCCAGGGTATCCCGATCCCAAGCTCCCGCGGAGCGGCTCTACCTGGCCATGGCGGCGGTCTACGGTTACCTGCGGCACAGGCCGGACATACTGGTGGCCCTGGATTGGATACGCATACAGCGCCTGGACCTGGGCGTTCTGGTTCCCCGTCGCCTCTTCCGAATCTTCGAGTCCATGGGGACGTCGGGCGGCGCAGCACGCCCTCTGAGTGCGGTAACCCTGACCCGGTGGATGCTCTTCTTGGTGGTGAATGCGCTCATGATGGAGACGCCTACCTGCCGGAACGCCTGCAGCGGCGGGGAGAGCGTGGGCCTGCCGAAGCTCTTCAAGTTCGCGACCCGGGGGGTCGAAGGATGGTCAACATGAGGATTTTGCGGTATATTCGTACATATTCATTAGGGCGGTACAATGCCGCAGAAGGTCGCGCAGTTTGCGGACCTACGTCGTATCGGCGAACCGAGGTTTCGGTGGGTTTCCACGTCCCTCAGGCTCGCAGCAGAAGGAGTTTCCCCATGATCAAAACGCGTATCCGCGTCCTAGGGACGGCCCTCGTCCTGGCCCTCGCCGCTTCCGCCGCCTCGGCCCAGGAAGCCCAACGGCTTTCCGTCGACGCCGCGGTGGACCTGGCCCTCAAGAACAACCTGGGCCTCCAGTCCAGCCTCATCGACGCGGCCGGCAAGAAGCGCAAGGTGGACACCGCCTGGAACGTCTTCGTCCCCACGGTGGATATTATGGGCACGTTAGCACGGTTTAATGATAAACCTGAGGGGATGTCTTTCCCCTTACCGCCTCCCATTGGTCCTATTTCCCTTCCGGCATCCCCTCAATGGAGCCTCTCAGCCTCCCTCTCCGCAGAACTTAGACTCAATTTTGCCGTTTTTGAGGGCATCAAGAACCTCAAAATGGACTACCAGGCGGGCCTCCTGTCCTACGAGAAGGCCAAGGCCCAGCTGGAGCGGGACGTGCGCAAGAGCTACTACCAGATCCTGCTCCTCAAAGAAAATATCGCTCTGATGGAGGAGAACCTGGCGGCAGCCCAGCGGCGGGTGGCCCTGGCCCGGGACAACTACCGGGCTGGACTGGCCCCGGAACTGACCGTGCTTCAGGCCCAGGTGGCCGCGGAGAACTTGAAGCCTACAATCGCCGAGCTCAACAATGCCCTGGAATCATCCATGGCCGCCTTCGCCATAAACCTGGGCTTCCCCTACGGGACTCGGCTGGATCTTTCCGACCTGGCCCCCCCCGACTTCGTGGAACTGGACCTGGCAGACCTTATTAAAAAGGGATCTTCAGGGTATCCAGATGCGCAAGAGATACGCCAAAGAATACTTCTCGCGGAGAGTGGACGTAAGGCAAAAGCTTATATGAATAATTCACCCTCATTGATACTGAAATGGAATGCGGATCCCACTTTCCAGGGAGACCCCTGGAAGGATTCCTGGACCATGGACGACGGCTGGAAGCAGCGCTCCGGAATGTTCTCCGCGACTATCCGCTATGTTTTAAACGGATTATTACCCTTTTCTAGTGAAGCCCAAGGCATAGCTGATATTGATGATGGCATAAAACAACAAAATATTTTGCTCGCATCAACCGTCAGAAGAGCCGAAGTGGAGATCTACACCACGGTCCTGAAGCTCGAAAAGTCCCGCAAGAGCGTGGAAGCCCTCAGGCTGAACGTGGACCTGGCGGAGCGGGCCTACCGCCTGACCGAGGAGTCCTACCGGGCGGGGATCAAGGACCTTTTAGAGGTTCAGAACTCCGAACTCGAGCTGCGCAAGGCCCAGCTTGAGGTCGTAAAGGAAAAATTCAATTACATGACGGGCCTATTGGACCTGGAGTACGCCGCGGGCGTGCCCTTCGGGACCCTGACGAGGAGATAACGAATGAAACGGAAGGCAACCAAATTCGCCGCCGCTGCGGCGCTGATCATATCGCTGGGTATCCTGGCCTCCTGCGGCGGGGCGAAGGGCGGGGATGCGGGCGCGGCTCCCAAGGAGGGCGCTGCGCCCAAGGGCGCCGGAGCGGCCGCCCCGGCAGCCCCCACGGTTTTCGCGGTCAACACCACCCGGGCCGTGAAGGGGCAGATCCAGGACTACCTGGCCCTCTCCGGCGACCTGGTGGCGGGCACCACCGTGGACGCCTATTCCGACGTGGCCGGCAAGGTCACCAAGCTCTACGTCTCCGTGGGCGACCGGGTGCGCAAGGACGACCCCATCGCGGAGATCGACCCGTCCCGCCCCGGCATGACCTTCGTGCCCGGCGTGGCCAAGGCCCCCATCTCGGGCACCATCGTGGCCCTGCCCGCCCAGGTGGGCATGACCATCACCCAGGCCGTGCCGGTGGCCCGGCTCTCGGGCACCGGGGGATTGGAGCTCAAGGTCTACGTGGCCGAACG